>QIKW01000176.1 GCA_003231975.1 Acidimicrobiia bacterium
ATCGCGATGGATGAGGGTTTGCGGTTCGCTATCCGTGAGGGTGGCCGTACTGTGGGCGCTGGCCGAGTCACCAAAATCGTCAAGTAGGACCGAACCGTATGGTTGGCAGTGAATCCGTGGCCGAATTGTTCCGATATGGTTTCGAAATGGGGCAGGGCGTAACCCAGAGAAGCAACCCTGAGTCAGACCTCGGAGGACAGCATGGTTTCGCGTGAGATCGACGAACTCATTGAGGGTGCGCAGGATGGTGATCATCGTGCCTTCGAAGAGCTAGTCCGCCTTACGTACCAAGACGCCTACACGCTGGCCTATCGCATGACCGGTGACGAGGAGGATGCTCGCGACGTGGTACAGGAAACTTACCTTCGGGTTCACAAGGGACTGAAGAAGTTTCGGGGCGACGCGCAGTTCAGCACGTGGCTCCACCGAATCACCGCGAACTGTGCAAACACGTTCCTGGGTCGAAAGGTGCGGACCCGCACCGATGAGCTCCCGGAAGACTCTGTTGTGGTTGATCTCAACCCTCAGTCCGACCCGGTTCACCGAGCCGACGTTGGCGACCTCCGACGCCAACTCACCGACGCGCTTCGGTCGTTGCCTCCCAAGCTCAGGGCTGTTGTTGTGTTGCGAGACATATACGACCTGCCCCATGAAACCATCGCCGAAGAACTCGGGATTACCGAATCGGCTGCAAAGGTGCGCTTGCACCGAGCCCGCAAACGCCTAAGGGAAAAGCTCTACCCGCAAGAGTCCGGCAGGCACGGCAATGAAGGCGATCAGGCTCATGCCGTCTGAAACGCTTGTTTGCAACGACGTGTCGGCGCTCCTCGCCGAGTTCGCCGACAATCCGGGAACACTTCTTGAGCCCGCTTCCTCCCACCTGAAGGCCTGCCTGAAGTGTCAGGCCGAAATGGCGCAGTTCCGGAAACTGATCAGGGTAATGAAAACTCTTCGTGCTGACTTGGCTGAGCCAGGAGACGACCTTCTCGGAGATGTCCTGGATCTTGTTCGGCCTCCCGCCTCTGTTCACCGCTTGCACCGGTCGGATCGTCGCAAGGTGTACATCGGAGGCATAGCGGCGGCTGCCACCGCAGGCGCCGCTGGGGCTTTTGTTCTAGCAACCCGTGTTGCGGGTGGTCGGCGCTTGGCCAGCTGAAGCCATATCTGCTCGGGGCGCCCGTCGAAAGGTAGTGGGGTGCTGCTAGCCTCATTTTTGTCCAAGGGCACTAGCTCAATTGGTAGAGCACCGGTCTCCAAAACCGGGGGTTGGGGGTTCGAGTCCCTCGTGCCCTGCCCGGCCGGTTGTCGGCTATCCGTCACAATTTCGATCCCATTCAGAGGCACGTTCCATGGCGATGAACCGTGAACAACGGCGCATGCTCCAAAAACAAGGCCAGCTTGACGCCGAGGGCAACCCGCGTGCGGCCAAGCGTGAGGCTCGCGTTACTGCACCGGCCGAGCGAGTCGGTCCGTTGTCGTATGTGCGTGAGGTGCAGGCTGAGCTTCGTCGGGTCAACTGGCCCACCAGGCGTGAGGTCCTCAACTACACCATCGTGGTGATGATCACCCTGATCGTTTTGACCTCCTTCATCGCCGGTCTTGATTGGCTGTTTGGCGAAGGAATTCTCCGACTCCTGAGGCTCTCACAATGACTGATACCGATCTGCCTGATACCGATCTGCCTGATACCGACCTGCCGGAGATGGAAGTCTCAGCCGACGACGAGGTTGCACCCAAAGATTCCACTGCACCTGCCGCCGAAGAGCAATCTGACAGCGCCGAGGGAACAACCGAAGACGAGACAGCAACAGAGGCTGCCCCGCCGGAGGCAGCCCAAACCGCAGAAGCTGCGACTGAAGAGCCCGCCGCAGAAGCTGCGACTGAAGAGCCCGCCGCAGAAGCTGCGACTGAAGAGCCCGCCGCAGTCGAAGAGCCTGAGGCCCCCGCCGAGCGCGTCATCTCGCCCTACGACCGCCCCGGGAAGTGGTATGTGTTGCACACCCAGTCGGGCTATGAAAACAAGGTGCGGTCAAACATAGTTGCCCGCACGTCATCAATGAACATGGAAGAGCGGATCTACGAAGTCGTTATCCCGATGGAAGATGTTGTTGAGTTCAAGAACGGCAAGAAGGTGGTTGTCCAGAAGAAGGTGTTCCCTGGCTATCTGCTGTGTCGGCTCCAGCTCGACGACGACTCTTGGTTCGTTGTGCGAAACACCCCAGGCGTCACCGGCTTTGTCGGAGCGGGAAACAAGCCCTCCCCGCTGCCGCGGCGAGATGTCGAGAACTTCCTTGAGGTCAAAGTCGACGGCGAAGACACAACCCGGAAGGGCAGGCCTCGCCTCGAGTACGAAATGGCCGAAACGGTGCGAGTCAAGGAAGGGCCATTCGCCGACTTCCAGGGCGAAATCGTTGAGATCAACGAAGATCAACTGAAAGTCAAGGTCCTCGTCAACATCTTTGGCCGCGAAACCCCGGTTGAGTTGGACTTCGCTCAGGTCGGCAAGATCTAGCGCCAGGTGTTTGCTCTGTCGCTTGACAGGTTGGGCGTAACCACGCACCTGCTCCGGTATCATCCCACGTCGTTCTTGTCGCGGATACCAAACCGCGCACCTTCTCTCTAAGGCATCAAATTCATGGCCAAGAAGCAAGTAATGGCAGTCGTAAAGATCCAGATTCAGGCCGGTGCTGCGTCGCCCGCTCCTCCGGTCGGCACTGCGCTCGGCCCGTACGGCGTTGCCATCATGGACTTCTGCAAGGAGTACAACGCCCGCACAGAGTCTCAGCGGGGCAGCGTTGTTCCGGTCGAGATCTCGATCTTCGAAGACCGCTCGTTCTCGTTCATAACCAAAACTCCACCTACGGCCGAGCTGATCAAGAAGGCCGCTGGTATCACCAAGGGTGCCGCCGACCCCAAGCGAGACCTCGCCGGCACCATTACCGACGCTCAGGTTGGCGAAATCGCTCAGGTCAAGATGCCAGATCTCAACGCCTACGATCTAGACGCGGCGAAGGAACAGGTAAAGGGCACGGCCCGTCAAATGGGTGTGCAAGTCCGCTAGATCCAGCAAAACTGGTTCGCCGGGATCACCTCGCTCGGCAGCCACTACAACGAGGGAGCCATCATGGCGAAGGGTAAGAAGTACATCGACGCAACGCGTCGCTATGACAGAGAGAATCTGCACACGCCCCGTGAGGCGATGGAGTTGGCGAAAAGCCTGGCTCCGGCCAAGTTCGACGAGGCGGTAGACATCTCGATGCGACTTGGTGTTGATCCCAGGAAGGCAGACCAAATTGTGCGCGGCACCGTGGCTTTGCCCGCGGGAACCGGGAAGAACGTGCGGATAGCCGTTTTTGCCACTGGCGAGGCTGCTAAGGCGGCCGCCGACGCTGGCGCTGACTTTGTCGGCGGAGAGGAACTGGTGGCAGAGGTTGAGGGTGGGATGCTTGACTTCGATCTGGCGATTGCCAGCCCTGAACTGATGCCTCAAGTTGGAAAGCTGGGCCGAGTGCTCGGCCCTCGTGGGCTGATGCCAAACCCGAAGACCGGAACGGTTACCCCCGATGTGGCCAAAGCCGTTGGTGACTTCAAGGGAGGCACTGTTGAGTATCGGACCGATCGTTACGGCAACGTTGCCGTCACCGTTGGTCGGGCTGGCTTCGAAGTCGACGCGCTGGTGCAGAACTTCAAGGCTTTGCTTGACGAGATCATCAAGGCCAAGCCCGCTTCTTCGAAGGGTCGCTACATCCTGAAGATCTCGGCTTCAACCACTATGGGCCCCGGCATAAAGATCGACCCGGCTCAGGTTACTGAAACCGAATAAGCGCCCAAACCGGGTTTGCTCCCAACGTCGCTAGCCTGATCTGCGTAAACGTCATTTCGCAACGCTCGCCAGAGACGTTCGGGTGCGGGGCCTCGGCCCGGTATAACTCCGAATGAGGCGATTGGTTCTCCTTCTGCTCGCCCCCTCGTTCTGAGGCTCGGTGTGTGTCGCTGGACTGGTCTACCTGAGTCGATCAGACATCCAAACCTCCACTCCGGTGGAGCCGACACAACGAGAGGAGGTGCAATGGAAAACCCGCCAGCAAAGAAAGTGGCGATCGTCGAAGAGGTTCGTGATCGTCTTGGCAAGGCCGAGGCAGTGGTTGTTACCCAGTATCGGGGCCTAACTGTGGCCCAGTTGGCCGAGCTACGCCGCAGCCTCAGGCCATCGGGTGGTAGCTACAAGGTGTACAAGAACACTCTCGTACGTCTGGCCGCAACCGAAGTGGGCCAGGAGTTCAACGATCTCTTGGTTGGCCCAACGGCCCTTGCCTTTGCCGAAGACGCTCCCGACGGGGGCAGCGGCGACGTGGTTTCTGTGGCAAAGTCGCTGAGAGACTTCGCCAAGGACAACCCTGACCTGATTGTGATGGGAGGCCTTTTCGAGGGCAGTTTCATTGACGCCGACGGACTGAAGCAGTTAGCAGCAATTGAACCTCGTGAGGTTCTGTTGGCCAAGATGGCAGGTGCACTTGCTGCGCCGATGACCCAAATGGCCGGGCTGTTGCAGGCACTGCCTCGAGACCTGGCCTTTGGGCTGAAAGCGCTGCTTGAGCAGCGTGGGGGTTCCGAGGCTGCGGCTGAGGAAGCGCCTGCGGCTGAGGAAGCGCCTGCGGCTGAGGAAGCGCCTGTTTCGGAATCCACTGAGGCTGATGCCGCCCCTACTGAAGAAGTAGTTGAAGAAGTAACCGAAGAAGTAACCGAAGAACCTGAAGCTGATCAACCCGAAGAGACTGAAGAGAGCTGAAATGACCAAAGACGAAATCCTCGAAGGAATTGCCAATCTGTCGGTGCTGGAGCTCAGCGAGCTGCTAACTGACTTTGAAGAGAAGTTCGGCGTAACTGCGGCCGCTCCGGTTGCCGCTGCTGTCGCTGCTCCCGCTGGGGGCGATGGTGGTGAGGCTGAAGAGAAAGACAGCTTCGATGTGGTGCTAACCGCCATCGGAGACAAGAAGATCCAGGTAATCAAGGCTGTTCGTGAGCTAACCAGCCTGGGTCTCAAGGAGGCGAAGGATCTGGTTGAGGGCGCTCCGGCCCCAGTTTTGGAGGGTGCGTCGAAAGACGATGCCGAGGCTGCCAAGACCAAGATTGAAGAGGCTGGCGGCAGCGCCGACCTGAAGTAGCTGCTGTCGCAGGCGGGGAACCGCTCCCGTTCTTGGCTGGACATGACCGATGTCACCTTTGTGAAACCGGGCAAACAAGCCTTGACCTGGGGCGGTCCCTTCCTTACCATTCGGGTCGCGACCAAAGGGTTGTGACTGTTGTGTGCTCGGCCTATGCTTGCCAAGACCGTGCTCGCACCTTCGTGCTTTCTCGACCCCAGAAATCTGCCCCGATCGGCCTCACCAGCCTGTCACGGCAGACCATGAGATCAAGTAAGTGGGGGGATCCTTGTGTGCGCCGGTGTCCCATGGCTCGTCGTGAAACCTCTGGTGGTGTCCTTTGCCTGCTCGCACACTCGCTCGCGACCGTTACTCATTCGGTAAGCTTTCTGAAGCCCTTGAGCTTCCAGATCTGATTGCCGTCCAGCGGGAGTCTTTCCGCTGGTTTCTTGAGGAAGGTCTGGCCAATGCGTTCCGTGATATCAGTCCAATAAAGGACTTCACGGAGACGCTCCAGCTTGATCTCGAGTTCGATCCTCATGACGAGGACCTAAAGCCGTATCCGAAGTTCACGGTTGAAGAATGCAAAGAGAAGGACATGACCTACGCCGCGCCCATTTTTGTGCGCGCCAGGTTCATCAACTCCAACACTGGTGAAATCAAAGAGCAAACAGTGTTTATGGGTGACTTCCCGATGATGACCGACAAGGGAACCTTTGTCATCAACGGAACCGAGCGCGTTGTTGTGTCACAACTCGTTCGCTCTCCTGGAGTCATCTTCCAGCCGGGCGAGCGGTTCCGGCTCCGTAATCTCAGCAAGCATCAAATGGTTACTGGCACGATTCATCCCTATCGAGGTGAATGGATCGAGTTCGACGTAGAGCAGAAGCCTGGTAAGGACCCGACGGCTGGTGTGCGGGTGGCCCGCAAGCGCCGACTGTCATTGTTCACGCTGCTGCGTGCCATCGGCTTTGATGAAGAATCCGTTCCTGGGTTCCTCGACGCCTTTGTTGATCACTTCGACTTCCTCGAGGGCCAATGGGAGAAAGATCGCGAGATCGCTCCAACCAGGGAAGAGTCCCTGATCGAGATCTACAAGCGCGTTCGCCCTGGCGAGCCGCCAACGCTTGAGGCTGCCAGAAACTACTTGCGCAACGCGTTCTTCGAGAATCGGCGCTACGACCTTTCTCGGGTTGGCCGCTACAAGCTGAACCGCAAGCTTGGTCCAGAAGTACAGCGTTTGCTTGAGCTGTTCCCGATGCTTTCAGATGTGCTCGATCCGCCAGACCCGGATCAGTCAGTACTCGCAGAGGGCGAGGTGCTTGCTGCTGCCAGCTATCTGCTGCACCTGATGATTGCCGAACCCGGCTATCGCCTCGATGACCAGGACCATTTCGCCAACCGGCGGGTGCGTTCGGTCGGCGAACTCATCCAGAATCAGGTTCGCATCGGTCTTTCCCGGATGGAGCGAGTGGTTCGTGAGCGGATGACAACCCAGGATGTTGAGGCGATTACGCCCCAAACCCTGATCAACATTCGCCCCGTGGTTGCTGCCATCAAAGAGTTCTTCGGCACTTCGCAGTTGTCGCAGTTCATGGATCAGATCAATCCGCTGTCCGGCCTTACCCATCGCCGCAGGCTGTCTGCGCTGGGCCCAGGCGGGCTCAGCCGAGAGCGGGCCGGTTTCGAAGTTCGAGACGTCCACTTCTCTCACTACGGCCGCATGTGTCCGATCGAGACCCCCGAGGGCCCGAATATCGGCCTCATCGGATACTTGGCCAGCTACGCCAGGGTTAACGACTTCGGCTTCCTTGAAACCCCCTATCGAAAGGTCGTCAAGGGCCGGGCAACCTCAGACATTGTGTTCCTCACCGCCGACGAAGAAGAGGACTATGTCGTTGCTCAGGCCAACGCGCCCTTGCATCCAGACGGCACCTTTGTCAACGACCGTGTGTTGGCCCGCCGGTCGCCCCAGGCCGCGTCGCTTCGAGATCTGAAGGCACAGCTCGAGCGAGACATTTTCTTTGGCGCCACCACCGAAATCACATCCGTGCCTCCGTCTGAAGTTCAGATGATGGACGTCTCGCCCAAGCAGATTGTTTCCATTGGCACCGGCCTGATTCCGTTCCTGGAACACGACGACGCCAACCGCGCCCTGATGGGTGCAAACATGCAGCGCCAGGCGGTTCCGCTTCTCACAGCCGAGGCCCCCTACATTGGCACTGGTATTGAGACCAGGGCAGGCCACGACGCGGCCGACACCCTTGTTGCCATCGAAGACGGGGTCGTCCTCGATGTCGACAGCCAGCAGATCGTGGTTGAGTACAAGAAGTCGGGCAAGAAGATCTACCGGCTTTTGAAGTTCGAGCGCTCGAACCAAGACACTTGCATCAACCAGAAACCAAGGGTTGAGCCAGGCGACACGTTCAAAGCGGGCCACCTTCTGGCCGACGGTCCGTCAACCGACAACGGCGAATTGGCTCTTGGCAAGAATCTGGTTGTGGCCTTTCTGCCGTGGGGTGGTTACAACTTCGAAGACGCAATCATCATTTCTGAGCGCCTGGTGCGAGACGACGTGATGACGTCGATTCACATCAAGGAGCACGAGATTGATGCCCGAGACACCAAGCTTGGGCCCGAAGAGATCACCCGCGACATCCCGAACCTGAGCGAAGACATTCTCGCCGACCTCGACGAGCGGGGAATCATTCGGGTTGGCGCCGATGTCGGCCCTGGTGATGTTCTGGTCGGCAAGGTCACCCCCAAGGGTGAAACCGAGCTGACCCCTGAAGAACGTCTGCTTCGAGCCATCTTTGGCGAGAAGGCGCGTGAAGTTCGCGACACATCGCTGAAGGTTCCTCACGGCGAGGTTGGCAAGGTCATTGACGTCAAGGTTTACAACCGGCAAGACAGCCATGAGCTGCCGCCCGGAGTCAACCAGCTCGTCAGAGTTTATGTGGCCCAAAAGCGCAAGATCAGCGTTGGCGACAAGCTGGCGGGCCGTCACGGAAACAAGGGCGTCATCTCGCGAATCCTGCCGGTTGAAGACATGCCCCACATGGAAGACGGCACGCCCGTCGACATCATCCTCAATCCGCTTGGGGTGCCGTCCCGGATGAACATGGGTCAGGTGCTGGAATCCCACCTTGGTTACGCAGCACGATGGGGCTGGTCGGTTGCTGGAGACACGGTTGGTGAAGCGCCGGTTCGAGGAACCGAACAGAAGACTCGTCCGTTCACAACCCCTTCCACTCTGGTGGCTACACCTGTGTTCGATGGGGCGAAGTGGGACGAAAAAGAGCTGTCGGGAGACAAGCCAACCATCCAGGAAATCTTTGAGAACATGAATCCCGAGATGGCAGACGGCACCCGACTCATCGGTACCGACGGCAAGGTCACCCTTACAGACGGTCGCACCGGTGAGAAGTTCGATAACCGGGTGATGGTCGGAATCATGTATGTGCTGAAGCTCAGCCACATGGTCGACGACAAGATCCACGCTCGGTCCACCGGGCCCTACTCCATGATCACCCAGCAGCCCCTCGGTGGTAAGGCCCAGTTCGGCGGTCAGCGTTTCGGCGAGATGGAAGTTTGGGCCCTCGAGGCCTACGGCGCGGCCTATTGCCTCCAGGAACTGCTCACCATCAAATCCGACGATGTCCTTGGTCGGGTAAAGGTGTACGAGGCCATTGTGAAGGGCGAGAACATCCCAGAGCCCGGGATCCCAGAGAGCTTCAAGGTGTTGATCAAAGAGATGCAGGCCCTTTGCCTGAACGTTGAGGTGCTGGCCGAGGACGGCCAGGAAATTGAGATGCGGGAGATCGACGATGAACTCTTCCGCACCGCCGAGGAGCTGGGAATTGATCTCAGCCGACCAGAGCGAGGAACAGACGAAGACGATGCTGCCCGGGCTGCCGGCCAGCGGCGCTAAGGGAGCTGCGAATCATGCTTGATGTCAACGATTTTGATCAGCTGAAGATTGGCCTGGCCACAGCGGATTCAATTCGCATGTGGTCAAACGGCGAGGTCAAGAAGCCTGAGACAATTAACTACCGCACCCTCAAGCCAGAAAAAGACGGCCTATTTTGCGAGAAGATCTTCGGCCCTCAGAAAGACTGGGAGTGTGCCTGCGGCAAGTACAAGAGGGTGCGCTTTAAGGGCATCATCTGCGAGCGCTGCGGCGTTGAGGTAACGCGGTCCAAGGTTCGACGAGAGCGAATGGGCCACATCGAGCTTGCCGCGCCATGTGTTCACATTTGGTACCTCCGGGGCACTCGTTCCTGGCTGGCATACCTCCTCATGGGTACAGAGCCCCGCGAGGAGCTAAAGGCCAAGCAGCTCGAGAAGGTCATCTATTTCGCGGCGTCCTTGGTCACATACGTCGATGAGGAAAAGCGAGACGAAGACCTGCCGAACATCGAGGCCGAAGTTGTTGCCGAGCGCGAAGCCATCATCAAAGAGATGGAGCTGCGGCTGGCCGACGACCATGAGGCCCTCGAAAAAGAGATCGCCCAGATGGAGAAAGACGGGGCGAAAGACAACGAGCTGCGGGCCCGGCAAAGGGCAGGCGACAAGGAGTTCGCAGCAACCCGCGAACAGTACGAGCTTGAGCTTGACTCGCTCGATCGCGCCTTCGAAGAATTCAAAGACCTGTTCTCGCGCAAGATTCTCGAAGACGAGATGTTGTGGCGTGAAATGACTGACCGTTGGGGAGAGTACTTCGAGGGCGGAATGGGCGCCGACGCCATCGCCCAGCTGATCGAGCGAATCGATTTCGACGTTGAAGAGGTAAAGCTCCGGGCCGCTATCGACCCGCCAGAAGGCCAGAAGCCTCTTAGCGCCCAACGCAAACAGAAGGCCATTAAACGACTCAAGATCGTGGCGGCGTTCAATCGCCGAGACGATCACAAACGCAGGTTGAACGATCCGCGGGCAATGATTCTCGACGTTGTACCGGTGATCCCACCAGAGCTGCGGCCAATGGTGCAGCTCGACGGAGGCCGGTTCGCAACGTCTGACCTCAACGATCTTTATCGTCGGGTGATCAACCGCAACAATCGCCTGAAGCGATTGCTCGATCTGGGTGCTCCCGAGATCATCGTGAACAACGAGAAGCGAATGCTGCAGGAAGCGGTCGACGCGTTGTTTGACAACGGTCGGCGCGGCAGGCCGGTTACCGGTCCGGGCAATCGCCCGCTCAAGTCGCTTTCAGACATGCTCAAAGGAAAGCAGGGTCGGTTCCGCCAGAACCTGCTTGGCAAACGAGTCGACTACTCAGGGCGCTCGGTCATTGTTGTCGGCCCCACTCTGAAGTTCCACCAGTGTGGTCTGCCAAAGATCATGGCCCTTGAGTTGTTCAAGCCGTTTGTGATGAAACGGCTGGTAGACCAGGAGTTGGCCCAGAACATCAAGTCGGCAAAGCGCATGGTCGAACGGCGTCGGTCCCAGGTTTGGGAAGTGCTCGAAGAGGTAATCCAGGAACATCCTGTCATGCTGAACCGGGCACCAACCCTTCACCGTTTGGGAATTCAGGCCTTCGAACCAGTTCTGGTTGAGGGCAAGGCAATCCAGATTCATCCCTTGGTGTGCACCGCGTTCAACGCCGACTTCGACGGAGACCAAATGGCGGTTCACCTGCCGCTTTCGTCCGAGGCCCAGGCGGAAGCCAGGGTGCTGATGCTTAGCGCTAACAACGTGTTGAGCCCGGCCCACGGGCGCCCTCTGGTAACGCCAACTCAAGACATGGTGATTGGTTGTTTTTACCTAACCGAAATGATCGACGACGATGCGGATGCCGAGATTTGGTCTTTCCGCCAGATCGATGCGCTCGAGCGGGCCTACGAAGCAGGCCAAGTCAGCCTGCATCAGCCGATCTACTGGCGGGTCCCCGACCTGCTTGAGACCCCCGCGAACGGCACAGCTGCGGTTTATTCCAAAACCACAACTGGCCGGGTCTTTTTGAACGAGACGCTGCCTGCCTCCTTCCCGTTCCAGAACCATGTGATCAAGAAGCGAGACATCGGCGTGATCGTCGATGACCTGGCTACGGGCTATCCAAAGGCCGAAGTTGCGGCAACCCTTGACCGCATCAAAGACCTGTCGTTCGAGTTCGCCTGTCGATCTGGGCTCACCGTCTCGGTCGACGATGTGCAGACGCCTGTCGAGAAGCGCGGCATTCTGGACCGCCACGAAATCGACGCCGAAAAAGTTGAGGCTCAGTTCCGCAAGGGCATCATCACCGACGGTGAGCGCCGCCAGAAGGAAGTTGAAATCTGGACTCAGGCCACCGATGAGGTTCGGGCCGCAATGGAGATCAACCTGAAGTCCAAACAGTTCAACCCCATCGACATGATGGTTGGATCCGGTGCCAGGGGAAACATGATGCAGGTTCGCCAGATTGCGGGAATGCGCGGCCTTGTCGCCAACCCTCGCGGCGACATGATTCCCCGTCCGATCAAGTCGAACTTCCGTGAAGGTCTTTCGATGCTCGAATACTTCATCGCCACGCCTGGCGCCCGCAAAGGGCTGGTCGATACCGCTCTGCGAACCGCAGACTCGGGTTACCTCACGCGGCGTCTGGTCGATGTTGCCCAAGAAGTAATCATCAACGATCGAGATCCGTTCGAAGAAGGCAAACCGGTTCGCGGTTTGATGTTGCACGACGTAAAGCCAGACGGCTACTACAACCGCCATACCGGTGAGCCTTCCGACACCACCGATCCCGATGCACGCATGGTGCGCACCTACCTTGAGACCAAGCTCTACAGCCGGGTCCTCGCCGACGATCAGCCTTTGGCTGACGGCACGATGATTCCAAAGGGCACCATGGTGTCTGAGGAAGATATGGCTGCTCTCCGTGACGATCCCGACACCAGTTCTGTTCGGGTTCTCTCGCCGCTAACCGACGATTCCCCCATTGGTATTTCCGCCGACAGCTACGGCACGTCTTTGGCCACCGGCAAACTGATTGAGGTAGGTGAAGCGGTTGGCGTGATCGCAGCTCAGTCCATTGGAGAGCCGGGAACGCAGCTGACAATGCGCACCTTCCACACTGGTGGTGTTGCTGGCGGCGCCGACATCGCAGGTGGGTTGCCACGTGTGGTTGAGCTGTTCGAAGCCCGAAGCCCGAAGGGCAAAGCAACACTGGCCAGGGTTTCGGGAATTGTGCGCCTTGCCGAAGACGAGGGCAAGGGCAAGGTAATCACAATCGTTACCGACGACGGCGAGGAAGACGCTTACACGGTGCCTCTCGCCGCTCGGCTGGAAGTTGTTGACGGCCAGGAAATCACGGCCGGTGATCCGCTGGTCGACGGGCCTCGGGACCCGAAGGAGCTGCTTGAGATCAGAGGTATTCGTGAAACTCAGCAGTACCTGGTTGATGAGGTCCAGAAGGTCTACCGAGACCAGGGCGTTTCCATCCACGACAAGCACATCGAACTGATCGTGCGCCAGATGACCCGCCGGGTCGGCATTCATGAACCTGGCGACTCTGACTTCCTTCCAGGTGAACGCGTCGATCAGTGGCAG
This sequence comes from Acidimicrobiia bacterium, assembly GCA_003231975.1. Classification (GTDB taxonomy): domain Bacteria; phylum Actinomycetota; class Acidimicrobiia; order Acidimicrobiales; family SZUA-35; genus SZUA-35. Next base: position 12,672 of record QIKW01000176.1, read on the forward strand.
TTCGCCGAGGGAAACAAACGGCTGGTGCAAGAAGGAGCAAAGCCCGCCGAGGGTCGCCCCGAAATCATGGGAATCACAAAGGCTTCGCTTGCTACCGATTCGTGGCTTTCAGCAGCATCGTTCCAGGAAACAACCCGAGTGCTGACCGAGGCTGCCATCGAGGGCAAGTCCGACAAGATGATCGGGTTGAAGGAAAATATCATTATCGGCAAGCTGATCCCGGCTGGCACCGGACTGATGCGGCACCGCGATATCCAAACCAGCGCTCCCGATTATCAACCGATGACATTCTACTCCTCAGAGGGCGAAGAGCAGGAACCTGCCCAGTGGCTGGCATCAATCGGCGCCGATCAGCCTGCCGGCCAAGACGGGTCAGCCACCATCGGCTAACTGGGAACGGTCTGAAGTTTCGATTGGGTCTGTTCCCCGCCGCGAGGGTGGCACTTCGGGTTGGGCAGCCTGATCTGAGCGCTCCGACGCGGGTGAAATCACGCGCCGCTCCGGCGGAACCACAGCTATGGGAAGACAATCTGAATAGAGCGTTCTGGCCAGAACTCCGCGCTCGGCGAACTGGCCGGGAGCGAACTCAACTGTCGAGCCGCCTTTGTCGTCCGGGGTGATCCAACAACGCATCAGAATCGGTCCCTCACGGGTGAACACCTCAAGCGAATGATTGCCAGTGCGGACCTGTCCCGAAATGTGGGCCCCTGTTGTGGAAGGGTTCAAGAGCGTGCCTTCAACACCGTCAAGCACAAAGCGCATCTGGCGCTCAAACCGGCGGGCCCTACGGCGCTCGTCTCCGAAGTCCTGGCGGTGGATTCGGTGGAAAGCGGCACTGAGAAGAGCCAGGTTGAGCACAAGTACTGCTGCTGTTATGTCTACGTGGCGACCAGTCGGACCCCCTACCAGGCTGGCCGCAGTGGCCGCGTATACAAACAACCCGCCAACGGTCAGACCGGCCAACAGCAGCAGCGACGCTGGCACTTCAGACCTCAAACGCTTGGTGCCTGCCTGCCCCTTTGGCGTCACCTGAAAGCCGCTGCGGCCGCCGCTTAGAAGCTGGCTAGCAGCCGCCAGGCTGGTTGGGATTCGCAGAAATTCGAACAAGAGTGCAGGCAGGATCTGATGCCGATTTCGACCAAGCAGCAGCTGGGCGGAAGTGGTTGATGCCAGGACAGCTATGTGAAATAGCACGAATCGGAATGGGTCGACGCTGATTGGCAGAGATCCCGTGAGCACAACAGATGCGGCAAGAACCACGTAGCCAAATGTGCGCAGACCCTCGAACCAGCCGGTCAACGAAGCGGTGAACGCCAGCCGCTGAGGGAGGCTGAGCCCTCTTGCGATCAGCGGATTGTCTCGGCTGCGGAGCACCTGCATCGCCCCGACCGCCCACCGGTTGCGCTGCGTCTGGTACTCACGATACGAAGCGGGCGCCAATCCCTGAGCCAGCACCTCGTTGTGAAAGACGGTGTGCCAGCCTTTGCCGTGCAGGCGGATCGTCGTGAGGAGATCCTCGGTAACTGAGTCGGTTGCCACGCCCCCGATCTGACGCAGCGCCTCGGTGCGCACAACCGCTGAGGTGCCGCACCAAAAAGCAGCTTTCCACCTGTTCTTCCCAGGCTGGATAACCCGGTAGAACATCGCTTCCTCTTGATAGTTGCCAATGTGCTCGAACGACTCGAGGTTGTAGAAGTCCTGCGGCGTCTGAACAAGGGCAACGCTTGGGTCGCTGAAGTAGCCCAAGGTTCGTACGAGGAACCCCTCGGCTGGGATGTGATCTGCGTCAAGGAAGGCCACGAACTCAGCGTCAATCACCGTCAGGGCGTGGTTGATGTTCCCAGCCTTTGCGTCTTTGTTGTCCTGTCGGGCCAAGTAGGTCGCACCCAGACTCTCGGCCAGGTGCCTAACCCATGGTCGGTCACCGTCGTCAAGCACCCATGTCTCGTGATCGTGAGGCAGTGCGACAGCGGCTGCCACTGTTGGCAGGAGAACGTGCTCGTCCTCGTTGTAGGTCGTGATGCATACCGCAACCCGTCCCACCGATGATGGAACCGGCCCTGGCTTGGCCAAGCTGTTCGGGTCCCAGGTGGAAAACACGAATAGCAGGAAGCTGAGCCCGCCATAGAGCTCAAGCAGGAAGAACAGCACCTCGGCTGATCCGAGGGACAGAGTGAGCAAACGCCAGGTCAGGTAGATGGCCGTTACCAAAAGGGCAATTACCCCAACCCAACGGCTCGCTCTCCCTTCCTGCACAAATTGGTTCACTTCATTCTCAACGGCACTTGCCGACCATTCCTGAGACGTTGCCTTTTCCTTCTTCTGGGTCTGACCACCCAGCTGGCAGGTGGCCTCGCACGAGGTGCGGTGTTTGAAGCGGCAAAACAGAATTGAGGCGCAGTGTCCGAAGCCGCAAACCGAGTTGTCGCCGCCGCGCTGATGGTGGTTGCTCTTGGCGCGTTGGCTGTTCTCGCCTTCGATGTCACGCTCGGCACCGACGAGGCTGGCCCCGGCTCCGCCGCGGGCTCAAGCCAGACAGATCCTGGTGGCGAGGGAACCCCTGGCCAAACGCAAGGAAGTAGTTCGACTGGCCCGTCCACCACCCAGGCCAACGGCTCACCTCCTGATTCTTCCACTCCTGTTTCTGTTGTTGACATCGAACAGCGGGCCAGCCAGCGGGATGAACTTCTGGGCCGTCTAACCAGCGGCAACGAAGACTTTCTTGGCGTTCTCACGCTCAACGGCACAGATCAACAGCTGGATGACTTCGAAAATAAGATTCAAAGGGCCCCGGATTTGGTCCAGATCTCTGTCGGGTTCGAACTTGATGGCTTTGACCCCGGCCTCATGCCACGCCTGGCCGCTCGAAACGCCATCCCGATGATCTCGTGGGAGCCGTGGGACTTCCGCCAGAAGCTGAACCCGGCCGATCAACCCAAGTACTCACTGTCCCGAATCCTGGCGGGCGACTTCGACGCCCACATTGATCAGTGGGCCACGGGCCTGGCAGCCCTGGATCAGCCGGTACTGGTTCGGCTGGCGCACGAGGCAAACGGCACCTGGTATCCGTGGGCCGCAACTGTCAATGGCAACACCCCCGAGCTGTACATCGAGATGTGGCGCTACGTCTATGAGCGAGTGGCTGCGGCCGGAGCCGACAATGTGATCTGGATCTGGAGCCCGAACGTCAACTTCGACGGCAGCGCTCCCATAACTCCCCTCTATCCCGGCGACGATTGGGTAGACCTTGTGGGCCTGGTCGGCTACTTCGGTCACTGGCCAGAACCGCCAGCGCAGCTCCCGAGCTTTGATGATGTCTATGGTTCCAGCCTGGCTGAGATCGCAACTGTCACCGATTTGCCGGTGCTGATAACAGAGACCGGGGCCACAGAGCGGGGCGGGATGAAGGCGGCCTGGATCGAGCAGTTCCTGGCCGAGGTAGTGGCCCGAAAGAACATCGTTGGTTTTGTCTGGTTCGATGCTTCAAAGGAAGAGGACTGGCGGGTCGACTCGTCTCCTGAGTCCCTTGCCGCCTTTGTTGAGGGCATCGCCGCGCTCAACTAGAAATTCCCGGGGTCGACGGGGCGCGTCGGCGCTGGGTGTGTCATGCTCAGATCTTCGCCGGAACCCGCCAGTGCATGGTTGCACGCGTCCGGTGCCAAAGAGATCGTCCAACCGGAATTTCCGAAACAAGGGAGAACGTTGTGCAGGTTGAAATGACCGTCAACGGCGAGGTGCGAAGTGCCGACGTTGAGCCACGCACTTTGCTGGTTCACCACCTCAGAGATGTGCTTGGGTTAACGGGAACCAACGTTGGCTGCGACACTTCGTCGTGTGGCGCCTGCACCATCCACATCGACGGCGAATCTGTGAAGTCCTGCACCATGTTGGCTGTGCAAGCCAGGGGAGCAAACATCACGACCATTGAGGGAATGGCAACCAATGGAGAGCTTCACCCCATGCAGGCTGCATTCATGGAGTGCCACGGCCTCCAGTGCGGTTACTGCACGCCGGGAATGGTGATGGCAGCCACGTCTCTGTTGAAGGAGAACCCCAATCCGTCCGAAACCGAGGTGCGAATCGGCCTCGAGGGGAACCTGTGCCGCTGCACCGGCTACCACAACATTGTGAAGTCAGTGCTAACAGCAGCAGGAGGTGCAGCATGACCGCAGTCATGGGAACGCCGATGAAGCGCAAGGAAGACCCAAAGCTTCTCACCGGCGAAGGAAAGTTCGTAGACGACATTCAGGTTCCAGGCCAGCTTTGGATGGGCATGGTCAGAAGCACCATGGCGCACGCAAACATCAAGGGAATCGACACCTCCGCCGCCGCACAAATGCCAGGCGTGCACTCGGTCTATACCGGCAGTGAGCTGGCAGACATGGACCTCTGGATCGCCCCGCTCCCATGTGTCTGGCCGGTCACCCCAGACATGTTGAACCCGCCCCACTACCCGGTTGCGGCAGAAACCGCTCATCATGTCGGCGACATCGTTGCTGTTGTTCTGGCTGATTCTCGCTACGAAGCAGCCGACGCAGCCGAGCAGGTGGTTGTTGACTACGAGGTGCTGCCAGTTGTTGCCAGCCTGGCCGACGCGGTGGCAGGCGAAAAGCTGGCCCACCAAGACCTTGGAACGAACCAGGCGTATCACTGGGCACTGGAACCAGCACCAGAAGCAGTAGAAGCGGCTTTCGCAAGCGCAGTCCACACCGTCAAGGGAGAATTTGTTCAGCAGCGTCTGATCCCAGCTGCCATGGAGCCCCGAGGTGTGCTGGCTGTTCCCTCACCTCATGGTGGGGAACTGACCATCTACAGCTCCACCCAGGTGCCCCACATTCTCAAGGTGATGTTCGCCGCAACCACCGGCATCCCCGAGCAAAAGATTCGCGTGATCGCCCCCGCGGTTGGTGGCGGTTTCGGGGCCAAGCTCAACGTTAACCCCGATGAGTTGCTGGCGGTAACACTCGCCAACCGACTGGGCCGGGCTGTTCGTTGGACCGAGACCCGATCCGAGGCTGCGTTTTCCACCCACCAGGGCCGCGGCCAACACCAAACAATCGAAATAGCAGCCGACGCCGAGGGCAAGATCCAGGCCGTTCGGGTGCATCTCAATGCCGATATGGGCGCATACATGATGCTCATCACGCCAGGGGTTCCAGTGCTTGGCAGCTTCCTGTACACCGGGGTCTACAACGTTCCAGCGTTTGGATTCACCTGCGATGGCTACTTCACCAACCTCACCCCAACCGACGCCTACCGAGGAGCCGGGAGGCCAGAGGCCAGCTACGCCATCGAAAGAGCAATGGACATGCTGGCAGCCGAGGTTGGAGTTGGCCCAGAAGAGATTCGGCGCCGCAACTACTTGGCAGGCGGCGAGGCATTCGAAGATCTTGAGACTGCCTCAACCCTGGTGTTCGACTCTGGCCATTACGGCCCAAACCTGGATGCTGCCCTCGAGATGGCTGGCTACTCAGATCTGTTGGCTCAGCAACAAGCCCGTCGAGACGCAGGCGACAAAAAAGAGCTCGGTATTGGCCTTTGCACCTACGTCGAGATCTGCGGCTTGGCCCCCAGCCGGGCCCTTGCCGGGCTGAACTACGGCGCAGGCGGTTGGGAGGCAGGTACCGTTCGTTTGCTGCCAACCGGCAAGGTCGAGGTGGTTAGCGGCTCAACCCCGCACGGCCAGGGCCACGAAACGTCATGGTCTCAAATCGTGGCCGACAAGCTCGGGATAGATCCCAACGACGTCACCGTGCTCCATTCCGACACCGCCATCAGCCCCCTTGGCCTAGACACTTACGGCTCACGCTCATTGTCTGTTGGTGGTGTTGCCATCGCCATGGCCTGTGACAAGGTGATCGACAAGGCCAAACAGATCGCAGCCCACCAACTGGAAGCGAACCTGGACGATCTCACCTTTGAGGGCGGCAGCTTCTCGGTTAAGGGCTCACCAGATAAAGCGCTGGCGATACAAGAGATCGCCTTCGGGGCGTTCACCGCCCACAACCTGCCAGACGGCATGGAACCAAACCTGAACGAGCAGGTCATTTTCGATCCGCCGAACTTCGCCTTCCCGTTCGGCACCCACGTTGCGGTGGTCGAGGTAGACACCGATACCGGTGGCACCACGCTGCTTGACTACATCGCAGTCGATGATTGCGGCAACCAGGTGAACCCAATGATTGTTGAGGGCCAGATACACGGCGGCATCGTGCAAGGCGTGGCTCAGGCGCTGTATGAAGTGGCCGAGTACGACGCAGACGGCAACTGCAAGAACCCGTCGTTCCTTGACTATCTGGTTCCTTCCCCAACCGAGTTGCCAAACATCAAAACCGGTTTCACCACTACCCCAAGCACCAGCAACCCGCTGGGTGTGAAGGGCGCAGGCGAGGCAGGCACTATTGGCAGCGCCGCCGCGGTGATCAATGCGGTCTGCAATGCACTGAAACCGTACGGCGTTAACGACATCGAGATGCCGGCAACCCCGATGCGGGTGTGGCAGGCAATCAACGAAGGGAGCCAGGGATGATCCCCGCAGCATTTGATTACGTAGAGGCCGTGAGTGCCGAAGCTGCTATTGCGGCGTTGGGCCAGCACGGAGACGAAGCCAAGCTGATGGCTGGCGGGCACAGCTTGCTGCCTTTGATGAAATTCCGGTTGGCTACTCCGTCGGTTGTGATCGACATTGGCCGTTTGAGCGACCTCAGCTACATCAACGATGGGGGAGATCACGTTGCGATCGGGGCCCTTACCCGCCACGCCGCGGTTGAAACCAGCGATCTGTTGAAGAGCCAGGCGCCAATCCTGGCCCACGTTGCCGGTGAAGTTGGAGATCCCGCGGTAAGGCATCGGGGAACCCTTGGGGGTTCATTGGCCCACGGAGACCCAGCGTCTGACCTGCCAGCAGCCATCCTCGCCCTCAACGCAACAATGGTTGTTAAGGGGCCAAGTGGCCAGCGAGAGATCGCCGCCACCGACTTCTTCACCGGCTTCCTGCAAACCGCGTTGGCGGCCGACGAGATGCTCACCGAGATTCGTGTTCCAAAGGTGCCAGACGCTGGCTGGAGCTATCAGAAGTTCAACCGCAGAGCCCAAGACTGGGCCATCGTTGGGGTTGCCGCTGTAAGCAACGGATCCACCAATGTTGCGTTGGTCAACATGGGGCAAACTCCGCTTCGTGCTGCTGCGGTTGAAGCAGCCCTTGGTGGTGGAGCCTCAGCGGCCGATGCCGCGGCTGCCGCCGCTGAAGGCCTAACTCCGCCCGAAGATCTCAACGCAGACGCCACTTACCGCGCTCACCTGGCGAAAGTGCTGGTGGGCCGAGCTCTCAGCGAGGCAGGCGCCGGCTAGCCCAGTCCAACCTGGCGTGTGTGAACGCTCCGAGGGCAGTGTCTAGGGAGGGCAGTGTGAAAACTCGGCCCCAGAACTGGAACTGGCATGGATTAGGTGCGTTTTCGCCACTATTCCATTCCAGTTCGCCTCCCGGGCTTCGCCCAGACCGGCTATTACCTCATTGTGCTGGCTGACGCCTGCGTCGCCCCGCCACCGCCGGGTTGGTCCGGAATGCGTGCTTAGGCTGGCGCTCTCAGTAGCCTCGGCGGGTGGATTCTTCCGGTTTCGATGGTGAAGTAGTTGGGGTTGAGGACGTAAAGGCTGCGCTGGCCGCCAACGAATACTTGGCCGACGATGGGCTGGCCACCTCGATCTTCTTGGCAATGACTCTTCGTAGGCCGCTGTTCCTTGAGGGCGAGGCCGGTGTTGGCAAGACCGAGGTGGCAAAGGTGCTCAGCCGCTGGATCGGCGGGCAGCTAATTCGCCTCCAGTGTTATGAGGGGATCGATTCCGCCCAGGCGGTTTATGAGTGGGACTACTCACGCCAGTTGCTGCATCTCCGCACCGCCGAGGCAACGGGGCGGGCCGACGGCGCAGCTGCTGAGAAGCTCGAAGCCGAGCTGTACGACCAGCGTTTTCTCATCCGCAGGCCGTTGCTTCAAGCCTTGTCGTCAACCGACGCTGTGCCCCCTGTGCTCCTGATCGACGAGGTAGACCGGGCCGACGACGAGTTCGAGGCGTTCCTACTTGAGGCGTTGTCCGACTACTCGATCACGATCCCCGAGATCGGAACCATCCGGGCCGAGGATCCCCCCATTGTTGTGCTCACATCCAACCGCACCCGAGACGTTCACGATGCACTTAAGCGGCGCTGCCTTTACCACTGGGTTGAGCATCCCGACTTTGAAAGAGAAGTGGCCATCGTGAGGCTGCGTGCCCCCCATGTTGGTGAGCCGCTGGCCCGCCAGGTTGCCGCCCTTGTCGAGTCGGTCCGCGGGTTTGGTCTATACAAACCCCCAGGTGTTGCCGAAACCATCGACTGGGCAATGTCGCTGGCTGCCCTTGGTCGCACCAGCCTTGACGAGGAAACCGTCAAGGCAACGCTTGGCTCAGTGCTGAAGTATCGAGAAGACCAAGAGCGGGTAACTCAGCAAGGTCTTCAAGAGATGGTGCAGAACGCTCTGTTACGGGGCGGTGGGTGACCGCACCACGCTGTCCCTAGTGCGCGCTGCGATTTCTGGATGGTGCCTGTGGGTTACGGTGGTTGGTTCATCTAGTGACTGGCGGAAGGCTGGACCGGTGGGACTGAGAAGGTGGGCGGTGCCGGGTTTGGTACTTGTTGGGCTGGCGTTGGCTGGGTGTGTCTCGGATGATTCTGAGCCTGAGGGATCCGCCGGCGAATCCGGCGAATCCGGCGAATCTGGCGGTTCGGAGGTGCCCGAGCAGGAGGATCCGGCATACGGGGTGATGCCTCTGGTGGTTGAACGTGGGACCGACATCAACATCACCGGCAGTGTCGAGGCAGCCGCCTGCGGTTTTGTTCAATATTGGATGGGCACCGATTGGGAGACTGTCAGCCGCTTTGCTGGGAGCCGAGACGTTGAGGAGCGCTTTGGCTGGATGAGAGACCCGACTGCTTTTGGTGAGGATGAGGAGTTCGATTGTTCGGGCAGAATCGGACCGCCGCTTGCGCCAAGCGCAATCACGGTGCCGTATGGCCTTGAGGCTGGGGTGCATCGGTTGTGTGATGACAAGCTTCGCTGTTCCAACAACTTTGAGGTCCTGAAAGAAATCACCTATTCCGAGCCCTCGGAGGTGAATCCGGTGTATCAGGTGGTGCCGCTGGTGGCTGAGCGGGGTTCCAACATTGATTTCACCGGCATCGCGGCCACGTCTGGTTGCGGCTGGCTTGTCCGGATCTGGAGGGGTAACGGTTGGCAGTTCGTCGGTGCTGTTTTTGCAGACGAGAGTGATGGTCAGCTGATACGCGTCTTTCCCCCCGATCAGATACCCAATTTCGCGTGCGGTGATGAGGGCCCGTTGCCGGCTCCCGGGGTGGTGATGGTGCCGTTGGATCTGAAGCCCGGAATCCATCGGATATGCGATACCAAGGGACGTTGTTCCAACAACTTCGAGATCATCTAGAAGCCCCCGCTGCTCTGGCGTTGTCTGATGTCTGTGCGTGAGTAGCCTCAACTGGTGATTTCCACTGTGGCACAGGCCCACCGAGAAGACCAAGAGCGGGTAACTCAGCAAGGTCTTCAAGAGATGGTGCAGAACGCACTGCTGCGAGGCTGTGGGTGACAAACCCGGCCGTCCCGCTCGAGAACTCGCTTCCCGACCAACCAGCTGAACGCCTGGCCGTTTCTTTTGCCCGAGTGCTGCGGGGCATGGGCCTGTCTGTTCCGGCCAGTGCCACCATCCACTTCGGCGAGGCCTTAGGTCAGGTAGGGCTGACCAACCGGCGGGCCGTCTATTGGGCCGGCAGGGCCACCCTGGTTCACCGCTTTGAAGACATTGCGGTGTTCGATGGGGCGTTCGCCATGTTCTGGCTTCAGCAGAAACCGCAAACGGTTCAGGTTGATGGCACCCCGCCCCCAATCACGCTGCTGCTGGACTCCGACGAAGGCGAAGACGACGCCGACGAGGCTGACCGCGAAGAAGAACCACCGGGCGACGTCCAGGCTCTTCGCTTCAGTCGTGTCGAGATCTTGACCGAAAAGGATTTTGCCGAGTGCACAGACAAAGAGCTGGCAGAGCTCACCCGGTTGATGAGCAGGCTCAAGTTCACCACTCACACCCGTCGCAGCCGCAGGCAGATTCCCTCAAAACGATCGGGTGAGAGGCCCGACCTTCGACGAACTGTTCGGTGGGCGCTTCGCTATGAGGGCGAACCGTTTCGCAGGGCCTACACCCAGTCTTCAACCCGGCCCAGGCGGCTTGTGCTGCTGCTAGACGTTTCTGGTTCGATGGAACAGTACGCCCGCGCTCTGATTAGGTTCGTTCACGCAGCAACCGTTGCCCGGGGGAGGGTGGAGGCCTTCACTCTTGGAACCCGCCTTACCCGCATCACCCGCCAGCTCTCCAGCCGGGATCCCGACGCCGCCCTTCGCAGGGTTGCCCCCGAGGTTCAGGATTGGGCTGGCGGCACCCGCCTGGGTGATGGGCTTCGAGCGTTCAACGATCAGTGGGGCGTGCGCGGCATGGCAAGGGGCAGCGTTGTCGTTCTGCTGTCCGATGGTTGGGAGCGGGGCGACGCGTCAGAGTTGGCCGAACAGATGGAGCGCCTGCAGCGGGTAACGAACGAGCTGATCTGGGTCAACCCGCTGAAGGCGACGCCTGGTTACGAGCCACTAGCGGCAGGCATGGCGGCCGCACTTCCGTATGTCGATCGGTTCGTTTCCGGGAACTCGTTCCGGTCCCTTGAGCACTTGGCTGCCATTCTTGCCGGAAGCAACAAGGGTGCTTGAACCCACGGTGGTTGAGCCCGCTGGTCCCCCATTGCCCCGCTGGGGCATGGGAGACATCGCAATCGGCTTCGCCTTACTACTCAGCGTGCCGGTGCTTGGCATCTTCGTGCTTCTTTGGCTAACCGGGATAGACGGGTTTGATCCAGGCGAGCCAACGACTCGTGACGCAGTAGTGGTTCTTGTTGTCGGCCTGATCAGTATTCAGGCCGTTGAGGGCTTGTGGCCTGTATTTGTTGCCGTCAGAAAAGGCTTCGGCGCCGTTGCCGACTTCCGGTTTCAGTTTCGTCTGGTCGACCTGGCAATAGGTCCCGCAGCCGCCGTCGCGATGCTGGTTGGTGCCGCCGCGGTTGGCGCCGCCGTGAGCTGGCTGGTTGGTGAAGAGCTTGGTTCTGATGAGTCCACCAACACTCAAATTCTCACCGATGCCAAGGAGTACCCGATTCTCCTCGGCTTGATCCTGTTCGGGATCGTGATCGGCGCTCCCGTTGTCGAGGAACTCTTCTTTCGTGGCCTCTGCCTCAGAGCAATCGAGAAACGCTGGGGCCTCGTTGCCGGCGTTGTCGGCTCCACCCTGCTGTTCGTTCCGCTCCACTATTCGGGCGGCGGCCTTGGGGGCACCGCTGTTTTGTTCGCCTCAATCAGCGTTGTCGGAGGCGGCCTGGCAGCCGTTGTTGCCTTGACCGGTCGGCTGGGCCCCGCCATCGTTGCTCACTTCTTCTTCAACCTAACTGGGGCGGCTGTAACTCTGGCTGTGTAGTAGCAAGTCTCGACCCGGGGCCTGGCCAGGTCTAGGTTGGTTGAATGGAACGCTACGCACCCTTCACCGGCCTCAAGATCGATCGTCCCGAGGACGGGATCCTGCGCATCGTGCTCGACACGCCAGGAAAACTGAACGCAGTCGATGCAAAGATGCACGCCGACCTCGCCGACGTCTGGCCTGTAGTCGATCGAGATCCAGAAACCAAAGTGGTTGTGATCCACGGCGAGGGCGGCGCCTATTCAGCCGGTGGCGACATGGAGATGATCAAAGACATCATCGAAGACCCGGCGGCCCGAGCCGAGACGTTCCGGGAGGCTCGGGATCTTGTGTACAACATGATCAACTGCTCAAAGCCAATTGTCAGCGGCATCGAACGGGTGGCGGTTGGCGCTGGTTTGGCTACAGCGCTGCTGGCAGACATTTCGATCGTTGGTCGCTCGGCCAAGCTGATCGACGGGCACACAAAGCTTGGCGTTGCCGCTGGCGATCACGCCGCGATCATTTGGCCATTGCTGTGCGGAATGGCCAAGGCGAAGTACTACCTTCTCACTTGCGAAACGCTGCTTGGCGAAGAGGCAGAACGCATCGGCCTGGTCTCAATGGCGGTTGCCGACGACGAGGTGATCGACAAGGCGTTCGAGGTGGCCCGAACGCTGGCCACCGGCAGCCAAAACGCTATCCGGTACACAAAGTTGACCTTGAACAACTGGTTGCGCCTGGCAGGCCCAACCTTCGACGCGTCCCTGGCTCTTGAAATGCTCGGCTTCGCCGAAGCCGATGTGCAGGAGGGCGTGGCCGCCATCACCGAGAAGCGGCAAGCGAATTTCGGCTGAGGTTCCTACGCTGCTTGGCTGAAGTGCCGACGAGACACTTGTGTCGGTGGCCGTTAACAACAGGGGAGCCAGGTGACTCAAGACGAACTGATCGTTCTCCTCACCCTGGTCGTGATGCTGGTCGGGCTTGTTACAAGGCGCGTTTCCCCAACCGTTGGCGTGGTTGGTGCGCTTCTGGCGCTGTTCTTGGCCAACGTGATTGATGCCGACCAGGCGCTTGGCGGGTTCTCCTCTTCGGCCCCGGCGACGGTGGCCGCGCTTTATGTGGTGGCGGGCGCGGTCGAAAGGTCAAGGGCGTTGTTGCCGCTGACCCGAAGAGTGCTGGGCTCTGGTTCCATGAAGGTTGGCCTGGCCCGCCTGTGCGCAACCGCGGCCGCTCTTTCGGCGGTGGTTGCGAACACTCCGATCGTTGCCATGTTCATCGGCCCGGTTGTTCGATGGGCCGAGCGACGGGGCGTTTCCCCATCTCGCTTTTTGATGCCGCTGTCGTTTGCCGCCATTCTTGGCGGCACCCTCACGGTGATCGGCACGTCAACCAACCTGATTGCGTCTGACTTGATCGAAGCGGCCGGCCAAGAGCCGCTTGGGTTGTTTGAGCCAGCCAAGCTTGGCCTGCCGGTTGCCGTCCTGGGCTTGGCTATTCTGGTGTTGATAGGCCCCGCCCTGTTGCCAGACCGTGGTGGGGCAAACAACGATTCCGTGGAGCGCCCTTTCACAATTGCGCTGGCCGTCCAGCCCGGTGGCGCCCTCGACGGCCTCACTGTGGCTTCGGCTGGTTTGCGTCAACTTGGGGCTGTGTTCCTGGTTGGTGTTGAACGCGATGACGAGCTGACAGCACCGGTTTCCCCAGGTCACAGCATCCGGGGCGGAGATATTCTCACTTTCGCGGGCCAGGTCAATCACGTGGTCGAGTTGGAAAAGGTCCCAGGGTTGGAGCTGGCCGAGGGCAAGCAGGTTCTTGCCCTCGACGACGGTGAGCACGCCTGGTTCGAAGCCGTGGTTGGCGCCGGATCACCCCTTGTTGGCAACACCATCAAGCAGGCTGGGTTTAGAAATCGGTACCAGGCAGCGGTGATTGCTCTTCATCGGTCAGGCGTTGAGGTGGTTGGGTCTTTGGGCGAAACAAGGATGCAGGTTGGGGATTCCCTCCTTCTGGTTGCCGACAGCGGCTTTCGGGAGCGTTACAAACACCGGAGCGACTTCCTCCTTATTCAGCGCCGTTCGGAGCCTCCGCCAAGTGCTGCTGCTCACGCCATGCGGTCGTTGCTGATTCTTGCGCTTGTTGGGATCTTGGCCCTCACCGGCGTTGTCACCGTGTTGAAAGCTGCGGCGATTGGTGCCGCGGCCACTGTTGCGCTTGGCGCTCTTACGCCCCGCCAAGCCAGAGACAGTGTTGACCTGAACGTTGTGATCTTGATTGGCGCGGCCATTGGCGTTGGTTCGGCCGCCGATAGCTCAGGCCTTGCCGCCCGGTTCGCTGACCTGCTAATGGCAACCATGGGGTGGATTGGTCTGTGGGGTGTTGCCTTTGGCGTTGTGCTGGCCACCATTGTTCTAACCGAGATGATCACCAATGCGGGAGCCGTTGCCCTGATGGTTCCGATCGCTCTAAGAGCCGCCGAAGATTCCGGGGGCGACGGTCGTCTGTTTGCCCTTGGGGTAATGCTGGCCGCCTCAGCGTCGTTCCTCACCCCGATTGGCTACCAAACCAACACGATGGTGTACGGGCCGGGTCGATACCGCTTCTCGGACTACCTGCGGCTCGGCCTGCCAATGACGGCTGTGGTGCTGGTGTTGACGCCGGCTTTCATGGCGGCCAACTTCACGCTCTGGTAGCGCTCAACCCAACTCCGTCCCGGGTTGGAAGCGGCGCTCACGGCCGTAGCATTACAAATTGGCCTGCGCAGTAGCGCATCCTCATGCAGAACTCCTGGTGTCGCCTCAGTCTCGGGGCACACGCATCAGGCCCAGCCGGGAACGGTTCTGTTACAGAAAGTCCCGCACTAACCCCAACTCTCAAGCTGGCCATTCGATGTCCGGCTCGACACACCACGCACACGAGGTCTTTTGTGCCAACAATGCAACAACTGGTCCGCAAGGGCCGCAAAACCAAATCCAAAAAGGCCAAGACGCCCGCTCTCACCGGCTCTCCCCAGCGCCGGGGGGTGTGCACGCGTGTCTACACAGCTACGCCAAAGAAGCCAAACTCGGCACTTCGCAAGGTTGCGCGCGTGAGGCTCACCTCAGGCATCGAGGTAACCGCATACATTCCTGGCGAGGGCCACAACCTCCAAGAGCACTCCATCGTGCTGGTTCGTGGTGGCCGTGTGAAAGACCTTCCCGGAGTTCGCTACAAGGTGGTTCGTGGCACCCTCGACACCGCGGGTGTAAGAGACCGCAAGCAGGCCCGCAGCCGCTACGGCGTCAAGAAGGACAGCTGAGATGCCTCGTAAAGGCCCAGCCCCCCGCCGAGAGTTGGTTCCAGACCCCGTTCACGGATCGCTCCTGGTCACTCAAATCGTAAACAAGGTTCTCCTTGACGGCAAGAAAACTACAGCCGAACGAATCGTCTACCGCGCGCTTGAAATAGTTGCCGATAAAACTGGCGGCGATCCTGTGGCCGCGCTGAAGCGCGGCATAGACAACATCAAGCCTCAGTTAGAGGTACGCAGCCGTCGTGTTGGTGGAGCCACCTATCAGGTGCCTGTCGAGGTTCGGCCCCGACGGGCAACCACCCTGGCCGTGCGCTGGCTAGTTGGGCATTCGCGTGAGCGTCGCGAGCGCACAATGGCCGAGCGGCTGGCCAACGAGATCATGGACGCCAGCAACGGCGTTGGCGCCTCAGCCAAACGCCGTGAAGACCTGCACAAGATGGCAGAGTCCAACAAGGCTTTCGCTCACTACCGCTGGTAACGGCCAGCCAACCGCACAGCATCAGCCGCAACTGCTGCAACTCTGCAAGTTTCATTCACCCGTCGTTTCATTCGCACACATGGACATCCACACCCCAGCCCGAGGCAATCATGGCTAACAGGCCAACACCCCTAGCGCGTTACCGAAACATCGGCATCATGGCCCACATTGATGCCGGTAAAACCACCACCACCGAGCGCATCCTCTACTACACCGGCAAGAACTACAAGATCGGTGAAGTTCACGACGGCGGCGCAACGATGGACTGGATGGAGCAGGAACAAGAGCGCGGCATCACAATCACCTCCGCCGCTACCACTTGCTTCTGGGACGACCATCGGATCAACATCATCGACACCCCTGGTCACGTCGACTTCACCGTCGAGGTAGAGCGTTCGCTTCGAGTGCTCGATGGCGCGGTTGCTGTGTTCGACGGCGTTGCCGGCGTTGAGCCTCAAACCGAAACTGTGTGGCGTCAAGCCGATCGTTACGGCGTGCCTCGCATGTGTTTTGTCAACAAGCTGGATCGCACTGGCGGAGACTTCTACTTCGTGGTCGACTCCATCAAGGAACGGCTCACCAGCGAAATAGCCATTATTCAGCTTCCGGTTGGAACCGAAGCAGACTTTGCTGGCGTAATCGACCTGATCGAAATGAAGGCCATTCTCTGGTCCGGGGAAGACCTTGGCGCCAGCTTCGACGTTGTTGATATCCCCGCTGAGTACACGGCCAAAGCGCACGAGTACAGGGCTCTTCTGGTTGAGGTAATTGCTGGCACAGACGACCATCTGATGGAGAAGTACCTCGAAGACGAGGAAATGACCGTCGAGGAACTGAAGGCCGCCCTTCGGGCGGCAACCATTTCGGGCCAACTTGTTCCGATTGTCTGCGGCTCGGCGTTCAAGAACAAGGGCGTTCAGCCATTGCTGGATGCCGTTGTCGCCTACCTGCCTGCGCCAACAGACCTTCCCCCCGTGGTCGGTGTTGGCTACAAGAGCGGCACCGAAGAGCAACGCAAGCCGTCCGACGACGAGCCGTTCTCGGCGCTTGCGTTCAAAATCATGGCTGCTCCCGGCCCGGGTGCGGGCAAGCTCACCTACTTCCGTGTCTACTCCGGATCGGTTGAAAAGGGCGGCCAGGTTCTGAACACCCGCAACGGGAATAAAGAGCGGATGGGTCGCCTTCTCGAGATGCACGCGGCCAAACAGGAAGACCGCGACATTGCAATGACGGGCGACATCCTGGCTGCCATTGGCATGAAGGATGTGCGAACAGGAGACACGCTCACCGACGACAAGAACCCGATCGTTCTTGAGTCGCTCGACTTCCCTGATCCCGTAATCCACGTTGCGGTCGAGCCAAAAACCAAGATCGATCAAGACAAGATGGCCAAGGCCCTCCAGTCGCTGTCAGAAGAAGATCCAACCTTCACCGTCAAGACCGACGAGGAAACAGCCCAGACAATCATCGCCGGAATGGGCGAGCTTCACCTCGAGGTTCTGGTCGACCGGATGCTTCGCGAATTCAAGGTGGATGCCACCGTTGGCAAACCTCAGGTCGCTTACCGAGAGACCATCACCAGTGTGGTCGAAAAGGACAGCTACACCCACAAGAAGCAAACGGGTGGTTCGGGTCAGTACGCCGAGGTCACGATCAAAATGGAACCGTCGGGCCCTGGCGGCGGCTACGAGTTCATCGACAAGATCTCCGGCGGGCGGATCCCGAGGGAATACATCCCATCGGTTGACAACGGAATCAAGGACGCAATGACCACCGGAGTTCTGGCCGGGTTCCCAACCGTTGATGTGAGGGTCACGCTGCTAGACGGCAAGTACCACGACGTCGACTCATCGGAAATGGCGTTCAAGATCGCGGGCAACATGGTGTTCAAACAGGTTGCCAAGAAGGCGAAGCCAACGCTTCTCGAACCAGTGATGGCGGTTGAGGTTGTCACCCCGGAGGATTACATGGGCGACGTCATCGGAGATCTAAACTCACGTCGAGGCAAGGTTGGGCAGATGGAAGCCCGGGGTAATAATCAGGTGGTCACCGCCCAGGTGCCACTGTCTGAAATGTTCGGGTACTCAACCGATCTCAGGTCAAAGACCCAGGGTCGGGCCACCTACACCATGCAGTTCCACAGTTACCAGCAAACCCCGAAGAGTGTGCAAGAAGAGATCGTTACTCGCCTCCGAGGCGAGTAACACAGCCCAGTATCCAGCCCCTATCCAACAGAGAAGTCAGCAACCCCGAAACTTCTGTTTCGGATCACGAAGGAAGACCAAGAGATGTCCAAGGAAAAGTTTGAGCGTACGAAGCCGCATGTGAATGTTGGGACTATGGGTCATATTGATCATGGTAAGACGACGTTGACGGCTGC
>QIKW01000069.1 GCA_003231975.1 Acidimicrobiia bacterium
ACCACCGACAACGCACTGATCTCATCAAACGAAGACACCCGCCAACGATGACGATACACACCAGCAAACCAGCCAAAACCAGTCTGCAGAATCATGGCCCCAACACCAAGCACAAACAGCTCAAAACCCACCGAACCGACCGACAACACAAGCTTCAAAATGGCCCCAATAGCCAAGCCCGCCAACCACGCCGCCAGATCTATCCCAAGCGGAAAAACCCTGGGTCGCCTATACGCCCAATCCAAGGTAGGTCTCAAAACGTTCGCCAAATTACTCATCCAACCCGCCTCAAGAATTCGAGAGCCCCCGCCAGGGCCCGTTTGCGCCATTGATACCGACTGCGAACGTAGCAGAACAGCCGCCAATTCGCTACTAGCCGGAGATAAAGACGTGCGGCCAGGCAGACTGTGCACAGACAGAGTTGTGACGCCAGTGCGCGAGGCCCGGCCCACCTGCTGCTTGGTACAACACATGTGAATCAGCAACGCCCTCGTTTGGTTCGGAGTTTTATCGGTGATACTGAGCGAGTGACCGCATCCAGCCGCCTCGTGATTGTTGCCAACCGCCTGCCGGTGAAGCAGGTGGAAGGTGATGACGGCGAGCACTGGGAAACCAGCCCAGGAGGTCTCGTGGCCGCCTTGAAGCCGGCAATGGCCGATGCGGGCGAGGTGGCCTGGCTTGGCTGGACTGGCGGCCTTGACCAGGTTGAGGAACCGTTTGACCACGACGGCATGCATCTGGTGCCCGTGCCTCTCTCACCAGTTGAACGAGACCTGCATTATGAGGGAATGGCCAACGGCACGCTCTGGCCGCTTTATCACGACAAGGTTCAACCGGCCGAGTTTCACCGTCATTGGTATGACGGCTACCGGAGGGTCAACCAGCGATTTGCCGACGAGGCAGCAAACGTGGCAGGCAGCGGCGCAACGGTTTGGGTGCACGACTATCAACTTCAGTTGGTGCCTGGCATGTTGCGTCAGGCCCGCCCCGATCTGAAAATCGGCTTCTTCCTGCACATCCCCTTCCCTCCCCCAGAGCTCTTCCATCAGCTGCCGTGGCGCAACGCACTTACCAACGGCCTGCTTGGGGCCGACCTGGTTGGCTTCCAAACATCAAACGGGGCAGACAACTTTCACCGGCTGGCCATTGGCCTGGGGCTGGCAACCAGGGAAACCAAACGGGCCCTCATTGTTGACGGGCGTCGGGTGCGGCTGAAGGGTTTCCCAATTGGGATAGACAACGCCCGCTACAACGCGGCATCAAGTGACCCCGAAGTAGTTACCGCCGCTCAGGACTTGCGGGCCAGGTTGGGCCAGCCCCACAAGGTTCTGCTTGGAGTTGACCGGCTTGACTACACCAAGGGAATCGACGTTCGCCTAACCGCCTTCAAAGAGCTGCTGGCCGAGGAGCGGATAAACCCGTCTCAGGTCAGCATGATCCAAGTAGCCGAACCAAGCCGTGACGGTGTTGATGCCTATGTGACCCTACGAGAAAACGTTGAGCGCCTGGTTGGCCAGATCAACGGCGACTACGGCCGGGTTGGGTTCCCCGTTGTTCACTACATCCACCAGAGCCGCTCGTTCGAGGAACTAATGGCTATGTATCGGGCCGCCGACGTGATGCTGGTTACCCCGTTCCGAGACGGCATGAATCTGGTGGCCAAGGAATACGTTGCCACCCGCTATGACGAAACCGGCGCACTTGTGCTTTCTGAATTTGCGGGGGCAGCAGCCCAGCTGAAGGACGCCCTACTGGTCAACCCCCACGACATTGACGGCCTGAAAGCAGCAATAGTCGAAGCGGTTGAGATGGAGCCAGACGAAGCTCGGCGCCGGATGCGGTCTATGCGCCGGGTGGTTCGCCGTAATGACGCAATTGATTGGGCCACGAACTTTCTGGCCGAATTGTCAAGCTCCTGACGGCGGCTTCACCAGCACCGACAAACCACCGGACGGGTTGTCAACCAGCTCTTGCATTGCTGCGTCGATCTGGTTGAGCGAGATGAGCTCCGCAGAGCGCAGAGGTGAGACCCTGAGGCGGTCTTCAGCCAGCAGCTCCAGAACTCTTTGCACGTCTGCTGTTGTGTAGCCAAGCGACGCCCTCACGGTTACTTCGCGCCGCACCAGATCCGCCGGCACCGCGGCCAGGGTTTGGCCGGAAACTCCAACGGCCATCACCGTGCCTCCCCTGCGCACCAGGTTGACTGCTTCACCCAAAGCAGAGGGGGCCCCAATGCAATCAAAGGCAACGTCGGCGCCGAGGCCGTGGCCCCGTTCCTGAAGCCAACGAGCCACACCGGCCCCCGGGGCAAAGGCGGCGTCGCTGCCGAGGTCACACGCCAGTTCCCGACGCTGAGCCACGGGGTCTACCGCAACAACCCGGCTGGCGCCCGCCACCCGGGCCAGCTCGGCAACGATCAGCCCAATAGTTCCAGCGCCAATCACAACAACCAGGTCGCCAAGCCCAATCTCGCTGCGGGCAACGGCGTGCGCGGCCACCGATGCGGGCTCGGCCAGGGCGGCGTCGTCCTGGTCGATGCCTTCTGGAATTCGGTGCACTCGCCGGGAATCAACCCCGATTCGTTCGGAGAAAGCACCGTGGCCAGACGCCAACGGATCAACCCCAATGATCATTTCCAGAACGAGGTCGCAGTTGTGACCAAACCCGGCCCGGCAGTGTTTGCAACTGCCACAAGGCGGTGGTGCGGCACCAACAACCCGTTCCCCAACGAAACGGCCAGGCACATCGTCGCCGAGGGCAACCACCCGGCCAGACCAGGCGTGGCCAAACCAGGCCGCGGCAGGCAACTCGCCGGTGGTCCAGGCCAACAGATCGGAGCCGCCAATAGCGCAGCGATCAATCTCGACGGTCACCCGGCCACGGCGAAGGGCCGGCTCCTTAACTTCAACAAGATCAATAGACCGGGCGCCCCGAAGAATTGCTGCCTTCACGCTTCAAGGCTAGGCCGTGGCTGCGGGCCGGGGCGGTTCAACCGGCTGACCTCAACGAAGTTCGTTCAGCACTTCGAAGAAATCGGGGAAGGTCTTTGCCACACATTGCGGATTCTCAATGACGATCCCGGGGCGGGCCAATCCAAGCAGGGCGAAGCTCATTGCCATTCTGTGGTCGTTGTAGGTGCGAACCAGGCCCGGCTCTGGCAGGCCGGGAGAGATTACGAAACCGTCCTCGGTTTCGGTGGCGGGCACTCTCAGGCGGCCCAGTTCTTTCACAACGGCCGCCAGCCTGTCTGTTTCCTTACGCCTGATGAAGCCAATTCCGGTAACCGTTGTTGGGCTTGAAGCAAAGGGGGCAACAACAGCCAGCGTCTGGGCGGTGTCTGAGATGTCTGCCATGTCAACAGTGATGCCTTTCAAAACCCCGGTGCCCTGAACTTCGGTGTGGTTCTGACCACGGGTTACCTTGGCCCCCATCTCCTCCAAGATGTCAACAAACCGAAGATCGCCCTGCACGGTTGAGTGCCCAAGGCCCTCAACCCGCACCCGCCCGCCGGTGATAGCGGCGGCGGCAAAGAAGTAGGAGGCGGCCGATGCGTCTGGCTCGATGGCAAGGTTTGCGCCGCGGTAGCCGGTGGCATCAACAGCAAAGCTGCGGTAGTTGTCGTTTTCAACACTCGCCCCAAAGGCGGCCATGGTTGCCAGCGTGAGGTCCACATAGGGCTTGGAAACCAGATTGCCAAGGATCTCAACGGTGGTTGGCTGACTAGCGCACGGGGCAGAAAGCAAAAGGCCAGAAAGGAACTGGCTGCTGACCGAACCGGCAATCGAGACTTCCCCACCCCGCAAACCCGAGCCTGCGTGAACGGTGAGGGGCAGCGTTGTTCCCTCAACCCGCGCCCCCAGAGATTGCATGGCATCAATCAGGTCGGTGAAAGGGCGGGCCCGCATCTGTTCGTGGCCGTCAAGAACGTACTGCCCCGAACCCAAGGCCAGCATGGGAAGAACAAAGCGGCTGGTGGCGCCAGATTGGCGGGCATCCAAGACAGCAGGCCCCGCAGGCAGGCGCCCCCCTGCCCCATCAACGGTAACCACCCGGGCCTCCCGATCAAGACGAAACGGGATCCCAAGAGATTCCAAGATCCCAAACATTGCCCCGGTGTCGTCGGCCAGAAGCACCCCGTCCAAACGAGAATGGCCATCTGCCAGCGCAGCACAAACAAGGGCCCGGTTCGTGTGGCTCTTGGAGCCCGGAACGCGAACAGTTGCATCGGGAGGCGCTGCAAGCGGAGTGATTGCCAGTTCAGACGACACAGCCGGAGCGTAGATGCCAAACGGGCACACTGCGGCCAGGTATCGCTGCACGCCCCAAAACGATTGAACTGGCATGGAATAGTGGCGAAAACGCACCTAATCCATGCCAGTTCCCCTTTTTCACGGAGGAGGCTGGGTTGTCAGCGGGGCTGGGTTGTCAGCGGGCTGGCCCGTCGGGCTGATCCGTTTCGTCATCCGGGGAGGATTTGGGCTCGGGTTTGGGGGCGCCGCCCTGGGTCACGCCCAGAATGTGCAGGTGAGAGTCCAGTGTGCGCTTTACCTTGGCGGCCTTAACCGAACGCATCTGCTTCCTCAACCGATCGAACATTCCATACTCTGCCACGGCAATGCTTGTCCAATGAAGTCGAGTGTCGAGCCTTCTGGGCCGGGACCGCCGAGCGGCCAGGCCACAGGTACTGGCGGAGGCAAAACAAGAGCGCCCCGTCCGGTCTGCAATGCAGGGACGGGGCGCCAGCAGAAAGATAAGGGTCCTGTCACTTTCGAGCGAACCTGGGAGGAGCTGACTTCGGCGATTGATGTCGGCTGACTCGGCCGGTTCGTTTGAGACAGGTCGTTAACTTGCTGGTACCTCAACCCAACACCCGAACGAGGCCGACGTCAATCAAATAGCAGCCAGAACTATCCGCAAGACCCGCGGCATCTGCGGAACAGATTGAGGTCTCTTATATTGGGGTCTGCTACCGCAGACCCGCCTCCGGCCATCCAACTCACCCCCTACACCGCTGGTCGCCGACGGCGACCACGCGAAACAAGGGCGCGAGTTTTGGAGCGGAGCGACAAACACTCGGGAAGAGACGAGGCCGAAGACCGAGGAACGGCGATCACCCCCTACACCGCTGGTCGCCGACGGCGACCACGCCAAACGGGGTCCCAAAATTGGAACTGGAATGGATTAGGTGCGTTTTCGCCACTAATCCATTCCAGTTCGACTAAGCCCGTGTTAGTGCAGGGATGACAAGACGCCGTACTTCTCGGCCAGCAGGTAATAGAAAGTGACCCTGCTTTTGCGATTCTCGGCGCTCATGGTGCCACAGACCTCGGCGATTGCCGCGTCGAGATCTGCGTCGGATTCTGTGCGGGCAAGCTTCTTCTTCAGCCAGCTCTCACGCACCCGCTCGAGTTCTGAGGCATCCGAGCAGGAAACCAGAGCCGAGTCGGCCTGCGGGTTCTGAAGCGCAATGCCAAGGTGTTTCACGATTCCCTCGATTGCCGCAATGTCTGGATCTGGTCGGTAGGTCTGAACACCTGGGACGAAAGCTGCCGCGTCTGCCATTTTGTTTCTCCTTGGAGGGTTTGGAAATTCGATGCGCGAACTTAGCAGACATCGACGCGGTGAGACGCCATGCGGGCCGACGTGGCGAAACAGCAGGAAAAGAGCTGCAACAACCGACCTAGTTCTTGGTGTTGTGGTTCAGCGTGGCCTCTGTGGCCAGCGAGCAGTGCGAATTCAGTTCCTGATTGACAGGCCTGTAGCCGGGTCGAAGAAGTGGAACCGGCTGGTGTCCATCACCAGGCTGATTGACTGGCCCAGCTTCGCTGGCGAACGGGGGCTGATCCTGCCGACGTAGATGGTGCGCCCTTGGTCGTCCTTGAGGGCGTCGACCGCGTCTTCGCCTTCGAACTCTGCGTCCATGATGGAGAACGAGTCTGCCGCCAGCGGGAAATGCACGATGATCTCTGAACCCAGTGATTCAATCAGCGAAGCCTCAGACACCAAGATGCGATCCTCGGGAGCGCCGGTCATGATGGTTGCGTCTTCCAGGTCTTCTGGCCTGATGCCAACCACAACCTGCTTGCCAACAAAGGCAGCCAAACCTGGCTTGCTTGCGGCCAAGGCCGGGTCGATGGCAACACTTTGGCCTGCAATGTTTACCGCCAAGGAATCACCGGTGCCGTTCAGATCAACCTTCATCAGGTTCATCGAAGGCGAACCAATGAATCCGGCAACAAACACGTTGTCTGGTGACTCATAAAGGTTCTGAGGGGTGTCTACCTGCTGAAGGTAACCCCGCTTGAGCACACAAACGCGGTCTCCCATTGTCATGGCCTCGACCTGGTCGTGGGTGACATACAGGGTGGTTACGCCAAGGTCTCGCTGGATGGCAGCAATCTCGGCCCGCATCTGCACCCGCAGCTTGGCATCCAGGTTAGAGAGCGGCTCGTCCATCAGGAACGCCTTTGGCTGGCGCACGATGGCCCGGCCCATTGCCACCCGCTGGCGTTGGCCACCAGAAAGCTGGCCCGGCTTGCGATCCAGGTTCTCAGTTAGGTCAAGGATTGCGGCTGCTTTGCGAACCCGCTCGACAATCTCGGCCTTTGGAACCTTAGCCAACTTCAGGGCAAAGCCAATGTTGTCGGCAACGGTCATGTGGGGATAGAGGGCGTAGTTCTGAAACACCATTGCGATGTCTCGATCTTTGGGGTGCACGTCGTTTACCACACGGTCACCAATGATCATCTCGCCAGAGGTGATGTCTTCCAGCCCGGCAACCATTCGCAGCGCGGTTGACTTGCCGCAACCAGAGGGCCCGACCAACACCAAGAACTCTCCGTCTGCCACCTCCAGGCTGAGGTCGTGGATTGCCTGGAATCCATTGGGATAGACCTTGTTAACGTCTCTGAGCATAACTTCTGACATGGCAGCGTCCCCTCTTGCACAAATCGTGGTTAGGTAAGCGTTTACAGTAACAGCCAACACTGCCCAGAACCCAGGAGCAAGAAAATGAGTCTCGGCGAACTGCCAGCACCAGACCTCACCCTCACATGCCCACGCTGCCAGCAGGACTCAAGCGAGCGCTTCTACGGACCGTGTGAGGCGTGCCGCGCCCAACTACGCGAAACCCAGCGGGGCACACCCAGCGAGGCCGAAGGCGACGACGTTGGGGCCGAATACGAGCCAAAGATGAACGTCACGCCAAACGCGGTGGCCTCAAAGGAATAAGCGCGTTAGGCCACGCGGCGCAGCCAGTCTTCCAGCAACCAACCAGCTATCGACATGCCGCCTCGGGGCACTGTCGGCAGTTCGCCGGGGCTGAACCAGCCAGCCTCAACTATCTCTTCTTCCTGCACACTGATCTCGCCAGACACATAACTTGCGTTGAACCCAACCATCAGCGAATGGGGGAACGGCCAGGGTTGGCTGCCGTGGTAGGCCACGTTGTTCACCACTATCGCGGTTTCTTCAAACACCTCTCGAACCACGCACTCCTCAAGGCTCTCCCCTGGCTCCACAAACCCGGCCAACGCACTGAAGAACCGGCCGGGAAACTTCCGTCCCCAGGCCAGCAGAACCTCGGGCCCAGAGTCCGTTTCTCGCTCAACCAGCATTATCACTGCCGGGCTGATCCGGGGGAACGCCATAAGCGAACACGCCTGGCAGGTGCGGGCCCGGTCGACCGGATGGCTCTTTGTAGAGGCCCCGCACCGGCCGCAGAATTGGTGGTCTCTGTCCCAAACCAGAACCTGCGCGGCCCGCCCAGCCAGCACCCAGTCTGTTTCGGGGATGGCGCCATACAGAGCTCGCAAGTTCACCCACTGCCCTTCAGCGTCCCCCACAGAAGCGTCCCCATCAGCTGCCGCCGCCCACACCGGCTCGCCCTCTTCCAAACCCAAGAGGTGGCGCCCAACAACCGCCAGCGGAGGCTGCACCCCAACGGGGAAGTCTCCGTCAACCAACAGCACGTTCTGCTTTGGGTCTATCACTATCCAGCGGCCAACAACCTCAGAAGAGCCGGAGGGCAGGTAAACGTGAGGCACAAACATGAGCCCCGGACACTACCGCCCCAGACGGGTTGGCCAAGAAACGGCGGGGTTAGCCCGTTGCGCGTAATGCAACCGCGGGCAAGATTCGCCCGGCGCTCCTGGCGGGGCCGACCGCAGCCAGCACCGAGGCAAGCAACGCCAACGCACCAAACCCAACAAGCCAGGTGACGGGAACGGCGAACTTCAGGCCCTCTTCGAACGCATCAGACTTGGTTAATACCTGCCACGCGCTGAGCACCCCGAGCCCCAGCCCAAGCACCACGCCTTGCAGGCCAATGAAGGCCGCCTCGAACAAGAACGCTCGCTGAGTCTGGCGGGTTGGCACCCCTATTGCTTTCAACATGCCAAGCTCTTTGCGCCGTTCCCTTACCGCTCTCACCAGCACAACTCCGAGGCCAACTATGCCAATTATCAACCCCAGGCCAAGGTAGCCCTGAAGCATCCTGAGGAAGCCCTCTTGCTGATCCAGCTCAGCCTTTGCCAGCCCTATGAACGAATCTGCCTCTACCCCTCGCTCTGGGGTGTCTGATTCGAGGGAGGCAATCATCAGTTCAACGTCGGTGCCATCCACCAGATCAACGAGCTGGCGGGTTACCGGCCGCTGGTCTCCATACAGCTGGGCTGCCACAGCGTCTGGGAAGTAGATCCCCGAGTTGGCCAACCAGTTGTTGCGGGTGAGGCCAGCAACCGCTATTTGCACCAGGGACCCGTCGTTTGAAACGAGGTCCATCTGCTGGCCCACCTGGTAGTCGCTGTAGTCCGGCGCAACTATCCAGTAGACACCGTTCACCTGGGCGCCGGATGCAACCGCGGCCCACATTTCCTTCTGGGTCTGGAAGGTGGGGTCGATGGAGTCTGCGAACGGAGCCAGATCTGGCTGCCAATTTTCCGAGATGGCAGACACAGTCCAACTGTCGTGTGACTCTAGGTCTGCCCGGTCTGGCCTGATCTCAAGAGAACCTCGGCGGATTTCAGACACCGAAGCAACCGCGGCCCGAGCTTCAAGCTCTTGGCTGGTTAGGGGTGCGGTTCGGTTCGAGTTGACAACCAGGTCATATCCCCCACCGGCCTGAAATGCCAGGTCTGGGGCCGACTTCTGAAACACGGCGTTTAGCACAGCCATGAACGTGACGGTGAACAGCACAAGGGCATACATCGCAACCAGCAACGCGGAACGAACGGGCCGGTCAAGCGGGTGAGCCAAACCAAGTTTCGAGGCAATGCCGCCTCCGGTAAGCCATTCGGCCAACGTCAGCCAAACTTTGTCCATCGATGCCAACACGACCGTTGCCAGGCCAACCAGAAGCACCCCCTGAAGAAGGAACACCGAGACCTCTGGGTCGTCCATCACATCAGACAGCCCAAACACTGCCGCGGGCCAGATCAGGCCAACCCCGCAGCCAATGGCGGTTGCCAGCCTGGGTGACAACACAAGGCCGAGCAAAGGTATGGCGCCAAGGGCCACAAACACGGGCCCAAGCATCACCGCAAGCGGGTTGGTGCCTGCCAGGAAATACAACGCGGCGCCCGCTGCCATGCCAAGCAGGCCGAAAACAAGCCGGTGGCGGGGCGGCCGAACGGCGGCTTGTTCTGGCAGATCTTTGAGTGCTCGAACGATGTTGATCCGGGTCATCCGATAGCTGGTGAGGGTGACAGTCAGTTGGGAGATGGCCAGGCCGATCAGAGCGCCGGTAAACAGGTCTTGCCAGCGAAGGGCAAGGCTGACCTCGAACGCGCCCCGCTGGTTTCCTTCAAAAAGGGTGGCTGCGAATGCCATGACGCCTGCGGCAACGGCCACCCCAAGCAGCGCGCCAACAGCTGCTGCCAACACGCCGTAGACCGCCCCTTCAAGGGCGAACGCCCGCAGCACTTGGCCCCTGCCGATGCCAACTGCCCGCATGGTTCCAAGCTCAACTTTTCGCTCGCCTGCCAGCATCACAAAGAGGTTGATAACGAGGAGAATTCCGGCAATCACGCTGAAGCCGCCGATGGTGCCGAACAGCTCGGTCATCGCCTCGCCCTCGGTTTCAGCAACTTCAAGCAGAAACTGCTTGGCGTCAACAACATCAGCCGAAATGCCAGCCGCAGTTGCTGCTTCTTCTAGTTGGGTGGTTACCGAATCGCTCAGGCTTACGCCCTCGTAGACCCCGCCGGTGTTGGAAACAAGCACCACAGACCCGGCAATCCCATCCAGGTCGGCCCCGGCCGCGGCCACCGCACCGGTGAAGGTTCCTTTTGGCACAATCACGTCGGCGAGGCCTGCCAGCCCGCTGGTTGGGGCAACAAAGCCAACGGTGAAGGTGGCAGAAGACTGGCCAAGGAACATCTCAACTCTGTCGCCGACCCCAACCTCAAGTTCGTTGGCCAGCTTCTCATTGATCACAATCTCATCAGAGCCCAGAGGCCCCAAATCGGCCAGGCCGGTAGCGGCAGGGTCTCCGCCAAAGGCCCTGGCCTCGGCAAGATCAAACTCGAACAGGGCGGCACTTGGCTCTACCCGTCGGTCTGGGCCAACAACACCAACAGCAACCGTGGTTCGAGTTCCCAGCAGTACACCGTCAATGTCGTCGCCGGGAAGGTCCCTGACCGCAGCCGCCATTTCGGCCAGCCGGTCTGGGTCATCCAAGAACACCACTTCGTCAACCGGACCCAGCCGGTTGGCGGCCTCGCCCCTGATCGACTGATCGAAGCTGGTGCCGATGATGAAGGAGGCAGCAACCAGGGCGGTTGCCAGCATTGAGCCGCCAACCACCAGCGCGGCCTCGCCCTTGCGTCGGGTTACGTTTCTCAAACCCAGCCTGCGAATGGTTGGGCTGCGAAACAGGTCGAACAGAACGGTTGGCAGCAGCAAAGCCAGAACGGCAAGCGAGATCAGGACAATCATTGGGCTGGGGGCTCTGAACTGAGCCCACCGTTTTGAACCTTCTGACCAGAGATCACCCCGTCTCGAACCTCAACCACCCGATGGGCGGTTTCGCCAATGGCCGCGTCGTGGGTAACAACCACCATGGTTTGGCCTGCGGCGTTCATTTCGTGAAAGAGCTCTATCACTGCCCCTGCTGTTGCGCTGTCGAGGTTGCCCGTTGGCTCGTCGGCCCACACAACTGCTGGTTCTGTCACCAACGCCCGGGCCACCGCAACCCGCTGCTGCTCTCCTCCCGACAGCTCGGCAGGCCGGTGCCGGCCTCTGTCGGCCAGGCCTACCCGATCCAACATTGCCTCTGCTCGCTGTCGGGCCTCTTTCGGTTTGGCTCGTGAGGCCAGGAGCGGAAGCTCAACGTTTTCGGCCGCGCTGAGAACGGGAATGAGGTTGAAGCTCTGGAAGACAAACCCCATGTTGGCTGCCCGGTGGGCGGTGCGGGCCCGGTCAGACATTTCGTGGATGTCCTGGCCGTCGATGACGACGTGGCCTGCGTCGATCGAGTCGAGGCCCGACAGGCAGTTCAACAGCGTTGACTTGCCGTTACCGGATGGGCCCATCACCACCAGGAACTCTCCGGCTTCAATGTCCAGATCTACTCCCTTGAGGGCGGGCACCAACAGATCACCGGTGCGGTAGGTCTTGGTTATTCCCCTGGCCGATACAAGCGGCGCCAATCCCTGCTTGTCCTCAGAGCTAACGGCCACGTGAGGCTCCTTGCGGTTTCGTAGTTTCAACTGTGGGGCCCAATCGTCCGCCGACGCGAATCACCAAACTACCCAAGCCTCCCACACCAGGCCCTGAGCAAATACTGGTGGCGCATAGGCCAGGGTTACTACACAATGCGGCGCCTGGCTGCCCATCGGGTTAGTTCGTGCCGGTTCGACAGTTGCAGCTTGCGCAGCACGCTTGAGGCGTGCGTCTCTACCGTTTTGATGGAGATGGTGAGCCTTCTTGCGATCTCTTTGTAGGCATAGCCCCTGGCCAGAAGGCGCATCACTTCCTGCTCTCGGGGAGACAGCAGGTCAAGCTCTGGGTCTACCGGTTCGGGAATGGCGGCCGAGAACGCGTCGATCACAAAACCGGCTAGGCGGGGCGAGAAAACGGCGTCGCCGTCTGCCACCCTTCGCACCGCGTCGGTTAGCTCCTCTCCCCTAATGGCCTTTGTGACATAGCCCCGTGCACCGGCCCGGATAACCGAGATCACGTCGTCTGGGTCGTCGGAAACAGAAAGAGCCAGGAACTTCGTTTCCACTCCCCTAGCCGCCACACCCCGGATCACATCGGCGCCGGTTCCAGACGGCAGGTGCACATCAAGCAGCACAACGTCGGGGGTTGTTTCAACGATCAGGTCTACCGCTTCCTCGGTGTCTGCTGCTTCGCCAACAACACGAACAGCGGTGCCAAGCTCGGCCCGCACGCCAGCGCGCACCAACTCGTGATCATCAACCAGAACCACCGACGGCTGGAAAGTCACAGCTGGTTGCCGCCAACGGTTGGTGGGGCCTGGGTAGGAGTTGGTTCTGTTGGCATCGTTAGTTCAACCTCGGTGCCCTCGCCCGGGTCTGACCGGATCTGGGCTGTGCCGCCTGCTCTTTGCATTCTGCCAACAATGCTCTCACGAATGCCCAACCTGTCTGGGTTCACCTGGGCCTGGGCGAACCCAATTCCGGTGTCTCTGATGAACACCTCTATCTGATGGTCTTGAACCTCGGAAAACACATCGATGCGGGGCGCGCCAGAGTGTTTCGCCGCGTTCACAACAGCCTCGTTCGCGGCGGCAAGAATTGCCTCGACTGCACCTTCGGCCAGCACGTCACCAACCGAAACCACCTCAACCGGAACGCCGTGAAGCTCCTCTACATCAGATGCCATTTGGTCAAGCCTGCCCCGCACGCTGCCACCAAGGCGTGATGCCCGGCCCGGGTCCAGCCAGTTCCTCAGCTCACGCTCCTGACGGCGGGCCAGGTTCACCATCTGTTGGGAATCTTCGCCCTTCTGGATCAGCGCCAACGTTTGCAGCACGCTGTCGTGAAGGTGGGCGGTAACTTCGGCCCGTTCATCTGACCGCACCCTGGCCTGGCGTTCAGTGTCCAGATCTGTCACCAGGCGCCACCACCAGGGAGCGCTGAGAACCACCAAGCCAACCACTATTGCAATGGCAACGAATGCTGGGGTGGAGCCGCCAGCCAAGCCGGTTGCATTCACCGCGGCAACCACCCCAACCGCGGCCGCAACGCCGCCAACGATTTGCAGGGTTGGGAACCAAGAGGGCAACGGATTGCGGGCGCTGGGTGTGATCCGCTCGAGGGCAACCAGGATTCCGCCTACCACCACCCCCACCGGCCACAGAACGCTGGCCCGAACCCCCTGGAGGTTGCCAAACAACAAGGCAAGGCCAAAAACCACCATGCCAACGCCAACCATTCGGTGCAGGTGAGTGCGGCCCTTAGGGGATGGAATCACGGTTGGGCCACGGCCAACGTATGCGAGGTAAGACAGGGCGCCCCACAGAACTAGATAGAGAAGCCCGCCCCACCCGCCAACGGCGAACAGCACAACAAAGCCCAGCCTGACCCAGAGAGGATCCACCCCAATTTCTGCCGCGACGCCGCTGGCAACACCGCCAACGAGGCGGTCTTGGGCACCCAAAGCTGGGATCTGCCATTCGGGCCGGGTAGACATCGCCCTCCATGTTCGCACGGTTCGGGGCCGGTGCCATCCGGGTCTCCCCTGAGTGAACCCTGAGAGCGCAAGGCAAAGATGGTTGACTGTCCTGATGGGGCTGCTTGGCGACCAGCATCAGACTTGAAGCCATGGAACCACCAACTGATCCCTCTACCACCGATCCAATGACCGACAATCCCAACCAGCCGGCCGACGAGGCCTTCGGAGAACCAGACCGCCAGCCTGGCGGCCAGGCCGCCACAGAAGCGCCCGTTCGGTTCCTGCGTAGAGACGAAGACAGCCCAATTGCCGGGGTTGCGTCGGGGCTGGCTCGGTACCTGGGCGTGAACCCCGTGGTTATTCAGATTGCGTTTGTGGTTCTGACCGTTGCCGGTGCCGCCGGCCTTCTGCTGTATGTGGCGGGCTGGTTGCTAATTCCAACAATGGCAGACCCCGAGACTCGCCCGGTGGCGGTTTCCTCGCAGGGTTCGCGGGTGATCTTTGGCTTGCTGTTCGCAGTTGCCGCCCTTTCTGTGCTCTTTGGGTCTCTCAGTCTCGGCTTCTCCGAAGGCGCTGCCATACCGCTTCTGATCATTGCTGGCGGCGTGTTTCTGCTGACCCAACGCGGGTCGGGTGAGCCACCCGTTGCCGACGGACCAAGTCCGGCGCAGCGGTGGGCGGCCGCCGAACCGGCCTTTAGGCCCCCAGCCAGCGGGCCCCAGCACTGGGCCGCGCCCCGCACCGATAGCGATGTGCTGGTTGAAAGCCAGGCCCCAGCCGAGCCAACCATGCCGGTTACGAGCGTTACCTTGGCCGTTGCCGCAGTTGTTGTTGGTCTGCTGCTGGGGCTTGACCAGTGGACCTCGGCCTCTGTGCAAGCGGTGGTGCTATACGGTACGGCCCTGGCCGTGGTTGGGGGCGGCTTGTTGTTCAGCGCATTCCGGGGCAGGGCGCTGCCCTTGATCCCGATTGGGTTGGTGCTGATGCTGGGGCTGGCAACCGCTCCGCTGGCCGACGCCTTCGCCGACGGTGGAGTTGGCGAACGAACATACCGACCCCAAACAGAGCAAGACGTGCAAGCCAAGTACGACCTTGGGGCTGGGCCGCTGGTGCTAGACCTCCGCAATGTGGACTTCAGCCAAGACCGCCTCATCGAGGTGAACGTTGGCGCTGGCTACGCCGAAATCATTGTGCCTCCGGACGTGAACGTGGAGGTCAATGTGGCGGCCAGGGCAGGCTATGTGGAGGTGTTCGGCCGGGAGACCTCTGGCTTGAGTCCAGACGCCAGCGTTACCGATGCCGGGGTGAGCGACGAAGACGGCGCCGCCAACCTGGCAACGCTAGCCATCGATGCCGAGATCACATTCGGGTATGTGGAGGTTCGCCGTGGCTAACACCAAGAACGGCCCGAACCGGCCGCTGGTGCTGCCATTGGCGGCAGGGCTTGCGTTCATCGTTGTTGGCATCAGCGGCATCACCAGCGCCTCCCGCTCACTGAGCGTCGGCACAATGGCTCCAATTGTGCTTTTGGTTGTTGGCGCCGCAGCTTTGTTGGCCCAAGCAGCCAAACGCACCGCGGCCAAAAAGACCGCCGGCGCAACCGAATAGGGGTCTACAACCAGGGTCTGCCGTTGAGCCCGAGGCTAAGGTGATGTGTCAGGGCCCGGGGCGGTCGCACGGCGCAGAACTGAAGCTCAGAGTTTGGTAGCTGGGTGCGTCGGACCTTCGCGAGCAAGGCTACCGGGCAGCCAGCAGTTGGCGCATCCTACGGGGGAGCAACGAGAGATGAACCGACCAAGAAAGCTTCAGAGCCAAGACGAGTTGGCCGGTCCAGGCCCAGATGCCCTGGGGCCCGACATTCTCGATTTGGGCCCATTCGGCGGGTCGTGGCAGAGCTGTATCGGCTCGGCCATTTCCAGTGCTCAGGAACGTGCAGACCTCGTTACCCACTTGGCAACGGGGGATATCCCCGACACCGTGCCCAAAACTGCCCAAGGTCGGTGGTTAATGGATGACCCCCTCGTTGCGTATCGCTTCGAGAGCTTGCCTTCCATCAAAGAACTTCGCGGTCACCCCCGTGTGGTGTTGGCGGCAGGCGCGGCGATGCCCGACGCCGCCCGCCAACGGGTCAGCTCGATGCTCAGCAACCTCACGCCTTGGAACCTTGGTAACTCGCTCCGCCTAATCGGCGAGACGTGGGGCCGCCTGCCGATCACGGTGCAATTTCCGGAAGGCCAGAGCACTTCTATCGATGATCTCCACCGAGTCTGTCCTGCTTTTGGCTGGCAGCCGGAGGACCTGTTGGCCGGTCTGTTGTCAACGAAGCAGCGGGGGTCGCATGTTTTCGATGTCGTTGGCTTCCTGCCCGGATCCGACGACTTCATCCGCCGCGAGCTTGCTTCGGTAAAGGCCGCACTGATGCCGCCGCACAACGATCAGATCGAGATCTGGGACCGACTGCGTCCGCTTGGCGCCGAGACAATCGAGCTGCTCTTACCCGAAGTGTGCCAGGCGGCCACCACAACCAGTAAAGGCCTACGAGAGATTGGCAAGGAACTGCTTGAGCGCGTGGAGAGGGGCTTGGCGATAGACGGCCTGAAAAACGTGACCTCGACGGCAAAGCCAACTCAGCGGGCCAATGCCGTTGATTTGTTGGGATCCATCGTCGTTCTCGGGGAACGCCCGCCGCTGGCCGCATGGGCTCGGGCCGAGCTGGGCGATGACCGATCGGCCGTTGTGCGTGACGCGGTAGATCGAATTGGCAAGAGCCAACCCATCGACGAGTACGTGCGGCCGGAATTGCCGATCGTCGATTTTCCTCTGCTGGATCAGCTACCCGCAGCCCATTCGGACCGGTGGTACCCGGGAGCCGAAGACGTGCTCCTAAGCGTGATCAATGATGCCGAACTGTTGGGTGATTCAGTTACCCGGCGTCGCTTAGTCTGGCAGGCGTTCTCACAAGAGTCACCGCTGATTTCCGACCTCCACCCCAGCCACCTCAGCCGGTTGCTCCTGGCCGATCCTCGCTCGCTCAGCCATTCCGCCAACAGGCTGGTCGCATTGCTCGGCGGGATCACCCTGCCGCCCCTTCTTCATCTCTCGGCCGTTGCTGAGCACGACGAGATCGGTCAACGTGCGTGCATCCAGGTGGTGACCCACCTGATCGACGCCGACCAAACAATGTGGACCGAAGCCGAAGTGGCGGAGTGGGTGGCCTACAACACCGACGAATTGTTGGTCCTGCTTGGCGACCGCCCCGAACCCTACTACTGGAGCCGGGACGGCTTTTTCAAGGTGATCGAGATGGCAGAAACTCTGCCTAAACATCTGGTGGTCGCTCTCGTGGCGGCAGCTGTCGCTGGCTTCAAGTCCGACCGAGCCGATCTGTACCGGATTATCGACGACCGTTACGTCGACCAGGTGCTCCCTTCGCTCACCAGCAAGAAGCGGACAGAGCGAAGCGGCGCCGCTGAATGGCTCAGCGCCCACCGTGTCGCAGCAGCGGCCGAGCCGATTCGAAGTGCTATCAGAACCGAACGCGACGACAACACGAAAGCAACGCTCTTGTCGGCCCTCGAGGCACTGTGCGAGTCACTCGATGAATTCATGGGCCGCGAGGCAACCGCCATCGACGCAGGAAGGGCGATGGCCAAGAACAACGCAATCCCCAAGGCCATTTCCTGGCTCGACATCGACGCGCTGCCGCCACTGGCCTGGGCTGACGGGAAACCTGTCGGGAAGGATGTCGTCGCCTGGTTCATCGCAACCGCAGTGAAGGCGAAAACCGCCGAACCGTCGCCGATCCTGCGCCGCCACTTCGCCAACATGGACCCCGCATTGGTCCAGGTCTTTGGGGCAACGGTTCTTGATCTTTGGCTAAAGGCCGACCTGCGGACGTACACCGATGATGAGGCTCTGGCCAAAGCGCAGGGCCAGGCTGCCGCCAGCTTTCTCTGGGCCCAAGGGGGGAAAGGTCCGTTCGTTGGGATGACCCAGGAGGAGATCGTCGAAACTCTGCGCGCTATGCACCGAAACACGCTCTTCGGCTCCGCAGCCGACAGCAAGGGCCTGCTCGCCGTGGCCGCCGTCTCGGCCGGAGGCGACGTTGCCGGCCAGGTTCTGGGCTACATCCGGAAGTATCGAGGTAACCGGGTCAACCAGGCGAAGGCCCTGCTCCAGATGCTGGCCTGGATCGACCAACCAGCCACGGTGCAAGCTGTGATGTCCGTCTCCAACCGATTCAGGCCAAAGGGCATCCAGCAGGAGGCAACAAGGCAGGCCCAACTACTGGCTAAGCGTCAGGGATGGACATTTGATGACCTCGCAGACCGGAGCGTGCCCGACGGTGGCTTCCAGACCGATGGCCGGCAAACGTTCCATTACGGGACGCGCTCGTTCACCGCCCATCTCGGCAACGACCTTGCCGTCTCGCTTACCAACGACGAGACCGGCAAGACCATCCGCTCGCTACCAAAGGGCCGAGCGGATGAGGATCAAGATGTGATCGGCCAGGTCAGAAAGGACCTCACTGCGGCCAAGAAGGACATCAAGAGTGCGGCAGCGTTGCAACCAGATCGTCTCCGCATCGCGATGTGCGTGCAGCGAAGCTGGCCGGTGGACAACTTCACTCGCTACATCATTAAGCATCCGGTCATGGCCCGCCTCGGTAGTGCTCTGGTGTGGCTAGCACGAAGCGGCGACGACCGTGCGCTGGCGGTGTTTCGGCCGCTGGTGGACGGCACGCTTCTCGATCTCGATGACGAAGAGGTGGTTCTGGAAGATGATGCTGTGGTCTTGATCGCCCACGAGCAGTTACTGGATCCCGGGAGCGGCGATGCCTGGTCTCGCCACATGTCTGACTACCAAGTAACCCCATTGTTCGCTCAGTTCGGTCGACTCTCGTTTGAGGTAAGTGAGGGCCAGACTGAGATCGAAGAATTCAACGGACGCACGATGATCGACGGCGCGCTGCGCGGGCAAATGAACCGTCTCGGCTGGCAGCTCGGAGTGCCAGGGGACGCGGGAATCGTTACCGAGGTCGTTAAGGACCTCCCAGGGTCCGAGCTGAAGGCGGTGCTGCAACTGACCGACGGCATACCAGCAGGGCCCGCCGATGTCCAGACCTGGGAAACGGGTCTGGGTACGCTGTTCTTTGTCGGTTACCGCGACCCCGACGAGCCCTCGGCCGCCAGGCGTCTTGCCGATGTACCTCGAATCCTGTTGACCGAGATCTACGCCGAGGCGCGGGAAATCACAGCAGCCGGGTCAGATGCGGGTGCGGCCACCGCCACACCCGCCTAATGTTTTGGTGTGGCCCTACCATCACCAGGTCCCGCAACGTGCAGAGCTAGGGCTCAACAACTATCGGGTCTCCAACGAACACCGCGGCCGAGCCAAGCGGGATCGCATAAAGACGGCTTGAACCCGGATGCTCATCGTGCAGAATCCGGTTGAAGCTGCGATCGCTGAACCATTGAGCGTTCTTGGCACATGGGATGGCGTGGGCGCTCACAAGCATCGGCACCGCCCCCACCCGAATCCGGGCACCCGGCCGAAGGTGGACCCAGTCAATGCCCTCGACCGTGATGTTCTCGCCCGCAGATCCGGCGGCGATCGGATGCCCCTCTGCCTGCAACTGAGCAATCACCTCGGCGCTCCACAGACACACAGCCTGGACAGGTCGGCCGTGGTGTAGGCGATCCGCTTGGGAATCGCCATGAACGCCAGCGGGCCCAACCACAACTGAGTCCACGGGCCGTTTCGGTACTCCCCCGTCGGAGATGTGGAGCCCAGAAACGGCACCCGTTTCAGTTTTGGCCCCATGCCCAAAGCCGTGCCGTATCCGTCCGATGTCGCCAAGATGATGCAGCCCGTCGTGCAGCACGTGCCTGGCGAACCAGCCAACAGTGCGAGGCTCACCTTCGAGGGTCGCTGCAACCTGCCACTGCAGCTCGTCAAGCCCAAGCAACAGCTCACGCATCAGTTGATACTCGGTGCGCACCCCGTCAAGAACAGTGGCTAAATCCAGCTGCTTCGCACCCCCGGAAAGCGCCGTTTCGGGCGGGTCGCCCAGATCTACACCAGGGCTGGACAAGGCCATCTCGATGGCGAACCTGTTCCCGAACACGACCTCGCGGAGGTGATCTATGTATTCAACAATTGACCATGTCGTTTTGTTGGGACGGGCGCCAAGATCTGCGGCGCCAAGCCCCTCGGCCGCTGCCTCAAGCAACGCGGGAATCACCATCTGTGAAGAGATCGTGTCGGCACGATCATAGAGATCGCTGTCGAAACCGCATTGCTGGCACGATTCGCGGTGGCGAACCTGTTCTGCTGTCACGCCTGCAAGGTTAGGCGGGCGGTCAGACACCAGGGTGCGGTGGCCATAGTGTGGTGCGCTGTGCGCAACCCCTCCCCGCCTTTGAACGTTCTTTTGGTGCTGCTCGACGACGTGGGCTTCGCCGACTTTGGCTCTTACGGCTCTGAGATTGCAACACCAAACATTGATGCCCTGGCTGGCGAAGGCCTTCGCTACACCGGGTTTCACACAACGGCCATGTGCTCAACCACCAGGGCTGCGCTGCTGACGGGCCGCAACCACCACTCGGTTGGGGTTGGTTGCCTGGCCAACTTCGACAGCGGGTTGGCGGGGTACCGAGGCAAGATTGCGGCCGAAGCTGGCACCCTTGCCGAAATGTTGGAGCCAGCCGGCTACCGCAACTACATGATCGGCAAATGGCACGTTACGCCCCTGTTCGAGTCTGGCCCAACCGGCCCCTTCGACGGCTGGCCCCTTGGCCGCGGCTTCCACCATTACTACGGGTTCCTGGACGCCGAGACCGACCAGTATTCTCCCGAGCTGATCCAGGACCAAACCCACATCTCCGCCCCCGGTTCGTACGAGACGGGCTATCACCTCACCGAAGACCTGGCCGACCAGGCAATCAGAATGCTGGCCGATCACGAAGCGGGCGCCCCGGCCCACCCCTGGCTGTTGTGGTTTGCCCCCGGCGCCTGCCATGCGCCCCATCAGGCACCAAAGCCGTTGATCGATCACTACAGCGGCATCTTCTCCAAAGGGTGGGATGCGGTCCGCACCGATCGTCTGGCCCGCCAGATCGAGCTTGGGATTGTTCCTGTCGGCACCGAGTTGCCGCCTCGCAACGACCACGTTCAGCCGTGGGCCGATCACACATCAGACGAGCAGCGGGTGTTTGCCAGGCTGGCTGGCGCCTACGCCGCAATGCTTGACCACACAGACCAGCACCTGGGCCGCCTGATCAGCTTCATTCGCGCCACCAACCAGCTGGACAACACCGTTGTGCTTGTGATGTCTGACAATGGGGCTAGCCAGGAAGGTGGGCCCCTGGGCTTTGTGAACGCTATGGGGCCGTTCAACGGCATCCCCGAAGACATGGCAGAAAAGGTGAAGCGCCTTGACCAGATTGGCGGGCCAGACACGCACAGCAACTTCCCGTGGGGCTTTGCAATGGCTGCCAACTCTCCCCTGAAGCGCTACAAACAGAACACCCACGGTGGCGGCATCCGGGACCCTCTGGTGATCAGGCTGCCCAGCCACATCCCAGATCCTGGAGGGCTGCGTCACCAGTTCTGCCACGTCACCGACATTGCGCCAACCATTCTTGACGTGCTTGGGGTGAAGGCGCCCAAGACGGTGAAGGGCATCCACCAACGAGCAATCGAGGGCGCCAGTTTCCTCCCCAGCTTGTCTGACGCCGAGGCTCCCCCA
Organism: Acidimicrobiia bacterium; assembly: GCA_003231975.1. Lineage (GTDB taxonomy): Bacteria > Actinomycetota > Acidimicrobiia > Acidimicrobiales > SZUA-35 > SZUA-35. The sequence goes on from QIKW01000069.1 coordinate 21,389, forward strand.
CCAAAAAGCACTCAGTACTTCGAGATGTTCGGCCACCGCGGAATTTGGCACAAGGGCTGGAAAGCGGTTGCCTATCACGCCCCCGGCACGCCGTTCGAGAATGACCAGTGGGAGCTTTACCACCTGGACAGCGACATGAACGAACGGATCGATCTTGCGGCCGAGGAGCCGGGACGGTTGGCGGATCTTCAGCAGCGGTGGTGGGTTGAGGCCCAGAATTATCAGGTTCTGCCGCTAGACGACAGGTTCGCGCTGCGCTTCGCCGAAACCGCCGAGCGCCATCGGGGCGGACGCACCAAGTATGAATTCTGGGCCGGGATGGGCCACCTGCCAACCGATGTTGCACCGGATCTTCGCACCAGGAGCTACACCATCGAGGCCAACGTCACGATTCCACCCGCCGGCGCCGAGGGTGTTCTTGTGGCCCACGGCGATGCCACCAGCGGCTACTCGCTTTATGTGCAGGACGGCCTGCTGGTTCACGATTTGAACGTTGGCGGCTCTCACCAGATCGTCAGGTCGAACCGGCAGGTGCCCGAGGGAGACCACACCCTTGGCTTCGCCATGAAACGCTCCGGTGGCGCCGGGGTTGGAACGCTATTGATCAACGATGAACCGGTTGGCACGATGGAAACCAGCAGCATCTTTTTCTTGCTGATCTCCTGGTCGGGCCTCGACATCGGCCTCGACCGGGGAACCACGGTTTCTACCTATCCAAGCCCGTTCAAGTTCACCGGTGAACTTCACAAAGTCACCGTGCTGTTGGAAGACGACCAGGCCCTGGACAGCCAGGCCTCGCTGGACACCGCAGCCGCTACCGACTGAGGTCATCTTCCCTACCCTCGGTGCGGGTTAGGCTCTGGGCTCATGAGCTCAACGGATCTGGTACGGGTTCCGCGCTCAGAACGGGCCCCGCTTTCCGCCATTCTGCGCCGGGTTGGTTTCGCCATCGGCCTGATTGTGTTCGTTGCCCTGGTGGTTCGCCTTTCCGGCGATGGCTACGTGGACGTCACGAATGATCCAATCAGTTTCCTGGATGCCCTCTACTACGCGTCGGTAACGGTTACCACCACCGGCTATGGCGACATCACCGCGGTTGGCGACGGGGCCCGGTTGGCGGCAATGGTTCTGATAACCCCGGCTCGCATACTCTTCTTGATTCTCGTTGTTGGCACCACTGTTGAAGTGCTGACTGACCAGTCCAAAGAGCTCATTCTCAAACGCCGTTGGAGGCAACGAGTGAAAGACCACATCGTCATCTGCGGCTTCGGGGCAACCGGCCAGGCCGCTGCGGCCGACCTCATCAGCCGCGGCACGCCCCCCGGCCAGATTGTTGCTGTCGACACCTCACCCCACGCCATCGCAGAAGCTACCCGGCAAGGAATGACGGGTGTGCTGGGCGACGCCACCAGAAGCGAGGTTCTGAAGCAGGCCGTTGTTCGCGACGCCAAGGCCGTTGTGGTTTCGCCAAACCGAGACGACACCGCGGTGTTGATAACCCTCACCATCCGCCAGCGCGACGCGGATGTGCACATCGTTGCCGGCGTTCGAGAGCAGGAGAACTTGCACCTGTTGCGCCAAGGCGGTGCGAACGAGGTGATCGATGCAACCGCGGCCGTTGGCCGAATGCTTGGCCTTGGCACCAAGGCACCGGGGGCCGTGCGAGTGCTTGATGATCTGCTGGCCGCGGGCGTTGGGCTTGAACTGATGGAAACCTCGCCTCAGAACCACAACGACCAGCTGTCCACACCTGAGGGAGACACGCTTGTTGCGGTGATTCGAGACGGCGTTCGCCTGCCACCGGCCCAAACCTCCGAAGCCCACCTGCGGCCCGGCGACCGGCTAGTAGTGCTTCGCGAAACTCCAACCTAAGTGGTGATCCCAGACACAACCGACCCGACAGACACCGCTGGAATCGGCACGCTGAACGAAGGCACGCTGCACGCTGCGTTGAAGCGCCGCTACGCCAGCCCCGGCGACGCGTTCGAGGTGGCTCTGGAGGGCTTCGTTATTGACCTGGTTAAGAACCCCGGAACCAAAAACGAATCCCTCGTTGAGATCCAGACGGGATCGTTCGCAAAGCTTGGCAACAAGTTAGACCGGCTCTTGCCAGCCAACCGCCTTCTGCTGGTGCATCCAATAGCGGTGAAAACGGTCCTGGAACGACCAGGCGGTTACAGCAGACAGTCCCCAAAGCGGGGCTCGATCTACTCCCTGTTCGACGAGCTGGTAAGCATCCCCACCCTGCTGGATCACCCGAACTTGCGGCTAGACGTGGTGCTGCACAATCAGATCCGCAAGCAGGTGCATGACCCGCAACTGCGAAGAAGACGTGGCGGGTTTCGCACCGTAGACAGGCACCTCACCGACATCGTCGACATCCAGGAATTCAAAGAGGTTGGCGACCTGATGCGGCTACTGCCTTCCACCCTGCCCGAACCGTTCACCACAAAGGACATCGCCACCCATGCCGGCTGCGGGCGCGACGCAGCCCAGAGGCTGGCGTTCTGTTTTCGGGCGGTGTCTCTGATCGAGGAAGTTGGCCGCACCAAAGCCGGCTATCAGTATCGGATTACGGCAGCTCAATAACGGTTACAACGCCGGTGTCTCCGTCTACCTCGATGAGGGCGCCGTCGGGAATCCGCTTTGTGGCGTCGGTGGCGCTTACCACGCAGGGAATTCCTAGCTCGCGGCTAACGATGATGGCGTGACTAAGCGGGGCTCCAACATCAACCACAACCCCACCGGCCGGAACAAACAGGGGTGTCCATGACGGGTCGGTGATTGGCGCAATCAGGATGTCGCCCGGCTCCAGCGCGCTTGGGTCATGAGAGTCGGTGATTACGCGGGCGATGCCGCGCCCCTTGCCAGGGCAGCCGGGGATGCCTGCCAGTGTTTCTCCGGCGGCAAGCGGCTGGATGGTCACGGCGTCTCGCCGTGGGTAGTCCTCGAAAGAGCCTGGGTCGCCAACAAACAAGAACGGTTCCTGAAGGGCGCTTACCTCTTTGTAGTGAGCTTCACGGTCAACCAGTGTTTGGTGCCAACCAGCGGGGCTGTCCAGGTACTGATACTGCTCTTCCTTGGTGAGCATCCCGTAGCTGTTGAGGTGGGGGAAGTGACCGGCGCCAACCTGGCGGCGGCCAAACTCTCGAAGGGCCATGCGGCACTCGTGCACCAGCTTGATGTTGTTCGTTTTGGTTCGTTCCCGCCCCGGCATGAACACCGTTGCCGAGTGAAGGGCTGCCATGAACTGGCCCTGCGTCTCTGGGTCCTCGGCCAACAGCTCGGCTATTTGGGCCCCAAGTTGCTCTCGCTCGGCCGCCATTGCCTCGTTGTTCAGAATGGGGGCCGCTTCGGCTGGGGCCAGCCTCATTCGGTCGATTGCGGCAAGGGCCAGGTCGGGATCGGTCTCCCAGGTTGGCGACCTCACCTCCCACTCGTTTGGGCCTCGTGCCCCGTACGCGAAGAGGAAGCTGTCGAACTTGGCAACGAAGGAGGCAACGTCGGCGTCTGAATTGGCCCGCAGCCTGGCGTCAAGCCCAGCCAGGCCCACGTCGAACAGCCCAACCAGCGCGGGCGAATTGGCAACTTCGCGGCCGAGGTCCCACATCGCCAGCGAAGGAGCCGCAGACTCTACGTCGCCCAGCCCGGCAAGGAGTTTCAGGGTGTTGGTTGGCTGGCCAACCGCAGCGCACACCGCGGTGATGATTCCAATGGGCAGGGTGGCTAGGAAGCTGACAAAGATGTGCTCGGTGAAAAGGGTGGCAAAGTGGCTGTCTAGCAGGTTCCAGTTGTAGTCAAGGAGTTCCCGGTCAGTCATTGCGGCCAGGTCGGGCCGGTCTGCCCGCAGCTGATTGGCGGCCACCTCTTGGGCAAGCACATCTGGGAGGTCTGGCGTGGTGAGAACCCAGCCAAAGGTTTCGCCGATCTTCTCGGTCAGTTCGGGCCTGTCGTCTCCTTCCTTTGGCACGAATGGCGGCACACCGGGGGCGTCGCCAAAGAAGGAATCGTCGATGTCTTGGGCTGTCATGCCAGGGGCGCGATGACCAAGCATTCGCAGCGCGGCCGCGTTCAAGTAGGCATAACCGCCGGCAACACCCAGGAAAACGTTGGAATCCTCTACCTCGTCGGGGGTCATCACCCCGATCCGGTAGTAAGCCTCCCGGAACCCCACCTCGGCTCCACCAAGAACGCCGTCGTTCAGGAAAGCAAACGAGAACGTCATTGGGGCCACAGGGTCTGGGAACACCTCGCCAACGTTGGCTCTTGTGTAAAACGGGTACCGCTCGCTTAGCGCTGTTTCCACCATCCACTTGTCAACCACTATTGGCCCCTTCTGCTAGGCGTTGCTGGAAGTGCAACCGAACCTAGCCCAGAGCTGCCGCCTGCCCCCATCCGGTGGTGCGAACCCATCCCCAAACTGGGGCAAAGTGCATTTACACCAACCGCACCTTGGCGCCCTGCTGCGACCTTAAGTCAGGTCATCGCGCTTCGCGAACCCAGCCAGTTGAGAGGAGTTGTTCAGGCGTACGTCGACGATCCGCTTCGCCCCGGACTCCTTGAGAAGACGGAAGACGATGGCGGCGACGAGCTTGTCAGTCGCCCCGTTGTACGGCTCACCCAAGCTGACCGTGATGTAACACTCGCCCAGCGAGTGGGTACCGTTGGGCTTTGCGAGGAACCGCCGTTCGTAGGTCGGATCTGTTACCCAGATGAGGCGCGGGGTCAGCTTCCCGTTGCTTCGCCCGACCATCACCAGCGCACAACCGAATGCCACTGGCGGAAATGCCGTGAGACCGTCCTTCCTGACTCACTAACCGGGTCGGCACCTATCGGGTCACAAAGGCTTTAGCCGACCGGCGTGACCCGAGTTTAGATAGTGACCAAGATCCCTATTATCTCTACGCATGAGACTCCCATACGTAGACTTATCATGCTATCCCCATGTATGATTGCTTTATGGGTCGACATAGCAGCATGGCCGACAACCAGCCCTCATGGCCAGCAGCCACGGTCGAAACGCTCGACTGGGCCTCGAACATCGCCGGGCTCTCCGGCAGGCAACGGGCCAGGATCCTGCCCACCTACCAAGCAACCATCACCCCTGCCATCGCCGATGTCGAGTCCATCGAGATCTCGGGCCGGACTGCCGCTGACCTGGCCGAGGCTGAGGCAACCATCGAGCGATTCGACGCATCCGTTGGCGCCTCACTGTCGGGCTTTGCTGTGATCGCCCTACGCACCGAAGCAGTCGCATCGTCACGCATCGAGAACCTTTCCGCCTCAGCCACCTCGATCGCCCTGGCAGAACATCTCCCAAAGACTCAACGAGGCAACAGCAACGCCGAGGCTATCTACGCCAACGTCGAGACCCTGCGACACGCGCTGGAACGCGACACAGCGATCGACGCTGATGAGATCATCGAGATTCAACGGGTCCTGCTCGAACAACACGCTCCTCAGCTCACCGGAAAGTTCCGTGACGAACAGGTATGGATCGGCGGCAGCAACTACTCGCCGCACGGCGCCGAACATGTCGCCCCCCACCACCACCGTGTCCCGGCAGCCATCAACGACTGGAGCGCCTTCGCCCAACGTCAAGACCTGGGCCGGCTCGCTCACATCGCCGTTGCTCACGCCCAACTCGAAACAATCCACCCATTCCCCGACGGCAACGGCCGCACAGGTCGGGTCATCGTGCAGCGCATGCTGCGTCGCTCCGGTCTGACCACCGAAACGATCTTGCCGATCTCAGCCGGCCTCCTAACCAACATCGACCAATACTTTGCTGGACTCAACGACTACCGGCGCGGCCTCATCGAACCGATAATCTCTGCCTTCACCTCAGCCACGTTCGCCACCGCAGCGAACGCTCAGCAACTGGCCGACGAGCTCACCAAAATCCGAGAGGTATGGAACGAGCGGGTCACGGCACGGTCAGACTCAGCCGTCTGGCTGGTCCTCGATCAAGCCCTGAAATCACCCGTAATCAGCTCTACCTCAATCGCCGCTGACCTGGCTATGACACCCCACCGAGCCCGGGCGGCGATCGGCCAACTCAAAGACGCCGGGATCCTGCACACCAACTCCAAGGCACGCCGCAACCAAGTGTGGCTCGTCACCGAAGTCATAGCCGCCATCGAAGCATTCACGGGCCGGGCCCGCCGCCAACGCACCGGCTAGCTCAGCCGAACTCGAAGAAGCGCACGCACCCTTCATGTCCTCAGCGGGTCTGCGAGGTGCATCGAGGGAGTAACGGCTAATGAGCGTCGCCGTGTCCTCGATCCGGTTGCAATGACGGACGAGTAGAGTTCCATGTCTTGCTGGACACATTCACCCTATTTTGCTGGTTAGATTCTCCATATTCAGCTGGTTGACTAGAATCAAAGAGTTAGCCAGACACCGCCAACAGAGGAATCTCCAGTGCTCTACATGCCACGAATCGTAGACGCCCTCCTCACTCGCCGCCTCGAATCCTCCGGCGCCGTCGTGATCGAAGGAGCTAAGGCCTGCGGAAAGACTGAGACCGCCCGCCGGGTGGCAGCGAGCTCAGTGCTACTCGACATCGATATGGCAGCCCGCCACGCCATAGCGGTCGACCCAATGCTGGTTCTTGCCGGCGACACACCGCGGTTGCTCGATGAATGGCAAGTCGAGCCGTCTCTTTGGAATCTGGTTCGACGAGTGGTCGATGAACGCCAAGCCCCAGGACAATTCATACTCACAGGGTCAGCCGTGCCGAATGACGACGTCAATCGACACACAGGGGCGGGCCGATTCTCGTTCCTGCGCCTGCGGCCGATGTCAATCTTTGAGTCCGGCCATTCCTCCGGCGAGGTCAGCTTGAACGACGTCATGTCCGGCACCCGCATCAGGGCGGCCGACGCCGGGCTAAGCATTGCCGACCTCGCCGAGTTGGTGACGCGGGGAGGCTGGCCCGCTCAGCAGAGCAACCCGATCGAGGCTGCGAGACAAGGCGCCCGCGACTACCTACAGCAGGTTCAAGAGGTCGACATCGGCCGACTGACCGCGACTCGCCGAGATCCCGTCAAGGTCGGCAGGCTTCTCCAGTCGTTGGCTCGTAACGTTGCGACCGAGGTCGCCGTGACAAAGCTCGCCGCCGAAACAGGTGCCGGTGACGTCCCTCTCAACCGAGAAACGGTCACGTCCTACCTCGAAGCCCTGGAACGATTGATGGTCGTCGAGAACCAGCTGGCATGGGGGCCACACCTGCGATCGAGAGCCATCCTGCGCACGTCACCGAAACGCCACTTCGTCGACCCCTCCCTCGCTGTCGCGGCGCTCGCCGCCGGGCCGGAAAGACTCCTTCAAGATCTCAACATGT
>QIKW01000041.1 GCA_003231975.1 Acidimicrobiia bacterium
CAGAAGCTGCGTGCACCACGGCCCGGCAAGCACTCGGCTGAGATCCAAGACGGTGAGGCCGTCAAGGGCCCCCGAAGAGGCGGGCTGTTCGGGCGATTCGGTCAAAGGTCTAGAGGCCGCCGAGGAACTCTTGCAGGGCTGCGTTCACCGGCTCTGGGTGGCTGAGGTTCGGAGCGTGGCAGGCGCCATCGATAACAACAAAGCCCCTGCTGTCCTGCACCGAGTCAACAACCTGTTTGCCGCGCTCGACGCTTATGGCCTGATCGGCGCTGCCGTGAATGCCAAGAACCGGGCAGGCAATCTCGGACAGGCGATCAGAGATGTCGTCTCGTTCCATCAGGGCCTGCCCGGGTAGGGCAAGGCTGGCGGTTGTGCGCCGCGCTCGCCACTTTGGAATCCATTCCTCGTTCAGCTCTGGGGTGCCAAGAATCAAGCCAGCAACGCCCTCGGCCACTGCTTCCCAAGTTTCATCATCGTCGCCGGTGAGAGCAGCCAACATTCCCTGGTAACCCTCGAGGGTTTCGGCGTCGTCGGTGTCGGCTGCTGAATCAATGAGCACCACGCCTGCCACTCGCTCTGGATTGGCGAGTGCGGCCCGCAGCGACAGAAAGCCGCCTTGGCTCATGCCGACAAGCACAGCCTTGTCTACCCCAACGGCGTCAAGAACCCCAATGGCGTCGGAGGCAGAGTCCCAATAACTGAACGGCGCTGGAGAAGGCGTGTCGCCAAAGCCGCGCTCATCCCACCTGATGCAACGGTGGCTGCTGCTGAGCGCCTCCACCTGAGGGTCAAACATTGTGTGATCCATCATGAAACCATGGCTGAACAACACTGCGGGCAGGTCTCCGCCGGTGTCCTCGACGCGTATTGGAATGTCATTGATCTGATGGGTTGTCATTCCGCCAGATTAGTGCGAATCAGGTGCTGGATCACATTGGGCTCTGCGCAGCATGCCAAGATGACCGAATGAAGATGCCAGCCTTTGCCTACCACCGGCCAGCGTCGTTGGACGAGGCGCTTGATTTGCTCAGTCGTTTCGGCGAAGACGCCAAGATCCTTGCGGGCGGGCAGAGCTTGCTTCCCTTGATGGCCCTCCGGCTCAGCCATCCGGCGAACCTGGTCGACATAAGCCGCGTGCCTGGCCTGAATGAGATCGTTGAAGACGTTGAGGGCGGGCTGGCTATTGGCGCAACCGTTACCCACACCAGAGCCGAGGAAGCCGAAGCCGTTCACAGGCTCACCCCACTTGTTGCCGCCGCCCTTCCCCTCGTTGGCCACCGAGCCATCCGCAACCGCGGCACCGTCGTTGGAAGCCTGGCTCACGCCGACCCGGCTGCTGAGCTACCTGCAGTTGCGCTTGCGCTTGGGGCCCGTTTCATTGCCGTGAAGAGCGGCGGCCAACGCCGGGTTGCGGCCGCCGACTTTTTCAGCGGCTTCCTCACAACAGACTTGGCACCAGACGAGCTTCTCCTGGCCGTCGGGTTCCCGCCCCAGAAGCCACGGACGGGAGTATCGGTAAAGGAGATCTCTCGCCGCAGCGGAGACTTCGCAATAGTCGGCCTGGCAGCAACTGTCAGCCTCGACGAGGCAGGCCTCATTGCAAGCTCGGCCCTCAGCTTTTTCGGGGCCGCCTCCACAGCAGTGAGGGTGACAGAGGCCGAGGAAGCCCTAGCGGGTCAGAGCCCCGGGCCAGAAGCCTTCGAAGAAGCCGCCCGTATCGTCAGCCAAAGCCTTGATCCCCCTGAAGACGCCAACGGCACCACCGCTTACCGAAAACACGTTGCCGGAGTGCTAACCCGCAACGCCCTTGCAGACGCCATCGACCAGATCGGATTCGCCGCATGAACAGCCCTTCAGCCACGGCAACACAAAGCGCCATGGGTTCGCTTCACTCCCCTATCGACGGCACTGCAACAATCGAATTGGAAGTGAACGGCGTTGGTGTGACCCGGCGAGTCAACGCCAGGCTTTCACTTGCCGACTTTCTGCGGGAACGGCTGGACCTCACCGGCACCCACCTGGGTTGCGAGCACGGCGTGTGTGGCGCCTGCACCGTTGTGCTCAACGATGAGGCGGTCAGATCATGCCTAATTCTGGCAGTTCAGGCAGACGGATCAAGGATCACGACAATCGAGGGTCTGGCCGAAACAGATCACGACGGCCAGATCATTTCCATCCATCCAATCCAGCGGGCAATGCAGGAGGCTCATGGCTTCCAGTGCGCCTTCTGCGCCCCCGGCTTCTTGATGACTGCGCTCTGCTTCCTTGAAAGGAACCCCGCTCCGACGCGAGCCCAGATTCGGGAGGAGATCAGCGGCAACCTCTGTCGCTGCACCGGCTATCAGTCCATCATTGCGGGGGTGGAAACCGCGGTGGAGATCATGGCGGCCGACAGGCGTGAGGGGGCCCAGGATGCGTGAGGCTGTCGCCGGGAGATACATCGGGCAAAGGGTGCGCAGGGTTGAAGATCAGCGTCTCCTCACCGGCAGGGGCTCGTTCGTTGCTGATGTTGAGCCCGAGGGCACCGTTCACGCCGCTTTTGTTCGCAGCCCTTTTGCCAACGCAAACATCGTTTCAATAGACCATTCGGTGGCCAGCCGGGCGAAGGGCGTCGTTGCCATTTACACCGGCGCCGAGATCTGCCTGCTTACCAACCCGTTCATTCCTTTCAGCAACCTTCCGGGCCAGTTCACTCCGCCCTTCTGGGCCCTGGCTGTTGACAGGGTCCGCTTTGTTGGGGACCCCGTGGCAGTGGTGCTTGCCTACTCAAGGGCCCTCGCCGAGGACGCGGCGGAACTGGTTGAGATCGAGTATCAAGAGCTCACACCCGTGGTGTCTATTGACGACGCGCTGAGAACAGACTCCGAACCAATCTGGCCCGCCGCTGGCAGCAACATTCTGTATGAGGCAGCCGATCAGTTCGGCGAGGTTGACGAGGCCTTCCGCAAAGCAGACCGGGTCTTCACCGAGACCTTCACCAGCCACCGGTTGTCAAACCAGCCCCTGGAAACCCGAGGCTGCGTTGCCGAGGTAGACCCGGAATCTGACGAAGTTGTGTTTCACGCGGCAACCCAGGCTGGCCATGCCCTGCGGTGGACCCTGGCCGCGGTAACGGCAAGGCAGAGCGCGGTGAAGTCGATACGGGCGCTGGCAGGAAATAGGGGCAGGCTCAAGGCCTTTGCCCGGGGGGCCAAGGCGGCGTTAGCTGGAACCGGTGACCAGCTGAAGAAGGCCGACAGCAGCGGCACGATTCACCAGATCCGCAAGGACCCACGAACCCTTCTGTATCTGGGCCGCAGCTTCCTTGGCACGTTGTCGGCAGAACGGTTTCCGCGGGTTGTGGCCAAAGACATCGGCGGTGGCTTTGGGTCGAAGGGGCCAGTCAGTCGTGAAGACGCGGTGATTCTGGCAGTGGCGATGGAGTTGAACCGGTCGGTGAAGTGGATCGAGGATCGGGTCGAAAATCTCACAGACGGGGGCCAGGCACGAGACGAGAGGCTCACCATTTCGTTTGCCGTTCAAGATGACGGCACCATCCTTGGCATGAAGGCCAACCTGGTGATGAACCAAGGCGCCTACCCCGGTGTTCCGTTCAACTGCGGGCTGTTCTCGCGGATTATGAAGGTGATGTTGCCAGGCACCTACCGAATAGACGCTTTCCGTTTGGACACCACGGTGGTTGCATCCAACAAGGGCCGCTACATCCCCTACCGGGGGCCGTGGGCCAACGAAACCTGGGCCAGGGAGCGGATGCTTGACGTGGTAGCAAGAGAGCTTGGGATGTCTGCGACTCAGCTGCGTTTGAAGAACATGTACCACCCAAGCGAGCTGCCGGCCAAGATGATCACAGGCCCAACTCTTGACCCAACAATGACTGCGGCCACAACCCTGCAACGGGCCATCGAACTAGCCGAACCTGCGGCGTTTGCGGCCAAGCAGGAAGACGCAAGAAGCCGGGGCCGTCTTCTCGGAATCGGATTTGCCACCTATCACGAAGCGGCGCCTGGTCCGCCAGACTACACCGATGCGGTAACTCCCGGGGTCGGGGCTCTTCTGGCCGAGAAGTCTGAAATTAGTCTCGAAGCTGATGGCACCGTCACCATCAGAACCCAACAGATGCCGCACGGCCAGAGCCACGAAACCACGTACGCCCAAGTGGCAGCCGACCAGCTTGGTGTGCCGATGGAGCAGGTGCGGCTGGTTTGGGGAGACACGAAGAACACACCGTTCGGGATTATGGGCACGGGCGGCAGCCGGGGCGGCCCAATAGGTGGCGGTGCGGTTCAGTTCTCGTCCCGTGCGCTTCGCACGAAGATCCTCGATCAGGCCGCCGACCTGCTGGAGGCGAACGTGAATGACCTGGAGATCGTTGACGGAAACATCCATGTTCGCGGGGTTCCCGCCAAGGGCAAGTCGTTTGCCGAAGTGGCAGCTGCGGCCGCCTCGGCAGGCGGCGGAATCGGAGACGAGCCTGCCATCACCGCGGAGTTCACATACAACGGCCCACCCCAGGGTGGCTGGGCGTGTGCCACCCATGTCTGCTGGGTTGAGATTGATCCAGATACCGGCTTTGTCACAATCCCTCGTTATCTCGTGGTTGAGGACTGTGGCGAGATGATCAATCCGGCCATCGTCGAGGGCCAGGTGAGGGGCGGCGTTGCCCAGGGAATCGGAGCGGTGCTGTATGAGAAAACAAACTACGACGAGTTCGGCAACCTGCAGTCCAGCACCTACATGGACTACCTGATGCCTACCGCTATGGAGATCCCCGAGATCGAGCTTCATCACCTCGAAACACCGTCTGAGGTTGAGGCGAACTACCGAGGTGTTGGCGAAGGTGGCGCCATCGGTGCCCCGCCAGCACTCACAAACGCAATCGAAAACGCACTGGCCCACCTTGGCGTTCGCATCACCGAGCAACACCTGCCGCCACACCGCATCCTTGAACTCACCGGCGTGATTAAGCCCAACGTCGCCAGCCGATGAAGCTTCGACTTTCAGCTCTTGGCGCTTTGGTGCACCTGGGCCGGATAGCCAGCGCCAAGAACGGCCTGAGTTGAGGCCGGGGTTATCACCTCAACCCTCTTAGCCGGGAGGTCCTCAGTTGGGCCGTAACCCTCAAAGCCCCACAGCCGCATGCCGTCGTTGGTAACCAGATAGGCCTCGCCGTCAAAACGGATCATCACACCTGCCGACAACTCCGAGGCTGGGGCAGAGCGACGGATGGTGCCTTCTTCTCTTAGCTGGCGGTCTATCTCAGCGGTCATCTGATCCTCATCGACTGCCTCGTTCCAAGTGGCGCGAAACTGCTCGAGCGACTTGCGCCTGCACCGGTTGCATGGTCTGAACCCTGCAGCCAGAGCCGTGACTTCGTCGAGGAAGAACAGCTGCTCAAAACGACGGCCCTCCTTCTTCCATTTCGGATCCATATCGCAGATGATCCAGGAGTCTCCGTAGTCACGGTTCCCGGTAAAGGTGGCCGCCCTGTGGCCAGGAATCTGCTGCCCTTCACCGTAGGGGTCGATCTGATTGCGCCTTCGCATAACAGACATTCTGCCCTATCCGGCTGGCCTGTGACATTAGTTTGTGCCCATCGTCACCGAAAGAGCTGCGCGATGTTGAAAGCTTTAGCGGGCACCGATGAACACGATGTAGAGCACAGCCGCCACGGCCAGCATCAGTGCGGGGGCGAAGTCCTTTGGTTCGTCTCCGAACTTGCGGTGGAAGAACACAGCACCAAGGCCAACCAGGATCAGGCCAACGGCCGCAAGGAGGCCGAGAAGCTCTAGGTCCCTTCCGTCACTGAACAGCCCGACCAAGATGCCGGCCGCGCCCGCAACTTCGGCTCCACCGAGCATTTGAAACTGGCTGTCTTTGAAGCCGAACCGCTTGGCGGTGTCTTTCATCATTTGCTGGCCCATCAGCTTGCCTGCCCCGGCCATCCCGAAACCGGCGATCAGCACTATTCCTGTGATCCATGCAAGCACGTTCATGCGATATCCCTGTCGTTTGGCCGGAGACCGAATGCACGCACATCCGGCCCTCCCCTGTGGTCAGAAATTAGCAGGGCACCAGTGGCCGTGCCCGATTGGTTATGCAACTGAAATGCGGCGTCGAACCGAGGCCGATCACACCACGGGGCTGCCGTACATCTGGCCGAGCTCGTCTGCAATTAGCTCTACCCGCTCGCCGTCGGGGCCACCAACGTAGAGCGAGGTATCAACCACCAGACACTCATGGCCGGCCTGCTCCAGCCTGGCTTTAATCTGTTGCCACGCGTCGGGGTGGACCGATATGGCCAGATGATGGAGACCGCCCAGAACTTCGGCATACGAGCCAAGGGCGAGACCCGGAAAGTCGAAGAAAGCCAGCGCGTTGCCGTTGCCGATGTCAAAGAACAGATGGGTCGATCCCGGGTAGTCGCGGTTCTCAAACAGCTCAGTTAGTGGGAACCCGAGGCAGTCTTGGTAGAACCGAATTGTCCGCTTTACATCGGCGCAGAGCAGGGCGACGTGGTGGACGCCCCGGGCCGAAGTTGCTGGTCGCTCAGGCCGGGGCTTGAGAAACTCAGTCCGAATGGCCTCCCATTCGATCGAGCGGTCGGGTAACTGATCCTGTTCTGCACTAGAACCCTGATCAGGGACCTCGGCTTCAGAGAGTGTGCTCATTCCACAACTATAGTTCAATTTTTGACGACCTGGCGAGGTGGCGCTCACCTCAAGCGAGCAGTTGGCTGACCCGATCCTTCGGCCGGCCGATGATTGCCTTGCCTCCCGCTATGACGATTGGGCGCTGGAGCAGCTGTTTGTGGCGAACCAGAACCTCAACGATCTGGTCAACTGTCTCGACGTCGGAATCCGTGAGTTCGAGCTTCTTGAACTTCGAATCCCGACGAACCAAGGCCGTTGGCGGATCTTCCAAGATCTCGATGATCCCACGGATCGCGTCGGCGTCTGGTGGGTCCTGGATATAGTTGACGGTGTTGAACTCAACACCCAAGTCTTCTGCAATGCGCACGGCATTGACCGAGGAGTTTCAATGCCGGTTGTGATAGATCGTGACATCAGCCATAGACACAACGGTAGAGGATCGGCACGCGTCACGGGCAGATAGGTTGGTGTCCCGACCCATCCCTCTCAAGGAGTGACATGGCCTTCGAACTACCCGAATTGCCGTACGCCAGGAACGCCCTGGCCCCTCACATCAGCGAGCGCACTTTGGATTTCCACTACGGAAAGCACCACGCGGCCTATGTCACAAACCTGAACGGACTAGTAGCCAGCACAGACAACGCCGAAGCATCGCTTGACCAGATCATCGCTACCGCCGGGCCCGGCGGGCTGTTCAACAACGCAGCCCAAGTTTGGAACCACAGCTTCTACTGGAAGTGCATGACCCCAAGCGGCGGAGGCGATCCCACGGGAGACTTGGCAACGGCAATAGAGGCGGGCTTCGGCTCGATCGACTCTTTCAAAGAACAATTCAAAGCTGCGGCCGTAGGCAACTTCGGTTCGGGCTGGACCTGGTTGGTTCGTGACGGCGCCGACTTGGCCATCACCAAAACCGACGACGCCGACCTGCCCCTCACCCACGGCCAGACACCCCTGTTAACAATCGACGTTTGGGAACACGCCTACTATCTGGACTACCAGAACGCCCGCCCCGCCTACGTAGACACCTTCATAGAGAAGCTCCTGAACTGGGAGTTCGTTGCCCAGAACTGGTTGGTCTAGTTAGGTTCGCGGCGGGTGCCGTGCTTTTTGGCAACTGCCAGAATACGCCTGGCGCTCAGAACCACAGCCAAGTCCACGAATCGGCCATCGCTCAAAACTAGCGCCCCAACTCCCTCAGCCTCGGCTGCTTCATTCGCCCGCTGAATCACCTGCCTAGCGGCATCCAACTCAGCAGCTGATGGGAGGTAGGCGTCGACAATTATCGGCAACTGCTTGGGGTGAATCGCGGCCCGGCCAAAGAAACCCAGAGACCGCCCCGCTTCGCACGATCGGGCCAGGCCCTCGTCATCGTCAAGGTGAAGGTAAACGGACTGAGCGGGCGGGGGCAAACCTGCGGCTCTGGCGGCAACAACTAACCGTCCCCTGGCCCAGGCCAAGCCACTGTCGCCAACCACGCCAAGATCAGCCGTCAGATCAGCCTCTCCAAGACCAACGGCCGTCACGCCCGGATACGAGGCGATCTGGAAAGCGTTCTCCAAACCGGCCGCCGACTCGATCAGGCAGTGCAATGGCAGCGTCGGCGCCGCCGCTCTGATGCTTTGGTCCAACTCGGCCAACTGATCGGCGGATACGACCTTCGGAATGCGGAGTCCAGCAAGGCCGGGCGCCTGCGCGAGGGCCTTCATGTCCGCCACCGCCCAAGGCGTACTCAGGTCATTGATCCGAACCACAACAGGTTTGGGCGAAGAAGACTGCAAAAGGTCAGCTGTAGCGTCTCGGGCCAACTGCTTGGATGAAGGAGCTACGGCATCCTCAAGGTCAATGACTACCACGTCGGCGTCGGAGTTGAGGGCCTTCTGAACCCGATCCGGGCGATCGCCGGGCACGTAAAGCCAGGTCAGCGGCGGGGCTCCCTGCTCATCGAGCCCAGCGATTGAGACCCGGCTCATATGGCCTCGGCTGCGCGCAAGTCCGCAACCTCATCGGCGGTGAATCCAAGTTCGGCCATTACCTCATCGGTGTCGGCGCCATGGGCCCGGCCCGCAAACCGAATGGACCCGGGCGTTTCACTCATCCTGAACAACACGCCCTGCATTCGTAGCGGGCCCAGATCTTCGTCTTCAACCGTGGCAACGGCGCCAATTGCATTGAACTGATCGTCGTTGATGATGTCGCCTGCGTCATACACGGGACCGATGGCAGCCTCGACGCGGTTGAATTCGCCGATCACCACATCTGCGTTGCGTTCAGAAATCCACAAGGCAACCGCTTCGTCCAATTCTTCGGCATGGCCAACTCGACCCGCGGCCGACTGAAACCACGGCTGGTCAACTAGGTCGCCCCGCCCTACCAGTCGCACTACTCGCTCGGCAATATTCTGAGAACTGGTGGACACAGCCAGCCAAGCGCCGTCTGCTGTTTGGTACAGGTTGCGCGGAGCGTTACTTGTCGACCGGTTCCCGGATCGTTCTGCCACCACGCCGAGCTGATCGAAAGTGCTGATCTGAGGGCCAAGAAGCGCCATCAGCGGTTCGATGATTGCGACATCAACTACTTGGCCCTCGCCGCTCTTGTGGCGGGCCAGCAGTGCGTTGGTGACCGCAATGGTGGTTGCCAAGGCGGCAACGCCATCGGCCAGCCCGAACGGTGGCAGCATCGGCGGCCCGTCCGGCTCGCCGGTGGCAGCGGCGAATCCCGACATTGCCTCGGCCAGCGTGCCAAACCCTGGCTGACCAGAGTTTGGCCCAATCTGGCCAGATCCGGTAACCCTGGCCAGAACGAGGCCGGGATTGCCTTGCTTCAGCCTGCCGTACCCAAGATTCCAGCGCTCAAGGGTGCCGGGCCGGAAATTTTCGATCACAACATCGGCCGTTGCGGCAAGCCGCAGAAACACCTCTTGCCCCTTGGGATTCGAGAGGTCAACGGTGACGGTGCGTTTGTTGCGGGCCAGCACCTTCCAACCTAGGCCGATGCCATTCTTCGCCGGCCCGTGGGTGCGGCTGGGATCTGGCCGGGAAGGGTGCTCTACCTTGATCACGTCGGCCCCGAAATCGCCAAGCACCATGGCCGCGGTTGGTCCGGCAAACAGTGTTGACGCATCAATCACCCGGATGCCGTGCAGGGGCGGCTCAGCCATTCCCGGGCCCAGCCGCTGGGATCAGAGCCACCGTTCTGGCCGCTAGTTCGTCGAATCCAACACCGTCAAATCCTGGCAGGGTGGATGCAACCCGGTTCTTCAGCGGTGCAGTCCAGCGATCGGCCAGACCGGCCGCCCCGGTTCTAACACCAAGCACGGATCCGACCGTTGCGCCGTTGGAGTCGGTGTCCCACCCTCCCATCACAACCGAGCATATCGATCGACCAAAATCACCATCTCCGTGTGTGAGGGCGGCAACAACCAGGCTGAGGTTATTCAGAGAATGGACCCAGTGGTAGCCCTGGTAATGGTCAGCGATTGAGCCCACTGCCTTTTCCCAGTCCCCTTCGGCAGCCGCGGCCTGGCCAAAAGTGACAGCTTCAGCAACGCCGGAGGTGCCAGGCACGCACCGAAGGGCAACCTCAATGGATGAGGAAAGGCTTGGGTTGGTGAAAGAGTCGGCCAAGAGGGCGGCAACGAACATGGCGGCATAAACACCATTGCCCGTGTGACTAAGCGTTGCATCGCGGGCTGCCATCTCGGCTGCCGCGCTGGGGTCACCCGGGTTGGTCCAACCGTAAACGTCGGCTCTGATCTGGGCCCCGATCCATTCTCGGAACGGGTTACCAACAGTTGCAGTTTCAGGAGGGACGTAACCCAGCAACATGTTGCGATACGCAATGCGCTCGGCGGTGAATACTCGGCCAGCCGGCAGGTTGGAGAGCCAGGCGGCGCCAACATCGCTGGTCTCGAACGCCGTCCCCTTGTCTTCCAGCATGGCCAGGTTGAGCATCGGGAAGTTCAGATCGTCATCTTCTGGCATGCCGTCAATGTTTTCAGCCAGGCTGGTTGGCCTGCTACGGCGGTTCCACGGCCACCGTTCGATCACCGCGGCTGGCACGCCAGCCTGAGAAAAGTAGGAATCTAGCGGCCAGCGACCCGCTGATTCCAGGAGTTCCCGAATGCCCTGGCGAGGGATCTTCTCAACCGGCTTGCCCAAAAGACAACCTGCGGCCCGACCAAGCCAAGCCCCATGGACGCGGTTGAGCAGCTCAGAACTGGAAAGCGGCATTTCGCTTGGGGAGCAAGGCTCGGGCCGATACATAGTGCCCGGGGGGCCCAGCCCGCTTTGGGCTTGATCAGCGTTGGCCTGCATCTCTTGGATCAGGGCAGTCGCCAAACCCCTGAGCTTGGAGCCGGTACTGCTGGCGCCCTTGGCCGAAACCGTGAGATCACCTCCGGAGTCAACCCAGCGCTGCTGAAACTCAGAAACGTCAACACCGTCAAGCCGGGCCTGGGCAAACTCGTGAACTATCAGATCTTCCGGCTGAGCCCACGTAACCCTCAGCTCGGTCACTGTGGTGTTAACGCTTCGAATGCTGCTAGGTGCCGCGAAGCCTTGGCGCGGTCGGCCGCGTGAATTTCTGTTGCAATGCCTGCCATTGACCGGCCGGGCGATTCGATATCCAAGCGGCTTTGTTTGGCTACCTGCTGGCTCCACTCTTCGGGAACGGTGGCAAGGCCGCCGAGCGCACCGGCGATTGCGCCACCCATCACAGCAATCGAGTCTGCGTCTCGGCCGTAGTTTGTTGCGGCCAGAACGGTGTCTTCATAGCTCCCCTTCGTTAGGCAAAGGAATCCCAACGCAACCGGGAGCTCCTCTATGGAGTGCAGCCTGCTTGGCCTGCGAGCACCCAGCCCTTGATCTCTGTAGTCGTCGCCAACCGTGTCGAATGGACGAATGGCAGCCCGCATTGCCTCGAACGACTCGCTCCAGTGGGCCATCGCCGGTACTGCCTCCTGGACGGCCTCGATGGCAGCGCGGGTTCCGTCCTTTGCCAGTTCGAGACAGACGCCAACCACATGCTCAGGGGTTGAGTCCGGTTGGAAAGCGGCCGCAACGGCTGCGGCAAAAACGCCTGCCGCTTCGCGCCCGTAGCTGGATTGGTGAGCACCCGCTATGTCTATGGCCTCGGCGTACGCCCGCTCGGGGTTGCCCGCGTTGGCGATCCCAACCGGTGCCATGTACATGGTGGCGCCGCAGTTCACGATGTTGCCAACACCCGCCTCTCTTGGATCGTTGTGACCGTAGTGAATTCGAAGCGCCAGCCACTTCTCGGCCAGAAACAGACGTTGAATCAGCAGCGCCTCGGTCTCGAGCTCTGGGATCCAGGTGCGCCTCTCTATGAGCTCTGGCACCAGATATCGCTCTATATCGTGAGCTTCAAGATGGCCGCGCTTTGCCTCGTACACCCGAACGAGGGCGTGGGTCATCAACGTGTCGTCGGTTACGTGGCCGTCGCCCTTGTGGTAGGGGGCGATGGGCCGGGCAGTCTTCCAGTCTGGGTTGAACGGTGGCACGATGCCGGTGACAAGGCCGCCGTATCTGGTCTGAATTGCTGAGGGTGTCCAGCCTTCAGTTGCGCCACCGATGGCGTCGCCAACCGCCGCACCCACAAGGCAGCCTGTAGCTCTGTCCTCAAGGGGGGTCATCGAAATTGTTTCCTCTTTCCTTCATTGGGTGTAGCGGTGTTGTTGGATGAATCGTGCGCCAGCCGAGACAATTCTTCGCCAACTGCTCGAACGCTTCTACCCGCAAGCTCGGGAAGGCAACAGCCAACAAGTGTTTCACAACGGTCAATCCACGTTGTCGGAAGCGGCGAACCCAGCGCTCCGCACAAGGCCCCTGCAAGTGCGGGTACGGCGTCGGCGAACCTGGCGATGCAGGCCGACCCAGGCACTGCAACTTCAAAGCTGCCTTCCGCGGCCACAACCATGGCAAGGGCAGCCGCGAGGTAGTGGGCGGCGCCAAGCGGATAGCTGTATACGTGATCCACCAGATTCAGATCGATTTCAGGCACAAGACCGAACGCAGAACCGGAGGACGCGGCCAAATCCAGAGCCAGGCCGACTAGGCGTCTCGACTGGCTGCCTTCCGGCAGTTCGGCAAGGGCAGCCGCAACGACGGCGTCGAGGCTGCCGCCCGCCGATGCCACAGATATTGCAGCGGCGAAGCTGCTGGCCGCCCAGACGCCGTCTTCGGCGTTGGTTACCCTGGCGTCCGACCTGGCTTGGCGTGACGCCAGATCAGGCTGGCCACTGCAAGCCAACCCAAAGGCTGCTGCCCGACCGAGAGCTGAACCGTCAGCGAAGTGAGGCTGGTCGTTGCCGCTTGCAGGAGGGCCAACCCCGGCAGCAAGATTATCAAGAGCCGACTTCACCCCGATCCCTGCCCATATCTCGTCTCTGCGACCGGCCAGGCTAACCCAGTGTTCTGCTGGTCCAACTGAGCTGTCGCCCGCTCTCCGGATGAGGTGGTCGGCGCTGAACACGAACCACTCGGAGTCGTTGGCAGGGCCAAGCCGCAGCGCTTCAACGGGCTGGTTCAGCGAAAAAGGCAGAGCCGTTGTTGACAGCTTGTGTTCCTCACCGAACACGTCCAATTCGCGGCGGAGGCGCCTGGTCCAAGGGGGCAGCAGGCTGGAGCGATGGAGTGTGGCAGGCCAACCAGACGCGTCGCCAATTGCCAAGCCGAGGGCGGTGTTGACGATCCGGTCAGTCATCTGAGTTCTCGCTGGCCGCGACGGACGCTTGAACGAGCTCTTCTGCCACATCGCCGATGTCCACGCCTGCGACTGTAGGTAGGCAAGAGCCGGTTGCCGGTGCCAACCGACTGAGCCAGCGCGACGGCAGGCCGGCCTCGCCGTGCAGGGCGCCGCAAATCGAACCAACTATTGCTGCTGTGGTGTCTGCGTCTCGGCCCATGTTCACTGCGGTCAGCACCGATTCAACGAACTGGCCCTTTCCGATTCGCAATGCCCCGAATGCAAGCCCAACGGCCTCAGGACCGAGATCTGTCCACGGGTAGTAGTGGGGAACGACGCTACTGAGCAAGCGAGTCTCGACGTTCGGTCCGCCGTCGGCCGTTGCTGTCTTGGCGCGGCTTATGTTCCGGGCTGTCCAGGAATCTGAGGGAACAACGCTGAGCGCCGCGGCATGAACAGCTTCGACGGCGCCCGGCCAGTCGGTGAAGTCCATTGCGGCCGAAACCGCGGCCGCAACCGCGGCGCCGCTGTGTAGCCCTTCACCGGCCATGGTGACACTGCCCTCAATCACTGCCAACCTCGCAGCTTCGGCGGGTTTGCCGGGAGCAAAGACTCCGAACACCGCCGCCCGCATTGCCAACTCGTCTGACCACGCGTGGCTGTGCTGGGCTGTCTGGGGGGCATCCAAGCCGCGCTGCATGTTCACAACTGCGCCCATCGTGCTGAACCCAGCTCCAGCTAGCCCACCGCGGCCAACAATCTCGGATCGCCAGGCGTTGGACGCATCACTCATTGTGAGGGCCGAGCCGTGTTTGGCCAGCAGCGTGCCGCTGAAAATGGCGAACTCGGTGTCGTCGGTTCCGACAACTTCGTCCACAAAGTCTGTAATCCGGCCATAGCGATCCTGGATTTGCTCAGCCGACAGGTTCTCGGCCGGGCGCCCCAGAGCATCGCCTATGGCCAAACCTCGCAGGCTGGCGCGCCCGCGGTCGATCCGGTGGGCGACCAGATCAGTGTCTGGTCGCCCACCGCTTCTTGGCACTTCTAGCCTGCGCTGTCGAGAATGTCTTGGCCGTCTTCAACCAGACGGCGGCCAAGCTCGTCGATGTCGATCTGATCGGCGAAGTACTCCTGGAACGCTGGATTGGCAATTTCGCTCTTCCATTGCCCGAAGCCAGCCACCGACTGAAACGGCGCAACGATCAGGTTCTTGCCGGATTCAACAGCAACGTCCCAACCGTCGGCCCCACCAGTGCTTTCAGCTAGAGCCGCCCCAGCCGCGTCTCCTGTTGGCAGCAGCCAGTCTCCCTTGGCCAACTGGGCCATGCCCTCAGGGGCAAGGAAGAACTCGAGGAATTCAGCGGCCTCGTCTGGATACTCGCTGTCGATAGACATCGAGATTGTCTGCGAGCCAGAGCCCTGGTTTTGCGAGGTTCCAAGCAGCGGCGGAAGAGTCACCCAGTCGAATCCGTCTGGGGCCTGCGATGAAATCTGCTGGCGGAACCAAACTCCGGAGGTGACCATTGCGTACTCGCCTGCGAAGAAGCCGGGAAGAACGTCGGAGCTGCCAAAACCAAGCGAGTCGGTTGCAGCAGACTTGTCGACATACAACATGTCATAAATGCGAGACGGAACCTCACGCTCGGCGTCGCCGAACTGCGTGGTCGAGACACCATCGGTGGTTGAAAAGAACGCTCCATCGAAGGCAAGCGACAGGTTCAGCACACGATTGGTAGGCGACCGGAATGGTAAGGCAACGCCAAACCGGTCCGGCGTTGTCAATTCAAGCGCGGCAGCCTGGAACTCGTCCCAGGTCCAGGGATCTTCAATCGTTGGAAGCTCAACGCCTGCGTCGTCAAAGATGGTTTTGTTGGCAAAGAACAGCGACGATTCAAGCAAGAACGGAACGCCGTAGACGCCGCCTTCGTCCGCGACGGTGTCCCACGCACTGTCTCTGATCGAAGCCTTGAAATCGTCGGAAAGCACAGACGAAAGCTCAACCAAGTAGCCACGACGGGCGAAGTCGATAATTGCTGTCGACTCATAATGCAGTAGGTCGGGGGCCTCGCCCGTTTCGAACTGGGCAAGAAGCTGGTCCTGCACCGAATCCCACGAGCCCTGGACGTACTCAACCTGAATGTTCGGGTTGGCTGCGTTCCACTCGTCAACCAGGGCGATGTTGGCGGCAATCGACTCTTCCTGCCATGCCAAGGACTGGAACCTGAGGTTCACAACCATGGGCTCGGCCGTTGTTTCAGCAGGGGCTTCCGTGGTATCGGGAGCAGCGGCAGTTGTTTCGGTAGCAGCGGCAGTTGTTTCGGCCGGGTCGGCGTCGCCCGCAGTGGTGTCGTCGTCGCCCCCGCATGCGGCAAGCACAAGCATAAAGGCAGCAATTACGGCCCAAAGGGACCTCTGTTTTGGACGGATCATCTTTCCTCCTGTTGATACTTCATTGGTTGACATTTCGCGAATTACCTAGTGAGTTCTGGTCGGGTGATTGGGTAGCTGGTCAGGTTGTCTGGTTGTGAGTTGCGATAATTGCGTCAGTTGCTCACCCCTTGACCGCGCCGCTCATGATTCCGGATACCAGGCGGCGCTGGATTAGGCCGAACAAGGCAAGGCTGGGCAGGGTGGCCAGCAGAGAGCCGGCGGCCAGCGGGCCAAGCCTGGCAACACCTTCGGCCCCCTTGAAACGAACAAGGACCACCGGAAGAGTCTGGATATCTGGGTTCTTCAGCAAGATCAGGGCGAAGAAGAATTCGTTCCAGGACAGTAGGAAGCCGAAAAGAACCGTTGCGATTATCCCTGGCAACATCAGGGGGCCAACAACCCGGCGCAGCATCTGGGCCCGGCTGCAACCGTCTAGCATCGCCGCTTCTTCAAGGGTGACCGGCACCGCCTTCACGTAACCCTGCAACAGCCATAGGGCGAACGGCAGGCTGAACACCATGTACACCAGGATCAGCCCAACCCTGCTGTCGGCCAGCCCGATTCCCCGCAACATCAAGAACAGCGGGATGATGATCAAGATGAACGGAAACAGCTGGCTGACAAGCACCCAGCCAAGTGCCAGCTTGCTGAGCTTTGACTTGAAACGGCTGAGCACGTAGGCCGCCGGTGTTGCCACCATCACTGTTAGGACCGAGCTGACGCTGGCAACAACCAGGCTGTTCAGGCCCGCCTTCACCAGAGGTTGAGACCGGAATGCATCTCGGAAATTGTCAAGCGAAAGCGACTCGGGGAATATCGTTGGGTTAAGCAGCTGGAGCTCTGGCGGGGTTTTGAATGATGTGCTGATGAGCCAGACAAGCGGGAACGCCAGAAACACGAGGTAGGCGCCAAGGGCCACGTACTGAGCGAGCCTGCCGATGCGGATGCGGCTGAGGAAGCTCATATCTCGGCGTCTCCTCGAAGCGTCCGCCGCAGGTAGAAGAACAGGATCACGACCATCACAAGCACCATCACGTTGCCAAGCGCAGCCGCAAACCCAAAGTTGCCGAACTTGAATGCCTGCTCGTATGCAAACAACAACGGCAGGCGCGTTCGCCCTCCCGGGCCGCCTTCAGTCAACACAAAGACCAGCCCGAACGAGTTGAAGTTCCAGATCAGATCCAGGGATGTGATGGCGACGATGATCGGCATCATCGACGGGATAGTGATGTGGCGGAAGGTCTGCCAGTGAGAGGCGCCGTCAACCGCAGCCGCCTCTTTCAGATCAGACTGAACCCCTTGCAACCCGGCCAGCAGCGTGATGGTGGTTTGGGGCATGCCTCGCCAAACGCCTACCGCTATTACGGCGGGGAGGGCAAGGGAGAAATCGGTGAGCCAATTGATGTTGGCGTCTGTGATCTGCGCTCGTTCAAGCCCCTCGTTTAGGATCCCTGCTGTTGGGTGATAGACCAGCCGCCACATCAGCCCAACAACAACCGGCGGCATTGCCCACGGCACCAACACCAGAATTCGTGAGAGAGTTTGGCCCCTCAAATTGTTGTTCAACAGGAGGGCCAGCCCCATTGACAAGAAGAACTGGAGCACGGTTACCGCAATGGTCCAGATGAGGCCGATCCTGAACGACTCTAAGAACAGGCGGTTGCTTAGCAGCTCTCGGTAGTTGTCCAGCCCATTGAAAGATGTGACGGTGTTCCTGCCTGCTTCGGCATCTGTGAACCCCAGGTAGACACCACGGGCCAGTGGTACAACGCTGAAGAAGATGATCGGGATCATCGCTGGGATGATTAGCAGCCAGAGGCCCCGGTCGAGGCCAAGAACTTTCCTGCTCTTCATCTTCTTAGTGACTTGCCGGGGAGGGCCGCCAACCTGATTCGGAGCGGTAAGGGTCATTGGTTCAGCCCCTGCTGACCGGGCGGCTGGAAGCGCGTATCAGCAGGTCGGGCTCAACCGTGATTGAACGAACCGGGAGCGTGGGGTCGGCGATGCGCTCTAGCAGCAACTCAGCGGCCAGCCTGCCGCGCTTTCGGGCATGCAGCGAGACACTGGTGAGCGCGGGGTGCACCAGTTCGGCCAGGTACGTGTCGTCAACCCCAACGATGGCGATGTGGTCTGGCACCGAGAGCGAATGGGCACGAACCGCCTGCATGGCCCCAATTGCCAGCAGGTCGTTGGCACAGATCACGGCGTCTGGTGTTTCCCTGGCCAGAAGCTGGCCCATCGCCGCCGTGCCAGAGTCGACCGAAAAGTCTGCCGCCGTTTGAACCAGGGCACCCGTCGCGTCGGGGGCGTGAGCGGTTAGTCCATTGTGATAGCCCCGCAGGCGGGCCGTGCCTGGCACCGAATCCACAGGGCCGTTCAAGAACGCAATCCGCCTGCACCCCTGTTCTACTAGGTGACGGACCGCCAGCGAAACGCCGTGGGCCGAGTTCACCGAAACAGTGCCCACGTTGGCCGGCTCCGGAAGCGTGCCAATAACAACTACTGGGGCAGAGGTTTGAGCGAATTCCCGAAGATGGGCCTCGGTAACGCGAATTGGGCTGATCACAAGGCCGTCGACATAGCGCCGACGCAGATCTCGAAGGATCTCAACCTCTGAGCCAGCATCGGCTTTGGTGGAGTGCAGCACCAGCCTGTAACCGTTGGGGCCAAGCACATCCTCGATGGCCTGCACCATTGCCACATAGGTTGGGTTGGCGATGTTCTCTACCGCGAACGCAATTTGGCCGGTGCGTCTGGACTTGAGGTTCTGCGCCGCCATGTGCGGCACGTAGCCCACCTGGGCAGCGGCGGTACGCACTCGGCTGATTGTGTCTGGCCGGGCGCTGTGGCCGTTCAGAACTCGAGACGCAGACGAAATCGAAACGCCTGCCAGGCCCGCAACAGTGACAATCGTTGGCCGTTTGCTTGCGTCAGCCATCGATCAGCCTGAGATCAGCCATCAATGACACCAGCGAGGTGGGAGCAGCCAGCAACTCGAAACGTTTCCAGTTGATGTGAAATCGAATGGGCTGCCGAAAGGCAGCAGCGGCAAGGTGGCATGACAGGTAGTTCTTTCCCCTATTGGAAACGTTCGGGAAACGTTTCCAGAACCTTGCCATTTTCTCGCCGCAGCGTCAAGGCGTAACCACTCGCCGCGTGCCGACGCCCGTCGGCACGCCTCACGGTGCGGAAACGCGAACTGGCATGGATTAGGTGCGTTTTCGCCACTAATCCGAGCCAGTTCCCCCGAACCGAGGTCACATTGGGTCGGCTGATACTCGAATTTGCAGGCGTGCCAGAAGGGTTCGGGATGGCATTCGGACGGTGCTTCTAGCTCCTCCCGGATTCGTCGACACGACACGAGCAGTCTGTTCCGCTCCGTTTCTGCGCCAGTAGGGCTTTGTGGCGCGCCTCAGGATCTGTTTGGCCTCAGCGGCTAACCCCAGTGAACAGAACAGCAACTTTCTCTTTGGGCCGGGTGGCCCCGTTTTGGGTGGTGGCGGCCAGCAAACCAGCCAGGCCCGCGCTTCCAGTGGGGCTGACAGGGATATCGGTGTGCTCAAGGCCAAGCTGATTGGCCTGGAGAATCAAATACTCAGGCGCCACAACTGGCTCTCCCCCGGTGGCGATGGTGCGGCGAAGCAGCTGAACCCAGTCATAGGTGATGTCGTCAAGGATCCCATCAGCCGCACTCTGCGGATCGGGCCAGGGCCACATGTACTCCTGCGGGCTGGTGACGGCGGCATCAATGTCCAGGGCCGAGCCAAGCTTGTCCCAGGCCCGACGCAAAGGCGCGCAACCCTCGGCCTGCACAGGATGCAACCTAACCTCTGGCAGTGCCATGGAAACGGCGGTGGCCAAGGCCCCACCACCGACCTGAACATAGATGGAATCCAGTGGGCCTGCCTGGTCGGCCAGCTCCCAGCCAAGGGTGCGGCCGCCATCAAAGGCGGTGGGTGTGTCGGTGGCCTGCACACTGAACGGCGTTGCCCCATCGGCCACGGCTTCCCGGAAACGAAGGTAGGCGGGGTCGCCTGCCTCACCTTCTCGTCGCGGGCATTGATTCACCGTGGCCCTCAGCTCTACGAGTCGATCCAGAATGCCAGCATCGGCCCAAGTCGGAACAAACACCTCTAGCGGCCGGCCCATTGCCCTGGCTATTACCCCTGCGGCCAGGGCCGCGTTGCCGCAACTTGCTATGGCCAGACGGTTCGACAAGGTCTGACCGCTGACCTCGGCCACTAACAGATGAAGGGCCACTCCCATCAAATGGCGACCCTTGTGGGAGCCGGCAACGTTACCTGTCTCGTCTTTGATGACCAGGCCTAGGTCAAGCGATGCCGCGGCGGCCAGTTTGGAACCGTCGTGCAGCGGGGTCACGACAAACCCGCGGCCATCAACTTCGGCCACCGCTTCGTCCAACCGTTCAACGATCTCAACAAACCGGGCGTCGGTGAGGCCACCGCTGGCAACGGCACGATAGGAATCAAGCCGGGTGCGGTACTTGATGAAAGGGTTCGGCGAATTCGCTGCGGTAGACATCCCGAAGGTCCCGCTCAGTTCAGGAATGGGAGGCGCCGGTGGCCTCGTTGAACTCGATGATCATCTGATCCCACTGATCAACCAACGGGCGCAGACCGTTCCAGAAGTCCTGGCTGCGGCGCGCCTCGAAATCTGGCAGCTCAACACCCTGCTGCTCCACCCACGTGAAGTAGCCAAGATTGAACACCCGATCTCGCTCTACTGGGCCCATCTCCATGGCGTGAACCGTGCCAACATCGGCCAGATGACTGTCGAACACTTCAGCCGCGGCCGCCTCGTCGAAGCCACCAGAGAAGTGGGTTGACATCACCTTCTCACGCTCTGAGTTGTAGAGATCGCTGCCATCGGTTGCTACTGAGATGATCACGTCTTCTGAGCCAAGGCCCCACTGTTTAGCTGTGGTGATCGCGGCCAGCGTGTTGCAGATTGACGAGTAGCCCATGTCGACCAGAACTTGGCCCAGCTCAGCGGCCACGCCTCTTTCTTCCAGGATTCGTTTTCCGGCGGGCGTGTTGAACAGCACGTCTAGTTTGTCGGTTGACTGGTCGCTGACTCCAACCACCAGATCGGTGTTTGTGACGTTTTGGATCAGCGGAATGTGCTTGTCTCCAATGCCCTGAATGTTGTGGTCACCAAAACCGTTGTAAAGCATCGTTGGGCACTCCAACGCTTCAACCGCAACGATCTTGGTGCCGTGCTGATCCTTCAAGTAGTCACCAGCGCCAAGCGTGCCAGCCGACCCTGAAGCAGAAACGAAGGCGGCCAACCTGGCAGGCCGCTGGGCGGTGACGTGGTTGTAAACCGTTTCCAAGGCAGGGCCGGTTACGGCGTAGTGGCCAAGGGTGTTCGAGAACTCGCTGAACTGATTCAGAATCACGTTCTCGGGATCAAGCGCCAGTTCGTTGCAGGCGTCGTAGATCTCCTTCACGTTGCTTTCGGTCCCATGAGTTTTGATGATGTCTTCTTCGGGGTTGGTGGTCCAGCGCTCCAACCACTCGAACCGCTCCCGGCTCATGCCTTCGGGCAGGATGGCAACCCCCCGGCAACCCATGATCTTTGAGATCGCGATGCCACCCCGGGCGTAGTTGCCGGTGCTTGGCCAGATGGCCCGGTGAGTGGTTGGGTCGAAACGACCAGTAACCAGCCGGGCTGCCAAACACGAGTAGGCGGCTAGCACCTTGTGGGCCCGGATCATTGGGAACCGGTTGCCGAAGGCCAGCACAATTCGGGCATCCACCCCGGTTAGTTCGCTTGGCAATTCAACGTGGGTTGGCACGTCTACAAAGCCGGGAAAGTTATCTCCCGGGCCGTCGGCGTGCTGATTGAACCAGTGCACTCTGAACAGATTACGAGGATCGGCCGCGTCCTTCTCGACACCCGCCAGCGAGTCCTGAATAGACTGAGGGATCGTTGAGGGATCTCGCAGTTGGGCGAAGGTTGGCAGAACAATATTGTTCTCCCGAAACCGCAGCACCGCGTTGTTGTATGACTGGCGGCCGGAGGGATCGAACTCGCCGAATATGGCCAAACCTTCGCCGCTCATGCCCAAGCCTCGGCCCGCTCGCGGTTGGCCATGTTCACCATTGGCAGTTCGTGGCGCCACTGGCCGTCGAACTCCCACATGGCGGCTGCCACCGCTCCTGCGGTTGGCACCAGACCAATCTCGCCAACTCCCTTGATGCCGTACGGCGACTTCGGGTCTGGCGATTCAACCAGGATCACCTCAACGTCTGGCATGTCCTTTGGCCGAATAATGTCGAGGCTGCGCAAGGTTGTGTTCACCGGCACTCCGTCGGCATCGCAGGGGAAACCTTCGCTGAGGGCATAACCAAGGCCCATGTGAACAGAGCCCTCCACCTGGCCCTCGCACAGCAGCGGGTTGACCGCTCGGCCAACGTCGTGGGCGGCAACGACTTTTTCGATCACGCCGCTTTCGCGGTTGATGATCACCAGTTGGGCGGCATAGCCGAACGTGGAGTGGATCACCGGATTCTCAAGGCCGTCATTCAATGAATTGGTCCAATCAATTCGGTACTCACCCTCATAGTCAATCCCAACTTTGCAGCCGTCGGCCATGGCGTTTCGGCAGGCATCAGCAACCGAGCCTGCCCCCATCAACGTGCCTCGGCTTCCCGTTGTTTGCCCGTCGCCCAAATCTCGGGTGCTGTCAACAATCACTTCGATCTCCTCAGCAGTTACCCCAAGCTCCTCAACTGCAACCTGGAGGGCAACGGTGTGAACGCCTTGGCCCATTTCAGTCCACCCGTGCCTGATTTCAACCTTGCCGTCGTCGCGGAAATGAACAACGGCTCTTGCCACCTCGTTGAAGCCATTGCCGAGGCCAGAGTTTTTCAGGCCGAGGCCAAGGCCAACAGCCTTGCCGTCGGCCACCGCGTGGTGATAGGCGGGGCTGATCGCATCGAGGCAGGCCTGGGCCCCGAGGCAACCGTCGTCCATGATTTGGCCAGGGCCCCACACCACTCCCGGGCTCACCACGTTGCGGTTGCGAATCTCCCAGCCGCTGATGCCAACCATCTCGGCCAGGCGATCAAGCACGCCTTCCATAGCGAACTGCGCCTGGTTGGCTCCGAAACCACGAAATGCCCCGCAAACAGAATTGTTGGTGCGGGCAGCAACAGCCTCAACATCAATATTTGGCACAACGTAAGGGCCGGATGCGTGGCCCGCGGCCCGCTCAAGCACCTTCATCCCGACCGATGCATACGGGCCAGAGTCCCCAATCATGCGAACCCGCAGCGCGGTGAGCTTTCCCTCGGCATCGCAGGCCGCCTCATATGCCATCTGAATCGGGTGGCGCTTGGTGTGGACGAGAAAGCTTTCTTCTCGGGAGAACGTGGTTTTGACCGGTCTCTGCAGAAGCCAGGCGGCAAGTGCGGTTTGGCCTTGGTTCGACATGTCTTCCTTGCCGCCAAAGGCGCCACCGTTGGACACCAACTCGGTAACGATGACTTCTTTGGAGACATCAAGAATCCTGGCAATATCGTCTCGATCATCCCAGATTCCCTGGCCGCCGGTGTAAACCATCAGCCGGTTGAAGTCAACGGCTTCGGCCCCTGTGGTTGGGTTGGTCAGCGGCAACTCCTCACCAGCAGCAACTGGTACAGCAAGGGTGGATTCGGGTTCGAGAAACGCGTGATCTATCCGCTGGGTCTGGAAGGTTTGGCGAACAACATGGCCAGCAGACTCAGCAGCAGAACCAAGGGCCGCGGCCGCGTCGCCGCGGCTGTAGGTGCTGGTTGACAACACGTTGCCATCAAGTTCCCACACCGCGTCTTCGCTGCTCTTTACCACTTCGAGCGGATTGGTGAAAGGAGCCAGAACGTTGTAACTAACCTCGATCAGTTCCGCGGCCCGCCTGGCGGTTGGTCGGTCTTCAGCAACCACCATTGCCAGCACGTCGCCCGTGTAGCTGGTGCGGCCACCAACCGGGATGAATATCGGCCAGTCCTTGTGGATCAAACCACTTCGCAACTCGCCTGGCACATCGGCCCTGGTGAAAACCCGAACCACTCCGGGCACCGCTTCAGCGGCCGAGGTGTCTATGGCCAGAACGTCTGCCCTGGCATGGCCAGCTAGGTGAAACGCTCCGTGCAACAGACCGTCGGGAACCATGTCGTCTATGAACAGCCTGTCGCCAAGGCTCAACGGTTCGGCCTCATACTTCACGCCCCTGGAACCAACGCCCTTCGGGTTGAGGGCCACCGGGGTCTCGCCCGCAGCGAGGGACTCGACCGCGTCGAGGATCTTGGTGTAGCCAGTGCAGCGACACAGGTTGCCCCCAAGCAGCCTGGCTGCTCCGTCTCTGGTTAAAGCCGAGCCTTTCTTGTCGATCATCGACTTGGTTCGCATCAGAATCCCAGGGGTACAAAAACCGCATTGCAGCGCCCCAAAGGCGGCGAAGGTTTCGCTCATTCTCTGGCGCTCAACCTCGCTGACCCCTTCCAGGGTTAGCACCTCGGCCCCCTCGGTCTTTTCCATGCTGGTTTGGCAGGCCACCCTGGCCTTGCCGTCAACCAAAACGGTGCAACAACCACACTGGCCACTTGGGGCGCAGCCGTCCTTTGGAGACATCACACCCAACTCGTCCCGCAGTGCAGCCAGTAGGTGCTCGTGCTCGCCGCTGGCAGTGGCTGGGGCTCCGTTGAGAACAAATTCGGTCATGACGGCCCTCCGTTGTTGACCTTTGGTGGTTCGATTACACCTTTTTGGGAGCCGATCCGTTGGTAAAGCTCGGGTCGGCGGTAGGTGGCGAAGTTAAACAGTGTGTCTTTGTATTTCGCGCACCAATCAAGATCTGCTTTGGCAACAATCAGTTCGTCTCCGGTTGTCACGGTCTGGGCCACGATTTGACCAGAAGGGGCAATGATGCAGCTTTGAGCCAGAGACTCAACGCCCTCTTCGGTGCCCCCCTTGGCCACCCCAACCACCCAAGTGCCGTTCTGGTAGGCCCCGGCTTGCATGCACAGGTGATTGTGGAACCCCTGGAGGGCGTTCTGGCCAGGGTCGGGGGCGTAATGAATTGGGGTGTTGTAACCAATCAGCACCATCTCAACTCCTTGCAGGCCCATCTCTCGGTAGGTCTCGGGCCAGCGACGGTCGTTGCACGTGGCCATTCCAACGATTCCGTCAAAGCTGCGAAAGACGGTGAAACCCTCATTGGACTCTTCGAAGTAGCGGCGTTCAAGGTGCTGGAACGGGCGCCAGGGCTCGTCGTTCTCGTGGCCGGGAATGTGCACCTTGCGGTAGCGGCCAACGATTGAGCCGTCTTGTTCAACCAGGACCGTTGTGTTGAACCTGTGACCGTCTTCGGTTAGCTCGGCGTAGCCGATGGCGAACCCAACACCCAGCGCCTTCGCCCGGTCGAACAGCGGCTGGGTGGCAGGGCTTGGCATCTCGGTTTCGTAGTAGTGATCGTGGCCCGTGATTTCCTCTGTGTACCAACGAGGAAAGAAGGTGGTTAGGGCCAGTTCGGGGAATACGACCAAGCTGCAACCAGCCGCCGCCCCCTCTTCCAACAAACCAATGAGGCGGGCCACAACCGCACTCCTTGATTCGTCCTTGGCAATTGGCCCAAGCTGGGCTGCGCCGACGGTGACAGTTCTAGTCATTCGGCGCTTCCGCTGCTTTTGGCCTTGTCGGGCCCGACAGTAGGCGGAGCGGTAGGCGCCACCTTTAGTGGCAACCCCACCTCAGATGACAGCAAGGCTTGCACCAAAGCAGGCGCATCCTGGTTGTCGCTCTCGTTGTCACTGCGGCTTTCAACAATGGTTCCAGAATCATCAAGCAGGAAGCCTTGTCCGGTGCGACCCTCGAACAGCGAACGGTCTTGATAGAGCCGCGGCTTGATCATCGCCGGATCTCCGTCTTCGGGGCAGAAGGTCATGCAGTTGCCGCACTCGTTGCACAGTTCGGCAAGTAGGAGGTATTGCTGGCGGCCCTCCATCCCCTCAATGCTCTTGATGTTGAAGAAGGCATCGTTCGGGCAAACCGTGATGCAAAGGTTGCAGGCAACACAACCAAACATCTCAAGCTTGTTGTCTACCTCGCGGGGCAGTTTCTGATTGCCGCTTAGGTGGTAGGGCTCAATGCCGTCGCCCCGAATGTTGGCAACATGAGAAGCGCAGGTTGAGCCAAACCCTGCCTCAACTGCCTTGGCCTGCCGCCCCGCCTTCCAGGCCGGCAGGGTGCTGTGGCCAGAGTCTTGCACCTCTTTGGTTAGCCGTTTCAGCATTGGGGCCAGCCTGCCGTAGCCGCCGGGCTTCAGCAGATCAGAACAGATCGTTGCAGGATTGACGCCCATTGCCAGCGAGTCGGCCAGATTGTCCTTGTTTATTCCAGCCGAGAAGCTAACCATCACATCGCCATCGCTGCCGGGAATGTCGAGCACGCCGGGCATTGCGTTCGCCAGCCTCTGAAGCAGCGACGAGGCCAACACGTGCAGGGGTGGGCCAGAGAGATACATGGTTTCCTCTGGCATCCACTGCTTGAGGTTGTCTACAACCAGGGTGTTTGTGAGCTTGATGCCAAAGCGGCGGCCACGGTCTTTGGCGTACTGATTCAACGATCCAATCAGTTCGATGCCCCGCTCGAACTGAAGGTCTTCTTCGAACGCCGCCTCCTTCACCGAAACATCGGAATAGCCAAGCTCGTCGTTCACGATTCCGGCCACGTTCTCATAACCAAGCAGGGTTGGGTTCAACTTCACGATCACGTCAAGGTTGTGCTGATCTATCAAATGCTTGGTGATTGACTCGATCTCGTTTGGCGGGCAGCCGTGAAACGTTGAGAGCGTGAGCGTGTCTGAAATGCAGCTCTTGAAGTCGAGGCTGGCGAACTGGGCGAACGGGCCAAAGATCTGGGGCCGCAAGGCGTCGATCTCGGCCGACGCGTCCAACATCCCGACTATGAACCCAGCCACCTTGTCTCCGGCAATTCCGGCCAGGTCATAGCCAACACTCATGTCAAACACATACGGTCCTGGTGCGGGGCCGACGAAGTCTGCCAGGGGCTCCCATCGCTCCAGGATCTCAAGCAGCATCGATGCCTTCACGTACTCGGTGAGGCTTTGGGGAACCAGCAGTTCCTGGCTCCATTCGATGTTGTAGCCAATCGTCTGCATGTCTATGCACGGCCGGTTGATGACAAGCTCGTCAAGCACCTGAACCGTCTTAAGTTCGAACAACCGGGAGCCTCCAAGCCAGGCCAGCACTATGTTCTGAGCCAACTGGCTGTGAGGGCCAGCGGCTGGGCCGATTGGGGTGGCGCAGCGCCTGCCGAGGAAGTCGAAGCCCAGGTCAATCTGGGGGTCGGGCTTCCAAATTCTGGCGTTTTGCAGGTCGAAGATCTTCTTGCGGGTTCGCCATTCGTGGTCGATCCGACCAAGCAGGGCACCAAGCGAAGTTGGTGTGAGCGGAGGCGTTTCCTCAGCCGCCACGCTGGATTGCTCAGTCATCAAAAACTCCGTTCTGGCCCGGGCCCGCGGCAAGGGCAAGCATGGTGTGCAACAGCACGTTGGCGCCTGCTTCGAGATCATGAGGCGAGGTGTACTCGGCTGGGTTGTGGCTAACGCCGTCTTTGCTAGGGGTGAAGATCATCGACGTTGGGCACACGCGGGCAAGCATCTGGGCGTCGTGGCCAGCACCCGAGGGCATCCGCTTCACGGAATGGCCAAGTTTGGCGGCGGTGGCCTCAACCAGGCCGATCATTCGGGGGTGGAAGGCAACCGGTTCGAACCGGGCCAGCACCCTGCTTTCCACGCTGCACCCTTCGGCTGCTGCTGCCTCTTGCACAAAGCCGCTGAAGCGGCGCTCGGCTTCGGCCAGAACCGCTTCGTCGGTGTTGCGAAGGTCAACGGTGAAGGTGGCGCTGCGGGGGATCACGTTCACCAGGTTTGGTTTGAACTCAACCCGGCCAACTGTTGCCACCTGCGGATGGCCAAGGTCAAGCGCCAGCTCGCGGGCGAATGCGGTGCACACGCCTGCCACAAAACCCGGGTCTTGGCGAAGGTTCATTGGCGTAGTGCCTGCATGGTTGCTCTGGCCCAGAATTGTGATCTCCTGCCAGCTGATTCCCTGTACGCCAGTGACCGCACCAATTGTTACCGCCTCGGTCTCAAGAATTGGGCCCTGCTCTACGTGCAGCTCAACAAAGGCGTGGGGCACCAGACCAGGTAAGGGAGCCGGGCCGCCGTAACCGGCTCGCTCCAACTCGGCGCCAAGAACGGGGCCGTCAATGGCCACTGCCTCAAGCGCTGCTTCCAGGCCCATCCCGCCCACGTACACCAGGCTGCCAAGCATGTCTGGCTGGAACCGGGCGCCCTCTTCATTGGTGAAGAATCCAACTGCCAGCGGGCGGTGCGGAGTGATGCCTGCGGCCAGAAGGGTCTCTACTACCTCCAACCCGGCAAGCACCCCAAGGTTTCCGTCATAGCGCCCACCCGAACGAACCGTGTCTATATGCGATCCGGTCATCACCGGGGCCCCATCGGTCTCGCCTGCCAGCACGCCAATCACGTTGCCTATGCCGTCGACGGTTACCGCCAAACCCAGGTCTTTCATCCATGTAACAACAAGGTCTCGGCCCTGTTTGTCCTCATCGGACAGTGCGAGGCGGGAACAGCCTTCGGTTCCTTCAATAGCCCCGATGGCGGCCAAGTCGGCAAGGCGGCCTTCAAGTCGACCGATGTCGATTCTGAGGGAGGTCAGGCTGGCCGAAGTCATCGACAGACACGATACAACAATTCTACAAAATGTTGAAGGTGCGAAAGAGAACGCGTCTGATCCCAGAGGTTGCCGGCCGTCGAAAGCCTCGTTTCAGGAGTTCCGCGGAGCATTTAGTATCGATTTTTGACACTTTCGCTCCGCCAAACGCCACATTGGTTCGGCTGGCGCCTCACAGCGTAAAGGGCACCTACCAATCAACGAGTAACTAATTGTGAGCATTCGAACTTGTTGTGAGACGATTCTGTGAGTTGGTGGTCTAAAGAGACGTGGACGCAGCGGCGATGACCGGATCGTTCGAGAAGTTGC
>QIKW01000145.1 GCA_003231975.1 Acidimicrobiia bacterium
CGGCATTGCTGGCGCTTGCTGCGATTGCCGGCCCAATTGCCATTGCCCTCTGGCCTGAAGGAGATGGCCGCGGCAAAGAGGTGAATGTTGGAATTGCTGGTGCCGATTCGGGCATCGAGGAACGACTGGTCTTGCTGGCCGCCGACGAATTCTCGTTCGAGTTCACCCCGTTTCCGGGGCCGTCCGGCACCGAGGTGGATCTGGCGTTGTCCAACGACGAGGTGGATGTGGTGATTGAACCGCCTGGCACGCTGATCTGGAATGACGCCGTTGACCGCCAGCTTGGCGCGATCGTCCGCTTTGCCATGCAAGAGGAAGCCGCCGCAGCAAGGGGCCTGTCTGAAGGCCTCACCAATACCCAAGTCGAAGAACTGTTCAGACCAATAGAAATCGAACAGCGATTTGTTGATGGAGCCCCCGAGTCGGCCCAGCTTCTGGCGATCGCTTTCGGGGCCCTGATGGTTGGATTCATCCTGCCGCAAATCTTTGGCCAGCTCACGATGATGAGTGTGGTTGAAGAGAAATCAACCGGAGTGGTTGAGGTTCTGTTGAGCCACATTCGGCCCCGCACGCTGCTGGTTGGCAAGGTGATAGGCCTCACAATTCTTGCCCTAATTCAGTTGCTTGCCATTTCTCTTGGGTTGGTTGGCGCCCTGCTTGTCGCCGACGCCATCGACCTGCCCCGTTCTGTCTGGCAGTTCGTGCCAATTCTTGCAGTCAGCATCCTTGGGGGAGTGATTGTCTACAACACGCTTTTCGCTTTGCTTGGTTCGCTGATCTCGCGCCAGGAAGACTCGTCACAAGTGATGATGCCGGTCTTCATCCCTTTGATGGGCGGGTTCTTTGTCGGTCAGATCGCCTTGCAAGGCAACGTTGACTCCCTGGCGGTGAAGATCCTTTCCTTCGTTCCGCTCACCGCGCCAATGATTCTGCCGGTTCGGGTAATCCGCGGTGCCATCGAACCCTGGGAGATCGCAGCTTCCCTGGTCATCCTGGCTGTCACCATCTGGTTGCTGATCTGGGCCGCAGGCAGGCTCTACGAGTTCGCTCTGTTGCACCGGGGTTCCCGAATCGGTTGGAAGCGGGCCTGGAGATTGGCCACAGGTAAGCCCGGCGACTGAGCTTGGTATTCAGAAGTACGCGATTGGTCCGAGTCCTTGAATCCGCGCTACGGAGGCCCCTGGCCTAGCCGAACTGGCATGGAATAGTGGCGGAAACGCACCTAATCCATGCCAGTTCGGTTCCCGCGGCACCGAGATTGAGGACCTGCTCTTGACCATTGGGCTAAAAGTACGTATATTCGGACTTATGTTGAAACTGTTGCCGATCTTGAGCTGGGGGCCAACCTACGAGCGTTCGGATCTGCGCAGCGACCTGGCGGCTGGGGTAACCGTTGGTGCCATGTTGGTGCCCCAGGCAATGGCCTATGCGCTGCTGGCGGGGCTGCCGCCAGCGGTTGGGCTGTTTGCCGCAACGGTCCCCGTTGTTGTTTATGCCCTGTTCGGCACTTCGCGCCAGCTGGCCGTTGGCCCGGTGGCCATAGTCTCTCTGCTAACAGCATCGGCGTTGGCGCCGCTGGCCGAGGAGGGAACGGCCGCCTACCTGGGCGCCGCCGCAGTGTTGGCGCTGATGGTTGGGTTGCTCCACATCGTTCTGGGGATCGGGCGCCTCGGCTATCTGGTGAACTTTCTCTCGCACTCGGTGCTAGTTGGCTTCACCGCAGCAGCCGCGCTGATTATCGGCTTTTCGCAGGCGAAACACCTCGTCGGGGTCAGCGTTGAACGCAAGGAGCAGTTCTATGAAACGGTGTTGGAATTGGCCAGGAATCTCTCGGCCACCAACGCGCCAACCTTGGTGGTTGGGGTCACTTCGCTGGCTGGGTTGTTTTGGCTGAAGAAGTTGGCGCCCCGCGTGCCAGGGGCCTTGGTTGTGGTTGTTGGTTCAATCCTTGCCGTAGTGGCGTTTGGGTTGGAAGACCGTGGTGTGGCGGTAGTTGGAGACATACCCGGCTCGCTGCCCAGCTTCGCCCTTCCCAGTCTCTCGGGATCGCTGGCAGGCAACCTGGTTGGCACCGCTTTCGTGATCACGCTGGTTGGGTTTATGGAGTCAATTGCGGTTGCGAAGGTGTACGCCAAGCGCCATCGCTACGAAGTAGATCCGAACTCGGAACTGATCGGGCTCGGCGCCGCGAATTTGGCCGCCGGGTTGTTTGGCGGCTATCCGGTTACCGGTGGTTTCTCCCGAACAGCAGTGAACGACAGCGCGGGTGCCCGCACACCGCTGGCTTCGCTGATCACAGCCGGAATTGTTCTGGTCACCATTGCCTTCCTCACTCCGCTGCTGGCCTCGCTACCAAATGCAGCGCTTGGCGCAATCATTGTGATGGCGGTTATTGGGTTGATGGACGTTCCTCAGATGCGCCACATCGCCAAGGTGAAACGATCAGACCTGGTTGGGTTGAGCGTTGCGTTCTTTGCCACCCTGATCCTGGGAATAGAGCTTGGAATTGCGGTGGCTGTTGTTGCCTCTATGCTGGTGGTGTTCGCCAGGATGTCGATGCCCCACACTGCGGTGCTAGGCCACGTAGAGGGCACAACCAGCTATCGGAATGTGAATCGATTCCCCGAGGCCAGGGTGCTTGATGGCATCTCGATCATTCGTATCGACGCGGCTCTGTCGTTTGTAAATGCTACGAACATCAAGAAGCTTCTGATCGCCGAGGCAACACCAGCAGCAACCGAGCCGCGGGCGCTGATCCTCGACGCATCCGGCATAAACGACATCGACGCCACCGGCGCCGAGATGCTGCACGAGGTGATGGCCGAGACCAAGGAGCTTGGTGTTGCCCTGCATCTGGCCAGCGTTAAGGGGCCGGTTCGTGACGTGCTTCGCCTGGCCGGAATCTGGACCGAGCTTGGAGACCGCCTGCACGCCAGCACCGATGACGCAGTTGCCGCCATCTCCCAGAGGCGCCCGGCGCCAGCCGACCAGCGCCGTCTTGGCATCGACGAGCGGTGTCAGCCCCCACCGTCGAACAGTCCGGAGGATGCCGGCGAATCCGTCGGTGTCTGATGTGGAAACATAAGAATCAAACCCGAAAGGCACTCCCAATAATGCACAGAGACCATCCAGTAACCGACCACGCCGCAGTTGTGGATTCAGACACCCAGCTCATAGACGTCCGCGAGCCAGACGAGGTTGCCGAAGGCACCATTCAAGGCTCCAAGAACATTCCTCTCAGCGAACTGCCAGAACGAATCGGCGAGCTGGATCGGTCGAAACGGGTGGCGCTGTTTTGTCGCAGCGGTGGTCGCAGTACCAAGGCGTGTGAGCTGTTAACAGAAGCGGGCTTCGCCGACGTGGTCAATCTTGCTGGTGGCATGCTGGCAATCGAAGAACAGGGTTGACCCGGCCGCCCGGTTGGTATAATGTACGTACATTCGGATTTAAAGGAGTGGTCATGAAATTCACCCAGTACTACCTCGACTGTCTCTCTCAGGCGTCCTACCTCGTCGGTGACGAAACCACTGGTCGGGCCGTTGTGGTAGACCCAAGGCGAGATACCGACGAATACGTTCGCGACGCTGAGGCCGCGGGTTTGAAGATCGAGTTGATCATCGAAACCCACTTCCATGCAGACTTCCTGTCTGGCCACCTCGAGTTGGCCGAGGCCACCGGAGCCCAGATCGGCTTCTCGTCGGTTGCTGAAACCGAGTTCGAGTCTCGCAAGCTGGCAGACGGCGAGCGCATCAGCCTTGGAGATGTGCAGCTTCAGATTCTGCACACGCCAGGCCATACGCCAGAGTCCATCAGCATTGTTGTGTGGGAGCACGCCGACGACGAAATTCCCTACGGTGTGCTAACCGGAGACACGCTGTTCATTGGCGACGTTGGCCGCCCCGACCTGCTCTCGTCCATCGGTTTCAGCAAGGAAGATCTGGCCAACCAACTTTACGACAGCCTGCACAACAAGCTGCTCCCCTTGCCAGACGCCACCAGGGTCTACCCGGCCCACGGGGCAGGATCTGCCTGTGGCAAGAACCTTTCAACCGACACGTGGTCCACAATGGGCGAGCAACGGTTGAACAACTACGCGTTGCTGGCTCCCGACAAGGCCACCTTTGTTGACCTTGTCACCGAAGGCCAGCCCCCGGCTCCAGGCTACTTCCTCTACAACGCAGGTCTGAACCGCAAAGACCGTGATCTGCTTGACGAAACAGCGCAGCCCCGGTCACTCGACCTTGGCGAGTTCCAGGCGCTAACAAGCGGGGGAGCGCTTGTGATTGATGGCCGCACTCCTGAAGACTTCGCCCTCGGTCACCTCGCCGGATCCATCAACGTTGGGCTAAATGGCCGTTATGCCGAATTCGCCGGATCAGTTGTGCCAACCGATGTGGACATCGTTCTTGTGGTGGAAGACGGCTTTGAGCTTGAGGCCAAGAATCGCCTTGCCCGAATCGGCTTTGACCGGGTGTTGGGATATCTCAAGGAGCCGCTGAAGGTGATGGCCTCGAACCCAGACCTTGTGCGTCGGGCTTCTCGGATGACGGCCTCTGAGTTCGAACAGCGCCGTGGCGACATCGACGGGCTTCAGCTGGTAGACGTCCGCAATCCGGGCGAGGTTGCTCTTGGCACAATCCAAGGCGCCACGGCCATTCCAGTAGGGCAACTTCCCGGCAGGCTTGACGAGTTGGATCCCAAGGCCCCAACCATTGTGTTCTGTGCCGGTGGCTACCGCTCTTCGGTTGGGGCAAGCGTGCTGCGTGAGGCCGGCTTCGGTGATGTTTCAGACATCATCGGCGGCTACAGCGCCTGGTCTGACCTAGTGGCTGCGCCAGTCTGAGGGCTGGCAATCTGGGGCCCGGAGGTCAGTAGCCGATCGGCCAATGGTCAACCAGTAGACCCGGCATCGGGAAATCACCGGTGTTGGCCGTGGCCAACGCTGCTCCGATGCCCATCGCCGCAGCGGCGACCAAACAATCTGCCTGGTGGACGGTTACGCCACGCTTGGCAAAGTCGCGTCGCCAACCACCCGCCATAGCGCCTTCGGCTACTCCGAGGGGTGCCAGCCTTAGGCCGTTGAAGAGTCGCCTAGCGATCGATTCTTCTTCATGCCTCAGACCGCGCCAGATCTCCTCGACCGATATGACACACACCCAAGGCTCGACCCCCGTGCGTCGAAGCGCGGTAAGGCGCGATGCGGCCGGACGCCCCCGAAGAGCGTCGATGATGACGGTGGAATCGAGCAGAAGACGAGACAAGTTAACCAGTGCGCCGACCATCGGCCCGTCGTTGCTCTTGCACCCATGCAGCGGGGTCGTCGTCCCAGCCGTGACCGCTGTGGTCGATTTGTCCAAGCGCTGAAGCGATGTCGTCCCAGCGCCGATCGTCGTCAAGACCGCGCCGAATTAGCTCGGCAATGAATGCACTACGGCGCCGCTTTCCTGCCCGCCGGTCAAGCTCGGCAACGAGTGCGTCGTCCAACGCTATGTGCAGACGCATGTGTTGATTATAACACACAGCTTGCCAACCCCGCCGAACATCGACTATCGTCGATCATCGATGGTAGCCATGGAGACACAATGGGGCACCGAGGTAGATCGGGATCAGGCGATCGAGTGGGCTTCGTGGTTCCAGGCCTTAGCAGATCCAACTCGAATTCTCATTCTGCACTGGCTGGCGCGACAGCGTCGGGCGATGACAGTTGGTGAGATCACAGCGGCACTAGACGTTGGTCAGTCAACTGTGTCTCACCACCTGGCGAAGCTGGCCGAAGTTGGCTTCTTGGTGGTTGAACGGGCCGGGAATCAGAGTCACTGGCGGGTTAACGACGCCTGCATTTCGGCGTTTCCGTCCGCCGCCCAAGTTGTGCTTGGGAAAGTCTCACCCGATTTCGAGAAAGCAAAAAGGACCCAATGAGCAACATCGAAGACTCAGTTCGCAGCTACTACCGCGAAGCGGCCACCAGAGGCGCTGAGCGCCACGCCGACCTTGGTGGCGATGATCGCTGGGGAAGATCCCGCTACGAACCAGACAGCCTCGCCGAAGCCCTAGCAGTTGCTGCCGGGCTCTCGATGGGCTGCGGGAACCCTTTTGCCCTGGCCGATCTTGCACCGGGTGAAACTGTTCTGGATCTTGGGTCTGGAGCCGGGTTGGACGTGATCCTAAGCGCCCGCCGGGTTGGCCCGACCGGCCAGGTCTATGGGGTCGATTTCCTTGACGAGATGCTTGAAGTTGCCCGCGCCAATGCAGCCGAAGCAGGCGTTGAGAATGTTGAGTTTCTGGCTGGCACGATTGAGGCTGTGCCCCTTCCAAACAATTCGGTTGATGTCGTGATCTCTAACTGCGTGATCAACCTGGTCCCCGACAAGGCCCCCGTGTTCGCTGAAATGGCACGGGTGCTAAAGCCAGGGGGCCGCATCGCGGTGTCTGATGTGGTGCTGGACGACGACGCTGCGGAGCCAGACCAAACCAACCTCGAGGCGTGGGCCGAGCAGGGGGCGGGCGGCCTTCGCCGTAGCCAGTACAGCTCAATGCTGGGCTTGGCTGGGTTCAGCGACATAAACATTCAGTTCACCCATGAGGTAGGGCCTGGCATGAACGGCGCCGCCATTCGGGCCGTGCTGCCTGGCTAGCGCTGTGCTGCCTGACTAGTGCCGTGCTGGCTGGCTACCGCTGTGCTGGCTAGTGGGGGCCGGTGTAGTACCGGTATTGATGTGACCTTTCGAACCCTGCCCGGTCGAACAGGCCCAGTGAAGCTTCGTTGGTCTCCTCAACAGCAGCAAAGATCTTTGTAGCGTCGGCAATTTCGGCCTCGATGGCCAGCCGTCTCAGCACCGCGTTTGCTGATCCCTGCCGTCTGGCCCAACCCAGCGTGGCCAAGCATTGGGCGCATGCCAAGCCCCTGTCGACAACAATTTGGCCAACCGATTGAACCCGCTGGGCCTTCTTCGCTACCACAAACTTTGTAGGCGCCTCAGGCCGAAGAAGCACGTTGCGCAGAATGGAGGCCGCCATTGCTCCTTTTCGTTCTGACTCAACCTCCCAATATGCATCAAACCACTCGTTGGTAAGCTCCGCGGCGACGCTGGTTGACCCCTCGTCCGTTTCGGATAGCAAGGCCAGCACATCAACTACGTTGGCCAAGAGCAGCCAGGTTGCATTGCTGGGGCTGTAGCCGCGGCCCACCAAGAACTCGGGAAGGGCCGCTGGCGACGATGCCTCGCTAACCAGGAACCTTGGTTGGAGGTTCCGGCTTAGGTAGAACCGTTCGGCTTCGTCAACGGTGCCAGCCAGGTTCTGAGGGGTGCCGCAGGCAAGAACCGAATTCGCCCGTTGGGTTACTCCCGAAGTGAAACGAAACAACCAGCCCTCGATGGCCGTGGAAACCGCAGGCGGCCAGGCTGTTGCCATCGCGGCGTCAAGCTCGGCCAGAGGTTCCATCTGGCAAAGCGTAGATCCTGGCAAACGCCCCGTGTTTCAGGAACCGGGAGTTGGGGAGCCGATCACGCCGTTGCCGTTGTAGGACAGGCCTCTATTGCTGCCGGAATAGGTGACGATGTAGGTGGCGTCGAAACCCAAGATTGGATCAGGCTCGCCCGACCACTCCAAGGCGTTGCTGCCAGCGAAAGCAGGGTCTCGCCAGCCGATGTAGTCAACAACGTCGCCGTTGCTGTCAAGCAGCCACAGGTCATCGCCGGTTGATTCCAAGGTTGGTCCTGAGCTGTCGAAGAACTCAAGCGTTCCCCCCGGGACCGACATGGTTGAGCCGTCAACCCAGATCACGGCTCTCGCCCCTGGCTGGAGGGTCGAGGGATTTTCGTTGAAGCCCTCGGTGAAAGATTGCTTGTTGCCGTTGCCGGGAATCCAGGGCCCGTCCTGAATTCCAGTTGGCTTCCAGTCTTGAAGGGTGAACGCAGCCAGGTCGATGGCGCTGCCGGTCATGTTCTGAATCTCGATGAACTCAGCGGTGCTGCCGTTTGTCTGATGCAAATACTCGGTGATCACCAGATCTCCGGCGAACGGAGACAGAGCCAGCCCGTCCCCGCCGGTTGGCAACGTCGTTGTGGTAGTCGGCGCTGTGGTTGTTGTGGTGGTTGGCGCCGAAGTGCTGGTCGTGGTTGGCGCCGTCGTTGTTGTGGTTGGGCCCGCACTGGCGGAGGTGGATGTGTTCCCGGCCG
This sequence comes from Acidimicrobiia bacterium, assembly GCA_003231975.1. Lineage (GTDB taxonomy): Bacteria > Actinomycetota > Acidimicrobiia > Acidimicrobiales > SZUA-35 > SZUA-35. The sequence goes on from QIKW01000145.1 coordinate 8,181, forward strand.
AAGTTGAGGTTGTGGCCCCAGGAAGAGCGCTGGTTGATGAAAAGCTGGACGAAATGCTGGAGGTTGAGCCCGACTGGTCTTTCACGGTAGTGCTGCTGGCCAGCCCTGGGCCGGGCTGCGTGCCGGGCTGCGCCGCCGGGTTGGGATTGCTGGTTGGAGCCAAAAGTGGCAGGGATGCTGGAGGTTCTTGCTGGTCGGCCGGAAGGCTGGAAGCCACAACCATCACGTCGCCAACGGCCTGCTCTGATGACTCTGAGAGAACGCCAAGCGGGCCCCCAACGCTTCCCAGCAAGGCGGCAAGGCCCGCAGTAATCCCGGCAACCCCGGTAACTGCTGCTGCGGCAACGGCGCCTGCGGGAATCACTGGCCCCAGGCCGGTAGCTCCCGGCCCTGAAACGTTCAGCAGCCAGCTCAGCGGGCCCATCACCAACCGAAGCCTGCCGAGCCCGATGTTCAGGAACGCCCGAACCACGTGAGGGTCAAACTGAGATCCTGCGCAGGCTGCTATCTCGGCCCTGGCTTCCTCGGAGGGTCTTGGCTTCTTGTAGCTGCGGGTCGAGGTCATAACGTCGAATGCGTCTGCAACCGAAACGATGCGGGCCGCCAAGGGGATCGACTTTGCCGCCAGGCCCTCGGGATAGCCCGCTCCGTTCCAATGTTCGTGATGGTGCCCAACAGCGTCGACCCAGTCTCCCAGCCAAGGCCGAAGCGGCTCGGCCAGCTTGGCGCCAAGTGTTGTGTGGGTCTTTAACACCTCCCATTCGGCTTCGGTTGGGAGGCCTTCCTTGTTCAGAATTTCCGCCGGAACGTGAAGCTTCCCTATGTCGTGAATAAGTGCCGCCCAGCGGAGCCGGTCTTGGTCGGCTTGAGGCAGGTTCATTTCCTCCGAAATCAGGTCGGTGTAGGCCCTAACCCGCTCGCAGTGGCCCCTGGTCAAGCGGTCGTGGGTGCTTAGGCCAGCAACCAACTCAAGCAGCGAAGCGGCGTGATCGGTTGTGTTGGTTCCGAGGCCACTTTCAACAAGGTCATCTACCCGGCGCTGAAGTTGGCGGGTGGTGCCGGTTCTCATTGCGACGCTGAAGCGACTTGGCGCCTTGTCCGGGAACACCAGGGACAGTTTCAGCAGCGCAGCCAATGGCAGGAGTTTGCGGGCCAGCCGGTCAGCCGCAAACAGAACGATGGCAGACGCAGTCAGCAGCGCTGCCATCCAAACCACGAACGGCACACCAACTCTGTCCTGGGGCCAGGTGCGAACAAACCACAGCGAAGCCACGAACGACACGCCAGCAGGGGCCAGCATTGCCAGCATTCGAAGTGATCTGGCCAGCCACGGGCGGCTGGCCCACCGCACGTCTTCTTCGTTCGCCGTTGGCCTGATTGGCCCGTCTTCGCCCATCCTTCACTAATCGACCTTGACTACGTGGGTCCAAATAGGCGATCGGATCTTCGCGGCCGGGCCATATGGCCTACGGGTTGCCTAGCTGGCAGGTGCCTTGTGAAAGAGAGCGTGGAAGCGATACGGGTAGGAGATGGAGCCTCGGAACTCGCCAACCAATCCGAATTCAGACGCACTGTCGTCTAGGTCCTTTGGCGTGTACCAATAGCCAAGCTGGTCTCGCCTTAGCTTCATGGCGGTAAGGGCCCAAGAAGCGGCAGGGCGGATCGAGAAACGGTAGGGAGGCTTGAGGTTCCCGGCCCGGTATGGATACTTGTGCACGGCCCAGGGAATGGATGCGTCGACGATTAGGCCGTCCGGGCTGAGCATTCCCGCCGCCAGTTCGAAGTGCGAGCGCAGCATGTCGACACTGAGGTTCTGCATAACTCCGTTGGAATAGATCAGGTCGAATTGTTGGTCGTCGCTGAACTGATGGGCCGAGGCTTTCTGTAGCTGCACACCAGGATGACGCGCTTCGAAGGCCTCCAGCATCGAGGCGGAAAGGTCGGTTCCCAGGTAGCTCTTGGCCGAGGAAAACCCGAGGCGATCATAGAATTCTCCAGAGCCACAACCAAGTTCGAGCACCCTCCCAGACTCCCTCCCTTGAAGCAGCCACAGAAGTTCGACCGAGAACTCGGCGTAGTACTCGTCGGTGCTCCTTGCATGGAGAGGTTCGTTCTGGTCCTCCCAGAAGTTCTCCCAATATTCTTCTTGGTCATTCACGGCTGGCGATCGTAGTGTCCCGGCAGTGGTTTGTATCGGCGCCCAGACGGTGGCCGGTCGCAGCGCTGTTCATGGCGGCTTTCCCGGGATTTGGGACCTTGGTCCCTAGCTCGAAGATGGCCGGTCGGTCATTCTCGATGGAGAGTGGGCTCCACCTCCGGTCCCATCTCCCCCATGACTTGGGGCCGGGGGCGTCGGGGCTCACTCCTCTTTTGGCGAGTCTCCGCTTTGGTGTCGAGTCTTGGCTCTATCGAGCCTTGTACCCAGACCAGCTCTGCTGGTCAAAGTCATAGAGCTTGCAGTCCCTAGTGGTTCGCAAATAGCGGCGCATGGTTAAGCGTTCCCAGCCGACATGGCTGGGGTACGCGGCGGCCAGGTGCTGGGCTGCTTCGTCCAGGTGGTAGCAGGGAATTCGTGGGTCGACGTGGTGCGGTACGTGCACAAAGATCGAATGGAAAAACGGGCGGGCCAGCCACGGCAGCTTCAGGATTGTGGTGCTCTCAAGTTGGCCGCGGACCTTGGTCCACCCGCGCCGGCTGGCCCATGGCAGATCGGTGCTGATGTGATGGACATAAACAGTGAAGCCAATGGCCCAGGTGAAGAGAAGAAACGGCACCACTAGGAGTTTCACGATCATCCACCCCGCTCCGGGCACGGTGCCATAGCGGACCCAGCCTGTGGCACCAACGGCCCCAATCAGCAAAACAGTAAGCCGAGCGAGCCAGCGCCGATCGCTCTGGATGCGTTCGGTCCACTTGGCAGGCGGCTCGGTCAGGCGCACCATTTGCTGCCACCACACCACCCTCATGTAGTACGCCCCTGCTCCAAGGCAGGACCACTCGATGCGATGGGCCAGTTTCCCGAGTCGGCCACTGGCCTCGTATCGCTCGCGGGTGACCGGGTGCCAGACGAAGTCCATTCCTTCTCGGGCTGTGTAGCGGTGGTGGATGTGGTTGTGGCCAAGAGCCCAGCTGGCCCTGATGTGCTGGCTGGGGATCATCAGCCACCGGGCAACGCGGTCGTTCGTTTTGCGCCCCGAGAAGAGTGCCTGGTGAGCGGCGTCGTGAGCCAGCACGAACATAGCGGCAACGCTCAGCCCGGCCAGAACCCAAAGAGGCAATACCAGAAACCAGCGGTCGGTGAAGGCCAGTGCGACTACCGATGCCAGCCAGAGGGTCACATCTCGGGCGACCAGAAGCCATGCCCGGCTGTTCGACTTCTCCAAGCACGAAGCCGGAATCACAGCCATGGCATCCCGCAGAGTTGCAGGCAGCGGTTCTGGGGCGGGGGACGGCAATGGTGCAGGGGGCATCAGTTCTCAACCAGATTCAGCAGTAGGACCGCCCCATCGATAGGGCAAGAATGCTGTGTTGGGCAGGGTCGAAGGTCCCGATCTGAACCAAGCCCCAGAAACTCGTCCGATCAGGGTCGTTAGGCCCTACATCATTTCGGAGGATTCGGCCAGGATCACGCGACCCAACATCGGCCACTCTGAGGAGAATGACGTGAGCGAGCTAACAGACACAGCGGAGGCCAAGGACCCGCCCGTTACCGAACAACCCAACGTCTTTCCCTTGAGCTGGCACAAGGGCACCGAGAAGATGGAGGAGATCTGGGCATCGGCCCAGCGCGAAACTTGGGATCCGGCCCATCTCCCGTGGGATACCTTTGACCCAAGCTCCTACACGTGGGAGGAACGAGAAGCCATCGCCTACTGGTGGACGTTGCTTTCGGTGTTTGACGCATCTGCTCCCCCTGTCTTTGCCGCCGCTCTGATTAAGACCTATGAAGATCATGAGGAAGACGCAGTTCGCCGCTGCTTCTTTTCGGTAACACGCGATGAGCAAAATCACGAACAGGTCTGCGGCCTCGCAATAACCAAGCTGCTGGACCACCCAAACCCGTTGCTGTACGAACCGCGATCCGAGCTTGGCCTTCTGGCCCAGCGAAACGCAAAGTGGCTCTACTACAACGGAGGCCGCTACTGGGAGGGCTACAAGAAGGCCGTTCCCAAGTACCCGCTGGCCGTTCTCTTCTCATCCTTCCTGATGGGCGAGATCGCAGCGGCAACGATCTTCCAGCAAATGGCTAGCGGAGCACGAGAGCCGGTGTTCGAAGAGGCATTCAAGAACATTGGCCGCGACGAGGGCCGCCACATGGCGATTTGCCTCGCACTGATGGAGCGGGACTACCCAAAGCTTGACGTGTCCGACAAGGCGCTCATCACAAAGCAAATTCGGGCCGGATACCTCTTTCTCTCGGCGGTGCTATACGAGCCTCCGCCCAACTTTTGGGAGCTCCCGGACGATTTCATCGAGGTTCAGAGGCGATGCGAGGAAACTTGCCGCAACGCCGGTTTCTTCATTCCCGAGGTGGAGGCCAAACGAGAGAACTGGCGGCAGGCAATTCTGAACCTCAAAGGTGTCCTGGATCGCTACAACGTTCCCTTTCCAGCCATTCCCGAGGTTGGAATCAGCGGCGAAGAGGTTTCCGACATTGACCTCGAAGACATCATCCCGGTTTTCTGAGGTGGATAGCGCGCTGATCCGGCTGGCGCCGTCGACCAAGACGGTCCAGTGTTTGGCGGGCGACACCGTGCTGGCTGCGCTGGAACGCGAGGGGTTCGCCCTTCCGAACAACTGCCGAGCGGGGGCTTGTGGGGAATGCAAGACGAAGCTCCTGGCAGGCGAGGTTGACCAGGGCACCGTTTTGGACATGGCGCTGACCACTGAGGAACGGGCCGAGGGCTACCGCCTGATGTGCATGGCGAAGCCGGTGACTGAGGTCGTCGAAATCGAGTTTGGATCCCTCGAGGCGAAACCGAAGCTGTTTCCGCCTCGGGATCGCGTGCTTTGCGTTGTGACCGATGCGGTGCAGCGAACGTCGACCATCAGAGAAGTCCGCATCCGACCCGTCGGGGAGCCGCTGCGATTTTGGCCAGGGCAGTACCTTCTAGTCGGCGATTCCCAGGCTGGGGTGTCTCCTCGGCCGTACTCAATCGCGAATGCTCCCCGGCCCGACGGCGAGATGAGTTTGCTGGTTGCGCTGGTTCCGGACGGCAAGACCAGCGGCTGGCTCCATGCGGGGCTGCAGGTAGGGGATCGCATCACGGTTGGCGGCCCCTACGGCACCTTCATTGGTGATCCCGGAACCAGCACTCCTGTGCTGTGCCTGGCCGCTGGATCTGGCCTGGCTCCCATTTTGGCCCTCACCGATGCTGCCCTCCGGCGCGGTTTCGACAAGCCGGTAACCGTGCTGTTCTCGGCTCGCTCCGAGGCCGACGTGTTTGATCAGGGCCTGACCTCCTGGTGGGCGGCGAAACACCGGCGGTTCACCTTCCTCACAACCTTTACCGGCCTGCCCGCTGGGGCCGAGGCGAGCGGCTCGCTTGTTGGCCGGATTCCCGACGTGTTGCCAGGGCTCATGCCCGACCTGGCTGATCACGCCGTGTACATCGCCGGGAGCCCTGAGTTTGTCGACGCCTGCTCTGAGGCGGCACTTGGACTGGGGGCCGAGCAGGGTCGCCTGCACGTTGAGCGCTACGTAGCCGCGTTGACCGCTTAGCTGCCGGGTGCCTGCTCCAAAGGCACTGCCCACTCCACAACCGTTCCAATCCCGTCTGGTCCTGGCCCGTAACTCAAGCTGCCGTTAAGGGATTCAGCTCTTCTGGCCAGGCTGCGGAGGCCGAAACCGGCGTGGTCTCCGGTTGGCATGCCAACACCGTCGTCCTCAACTCTGATCACCAGGTTCTGGCGGCCGCTGAAGATGCTCACCTTCGCCAATGAGGCTTCGGCGTGGCGTTCCACGTTCGACAGCAACTCGTTGAGGGTCGGCAGCAGTTGGTCTAATCGATCGGTCTGAATATTGCCCATGTCGCCGCTCAAGTCCAGGGTCACCGAGTTCTTGCCGACCGCGTTGTGTCGGTCGATCAATCTCTGAATCTCACCGGCGGGTGTGTGTTGGGGCTCGGTCAACCGATAGATCGTGCTGCGGATGCTGGCAATCGTTTCGTCGAGGTCCTGAATGGTTTCGTGCATTCGCTCCTCTCGGAGACTTGAGACTCCGGTGCCTGCCTGGAGCCGCATACCCGTTGCGAAGAGTCTCTGGATGACTACGTCGTGGAGGTCCCTGGCGATGCGCTCTCGGTCTTCGGTCAGGAGCATCTGGCGTCTGTCGTTCCTAGCCTGGGCCAGCACAAACGACACCGCGGCCTCCGAGGCCAGTGACTGAGCCGCCCCGAGTTCGGCTTCGGTGAACTGATCACCGTCTGCCTCCCGTGCCGCAATCAGAACTCCCTGGGGGGCGCCCGCAGATATCAGCGGCACGATCACCATCGGGCCGAGATCAGCAAGGCGCGGCTCGCCTCCGGCGGGGAGGATGAGGCCAGAGCCTGGTGAGTCGATCACCCTGGCTTCGCCTGAGTCCAGCGCCTGGTGGATCTCGGTGCCGGCTTGTGTCACCGTTTGGCGTCGAGTCGCCGAGGAGGGAGGTGAGCCCGAAATGGCTCGCGCTCGAAGCTGGCCGTCGGAGTTCGGTACGGCGATCACTCCGTACATCGTCTTGAGGCTTGCTGGAATTGAATCGGCGACAAGTTGCAGAACGGTGTTAATCGGGTCTTCGTTCAGTGCCGACTTGCGGATCAGGGCCAGCGATCGCAGTAGCTGCTCACGTCTGTCCCGCAGCGAGATATCGCGGATCACCGCCATCACCATCCGTGTGCCCCGCACCTGCACAGGGCTCAGGGAGATCTCGACCGGCAACACCGACTTGTCGGCGCGTCTGGCAAAGAGCCGAGTGTCAGACTCGCCCATTGGGCGAACCTTGGGATCGCTTTCATAACGAAGTCGATGGGCCCGATGGACGTCTTGGGACTTGGTGGGCACCAACAGTTCGATCGGTTCCCCGACGAGTTCACCAACCTCGTATCCCAACATCTCGGCCGCCTTGGCGTTTGCCATTTCGATGGTGCCATCGTGTGAAACCGAGATGATGGCGTCCGGCGCGCCCTGGATGTAAGCAAGGGCGGCCTCGGGATCAAGACCAGCACTACCGGCAGGCTCGATGGCAGGCATCCGGATTGAGCCTAGGCGAAGACCGGGGGACGATCTTGGGCCCGCCCAACTTGTGGGCTTTACAGGTACCTATTGCGTTGGCGTTCTTCGAGGCGGGCCGCGAATGCGGCAGCCTCGGTTCGCCTTGCCATCCCCAGCTTGGCAAGCATGTTCGACACGTAGTTCTTCACTGTTTTTTCAGCCAGGTACATCTCGTCGGCAATTTGGCGGTTTGAATAGCCCTCGCCGATCAGGTCAAAGATCCGGTGCTCCTGGTCGGTAAGAGCGTCCACCTTGCCTTCGTCGCTGTCTTTGAGGCGTTGCAGGCCCATCCGAACCGTTGCGTCATCGAGAAGTTTCGCCCCGGCTGCAACCCTTCGAATCGAAGCGACCAGGTCGTTGCCCTTGATTTGTTTCAGGACATAACCAGCGGCCCCTGCCATTGCAGCATCAACCAGAGCTCTGTCGTCGGCGAAGGATGTCAGGATCAAGCAAGCTACCTCTGGGTGAGCCGATCGGATTTCACGGCAGACCTCGATGCCGTTTCCTTCCTGAAGTCGGACGTCGAGGACAGCCACATCGGGTTGCGTTTGGCCAACCACCCGTAGCGCCTCGGCGGCCGTTGCTGCTTCACTAACCACTTCCATTCCAGGTTCGGTGTTGACTAGGTCGGCCACGCCTTTGCGCACGATCTCATGGTCGTCCAGGAGGAACACCCCGATGGTTTTCGGTGTCGGGCCCGTTTGATCTTCTGAGGCTTCGGTGTTCGAATTGTTGCTGCTCATGCTTATCTCATGTTGATTCAGGGTTGGGTGGGTCGGCGAGACGTTGCTCGACTGAGGAGTCTTTCACGTCGTCGGGTCGGGCGCATTCGGGAGCTGCCTCTCCCGAGTTTTGGGAGTTGACTACACATTCGCCAGACGGTGAAGGGACTAAAGTCCCTTCACCGTCCATAGGACCTACGGCCAGCCATCTTCGGCGGTCCCGGGAACAACAACTGTTGGGATGCGGGGATGGTTCACCAGTGCCGTTGTGGCCGACCCGAGAAGCAGATGACTAATAACTCCTTCCCCTCGAGCACCGAGTACAAGTAGATCTGCTTCACAGTCTCGGAGAGATCCGCGCGGGTCGCCAAGAACAAGCCGACGTTCGACTGAGTCTTCGGGCTGGCCCGCGGCCTCAGCGGCTCTGGTCGCGGCTCGGCTGAGGATGCGTTCGGCACTGGTTTCGAAGATCTCATACGGCGTGGCGGTTTCGCCAAGGCCAGCCGCCGGGGGGCTCCAAGAGTGCACAGCCTGAACGACTGCCCCTTCTGGTCGGTGCTCCAGCGCCCAGGTAAGGGCCGCTGTCGAGCTGGCAGAGCTGTCCACCCCAACCACGATTCTTTGAATTCTTGCCTGGTTGGCGTCGGCGGGAATCACGGCCACTGGCACGTCGCTGTGGGCGGTGCAGTACGAGCTGGTTGATCCCAGCAGTGCTCCAACGAACGCTCCGTGGCCTCTAGTTCCAACCACCAGGAGGTCGGACTCAGCTGCCATCTCGACCAGAACCGGCCCGGGTTGACCGTGGGCAACCCGGCTCGGCAGCAGCAGCGACGAGTCGATTCCGCTGATAGCGTTCTCGACGATTTCCTTCGCCTGGTCCTCGAACGCATTCTTCAGGTTGGGCGATGGGGCCCCTGGCGCCGGGCGCGGCGAGTGCCGGAGGGGAAAGTGCCACGAGATTACTGGCTGAATCTTCCCGTAATGCTCGGCCTGAGCAATGGCCCAGGCGAGCGCGGCCAAAGACTGCTCGGATCCATCGACCCCAACGGTCATTACCCGGTCGTTCGAATTGGCAGACATAACCTCTCGCTTCTTTGTGAGTGTTGCCGGGGCCTCGTCGGTGTGCCCGGACGCACCTTCTACGATCCGCCTCTGGCTAGCTCAGCGGCAGGGCCGAACGTCCTGACGTGTCACCTCAGAACCTGCCGCCCCGTCACCGAGGTAGGCACGATTCGAAAGTAGCGATTCTTGAAGCCGGCAGCCCACGGCTGGATCCCAAGCTCGTCGGCATCCAGGATCTCCTCAAGGCTCTCCAGTTCGGTGGCCTCGCCAACTACGACAACGCTCCAGCCAGAGCGTGCATCTTCGTCCAGGTCGTCCACCTCGAAGGCCACGCCTTGGCCAAGGGTGGCGGCGGCCAGCTTCAGCCCAGCCGCCGTTTTGATCATGATCGATCTGCCGTCCACCCGGTAGTTGACCGGAAAGATGTCCGGCCGATTTTGCACCGAAACGGCCAGACGCCCGACATCCTTTCCCGCCAACAGCGCCCAGCAATGATCCTCGGGAAGGTCATCCAGTCCGGTGCGAGGATCAGTCACCTCAGTTGCCCCGATACAGCAGGTCCATAGACCGCAGACGCTCCGCCAGTTGAATGGCGATCGTTCTTGACAGGGCCGGGTTGTCGTTGAGAATCTGATCGAAGCGGTTATAGGGAATAGCAAGGGCCGCCAGATCGGTCTTGGCCAGAACCGTGGCGCTAGCCGGAGTTCCACCGAACAGACCGAGCTCGCCAACCAGTTCGCCCTCGCCGATCGTTGCCACCTCCTTGTCACCAATTACGACGCTGAGCGAACCTTTGGTGACCAAATAGGCCTCGTGGTGTCGATGGCCTTCTGCGATCAGCACGGTTCCGACTGGAACTTCGAACTCGTCCGCTGCCGAGGCGAGGTTTTGGAGGGCTGATTTGTCTGCCCCGGCAAATAGTTCGATCTCTCGGAGTCTTGCAACCTTGGCGTCTTCACGGTGCAGAACTGGCATTGTGGGCTTCTTTCGTAGCCTGTCCCCATGGGATCGCGGCATCGGTCTGGTCGGTATGGCCAATGGTGGCTCCTTTCGTTGCGGGTGATCAGGGCCGAAGGTCCCTACACCTCCGCTCAAAGTGGAGTCAATGTCAAGGGATGTTCCCACTGTCAACGATCAGTTTCCGATGAGCCCACCCCCTGTTCGACGCGTGATCCTTCCGTTGCGCGAAGCCGCCGATCTTGGGCCGCGGTTGCTTCCGGCCGCGGTTCTTGGCCCTTGGTTCGACTCGCCGATTCAGGTCGTGGTTTGCCAGCCGGAGCTGGCTGACGGAATCGATGCAACGTTGGGGAACCTCGGGGTGGCCGTGGTTCCTGCGGCCTGTTTTGATGACGGGGACTTCCACGAACAGGTTGCGGTTCTTGCCGGAGCTACGGGCCCGTCCCTGCTTCTTCTGGGTTCCTCGGATCAGGATCTGGAGCTGGCGCGGGCATGCGGTCAGACGGCGTTCCTGGTTGCTGATCAAGCTGGCCCCAGGCTCAACACCGGCCCATTGGTGGTCGGAGTTCCTGATGGCCCGGACGACCTCGGAGCGTTGGCCGTTGCGGCAACCTGGAGCAGGTTCCTTGACCTGTCCGTGCGACTTGTAGCTGACGCCGCGGAGGACTCGCCAGACCCGGCTCAGGCCTACCAAAAGCTGACCGAAATGGGCGTGGACGTCGGGGTTGACAGCCTTCGACCGCACGGATTGGAGCCCTTGACGTTGGTGGCGCGTACCCGAAATGCCACTGCTGTGGTAGTTCCCGAGCACCGATTGCGCGATCGAGAATTCGTCGACCGGGCGATTCGGGAAGGGATCTCAATCCTTGTGGCGCCAAGTGCTAAGACCGCACCCTCTGGCTCGCGGTCCGAGGCCTTGGCCACACCTGATTCAGAACAGGGCGACGCTGATCCATCTTCAAGTCTTGGATTGCTTAGCCGGCGCCAGTGTTTCCAGCTGTTGGCCAGTCAGTCGGTTGGGCGGATGGCGTACGTGGTTGATGGCTGGCCCACGGTTGTTCCGGTCAACTACGCGGTTTTCAGCGGCGATGGAAGTGATGTCACCGATGGCGCCGACGTCATCATTCGGAGCCTCGAAGGGGGCAAGCTTCAGGCCGCTCGTCAGGGCGAGGTGGTTTGTTTCCAGATCGATCAGGTTCGCCCCACCACTCGGGCCGGTTGGAGCGTGCTGGCCCACGGGCAACTTGAGGTGATCTCAGACCCAAGTGTGCTCCGCTCGGCATGGCTGAACGATCCTGACCCCTGGGTTAAGTCAGAACGCTGGCACTGGCTGCGGCTCGTCGTGTTCTCCATTTCGGGACGGAGACAGGTAGAGACCGACCTGGAAGTTGCGGGCTTTCGAAGGGGTGGACGAATACCTTCACCAGTTGGACACGAGGCAGGAGTGGCGCCACCATGAGAGATCCCCGCCGTTGTGCAACAGTGGCGGCAGAACGGGGGACTGGCGGTAGGTCAGCGGCTTCGCCTCCGGGAGGCGTTCTAAGGTTCGGGTCCTAAAGGCCGATATTGTGAGTGGTCAGGTTTTAGGGTGTGACAAGCCCTTCAGTCGCCCCCGGAGGATCAATGGACAGCCACAGATACCGATCGAAGCTTGGTAGGACCGCCCGCTCGTCCGCGCTGTTTGTGACGCTGGCTCTTGTGGCCTCCGCGTGCGGGTCCGACGGCGAAGAAGTTGGCCAGGTTTCTGTGACTTCAACTTCGCCTGCCACGACGGCAGAGACCGAGCCGCCAACCACCGAAGCAGAGGCTCAGGCCACGGCAGAAACGTCAAACCCGCCAACCACGGCCGCTGCCACCACCTCTGAGGCGCCCCACCCAGTACCGGGTGAGCCACTGGACTTCGGCCCTCAGGCTGGGGTACCGCTGCGCGTTATCGGGGTTAAGTACGACGACGTTCTGAACTTCAGGGCCGACCCCAGCCCGGCCGCAGAGATCCTGGCAACAGGCGAGCCTCTGGCCCCCGACTTTGATTTGTCAACCATGGGCGAGGCTTGGAATGCCCCTGGCGGTGCGTGGTGGAAGGTCAAGGTGCTCGGTGCCGAGGCTTGGGCGAACCAGAAGTTTCTGGGAATGATCGGTGACCGGGCGGATGTGTTTGACGAGGTTGGGGCCGACCTTGGCGTCCTGAAGTTTGAAAGCGTGGAATCAGCGGCGCTGGCGGTTGCTGCAACCAGGTCATCAGAAGCTCCGCCGTCAGATGTGGTTCTGGTGGGTGAACCGCACACGGTTGAGTCTGGAATCGGCAGCGCCGTTGTTGACGTGGTTGGTTTGGGCGATGACGCTGTGAAGGGGCTACGGATGTGGATTGACGTAGACGTGGTGTTCGAAGCTGACTCTACCGAGGACGTTCAGTTCGTGGTGCTCACAGGCGTGGAAGCGGCGCCCATCTGCAGTCGCGGGCTGTCGGGTGGCCTCTGCCTGTAGGCCTGCCATGTAGCTCGTGTCTTGGGGCTACCAATACTCTTCGTAGTGGATGTTTCCCCGTTGCTTGCGACGATCCAGGGTGAAACCTCGCTCCTCCAATAGCTGCACAACCCCAACTGTCTCTGGATACTTCAACACGCCGTCTACCTCTTCGGGTAGGCCGATCATCGCCGGGTTCCCGCAGAGGAAAACGTGGGTGGTCTGAGGGTCTAACTCAATGCCCAATTCCTCTTCGAGGGTGCGATCTCGCAGCAGGTCCTGGAGATACCTTTTTGGCACTTCCGGCTCGCGGGTTGGGACCGGAAGGTAGTGATAGTTCGGGGCCCTCTTGGCCAGCCGTTCGTGTTTTTCTCGATACCCGAGGTCGGCCCACTGGCGAACAGAGACCGCTGAAACAATTGGGCCAACGTGACCTCTTCGCAGCATTTCAACCACCATTGCGTTCTGTGGAGCTTCGCCGGTTCCGGTTGACAGAAACAGCAGGGTTGCGTCGGGATCGGTGAGGTCGGCGGTCGTGTAGCGGCCAGCCACTTTGGCCCCAAGATAGATTCGGTCACCTGGCCGTTTCAAGGCCAACCTCGGAGTGAGCGCAGGGACGTTGTCCTCTGTTGGGGGGACCAACACGATGTAGAACTCAAGCTCGCCCGCCCGCGAGTCATCTGTCAGGTACCCAAAGCTGTCGAACATTCGGCTGGAAATGGAATACGAACGTCGGATCAGTTTTTCCCAGCGTTCCCCTAGTGCGTGATCTTCAGCGTCATCAATTCGGGGTTCCCAGAACCCGAGCCCCAGCGATGCATATTGGCCAGGAAGGTGGGCCGTGTCGCCGGTGTCTGGTCGCACTCGCAGCACCCATAGATCCGAGTGGCTTGGCTCAAAATGAGTGATCGTTGCGTTGTAGTGCTCGGTTCGCAGTTCCTCGATCGCTCCGGTGTGTCGCCTTCGTCGATCCGCGGGCGCAATGTGGGCCAGGCGCGGCAGGTCGGGAAACGACGACGCCGACATACGGGCCCATATGTCCCACCCGGGGGAGAACTGAAGATCCTGGTTCTCGGTCGAGAGTTCGTCGGCGCCGCCAAAGAACCACACCGCACCCGAGGTTCGGGCCTGTGTTGTCAGGCCGACGCTTTCGGGGGTTGGTGCCAGCCTGCCAATGGCAAAGACGACGTGGTCAAACTGGAGGTCCGGCACTCGCCGGTCGTCGAAGAACGCCATAGGGAAGCCGTCTGTCTCGCCGATCTGATCCGGAGTTGACCGGTAGAGAACGGTGGCTCTTCGGTCTCGCTCCAGCCTGCGGAGTATGGCATCGCCGGCGGGGGACAGGAGGCTGGGTTCGATCCCGCCGCCCGAGAGCACAACTCTGGCGCCGCTGGCGGCGAGGGACGCTGTCATCTCAACCGCGTGGTCGCTGGCGCCCACCACCAGAACGTCGAGATTGGATACACCTTCGGGAGCAGTGTTGATATGAATCCTGTCAGCCGCAGCGTCAGAAACAGTGGTGATCGGGATGGAAGGAGCTGGGTTGGGCCGGGCCGACCGGGTGGCAACCAGGCACGCCTTCGTGTGATAACTCTGTTTTGACGACGAGACAATCACCGTTGGTTTAGAGGTTCCAGAATCGATATCCAAATCGATCGACAGCACCGATTCCCCGTAGCCAACATCAAGCCCGCGCTCATTTATCAACTCGGGAAAAGCAACGGTTGAGCCCTCTGTGATCACCCTCACCAGTGACAATCCGGCCCGTTGAGCATCAACGGCCACCGACAGCCCGCCGCCGGTGCTTCCAATGATGATCAGGTCATGGAGGGTTGGTGCATCACTCAAAGCTGTCCTTCCGATCGTGAAGAAGTGTTACCTGGACGTCGCACCCTAGAACCCCGGGCCCTTACCTCCAAAACTCGGCCCAGGAGGGAAAACGACCGTCGCCGTTCTTGGTACGTGAGACCTGAACCTGGGTCGAAGGACTCATTTGTGGCCTGAAACAACACAATTCCATAGCCATGCAGCGACACGCAGCTTAGAGTGCGAATTGTGAAGCTCATCGTGCTGAGATCAAGCAGTTTGTCCGCGCAGGACTGGCGACGTCAATACTGGCAAAGAGCAACCGCTGGCGTGGACCCCCGCCGTCGTCGCGAACTGTTCCGTGGCGGCCTTGCCGCCTTCGCCGCCCTTGGGGTAATGGTTGGCAGTCTTTTCTTGTTGGACGAACCCCAGCCAGGAGACGGCCCTTCGGTAGCTCCTCCGTCGGCTGCGGTTGAGGGGGCCCAACCTCCTCTTGGCCCGGTGATAGAGGCTCCCGACTAGAGCCCGCTAGAGCCAACCGGCACCGATGGCGCCGAGAGTGAGAATTCCTATCGCCAGCCGGTACCAGCCGAACACCTCGAAGCCGCGCTCGTTTAGCCACGCCACCATCCACCGAACAGCAATAACCGCCGAGGCGAACGCAACCACCAGCCCAACCAGGGGCGTGACGATGCCGAACGTGTCGACCAGTTCCCCGCCGTCCTGCAAAGCAGTTAGAGCGGTTGCTGCACTAAGGGTTACGAGCCCAAGAAGGAAGCTGAACTCAACGGCTGCTCTCAGCGATAGACCAACCAACACCCCTGCCACGATCGTTACAAGCGATCGGCTGGTGCCCGGCCAAACCGCCAGCGCCTGAAGCAGACCAATAAGGGCAGCCTGTTTGAATGTGATCGCCGCCAGTTCGGAACCAATGCGGTCAAAGAATCGGATCCGGGTTAGTACCAAAATGGCCAACCCGCCTACGATCCACGCGATTGCGATGGCGGTTGGGTTGAAAAGCCGTTCCTTTGCGAACTCGAACAGCGTGATAGCGAGAATGGCGGTTGGCACAAAGGCGGCAAGGATGGCCAGCAGCACTCGGCGCCCTTCTTCGCTCCGGCCGAACAACCCGTCGATCATCTGACGGACTCGCTCCTTGTAGACAACCAATACGGCCAGGATTGCTCCGGCCTGGATGCAAATGGCGTAGGTATCGAGGGCGCGGTCGGAGGCCTCGGTGCCGCCCAGTCCCAGCACTTCATTCGCTACCAGCAGATGGCCGGTTGAGCTGACTGGAAGGTACTCGGTTACGCCCTCTACCAGGCCAAGGATCACAGCGGCGAACACCGACAGCCCAAATTCGCTTCCGTCGGCCAGTGCCGCCGCCGGGCTGGCCGACAGCACCATCAGGACAACAACACCAACGCCAACGCCGAGTCTGTAACGCACTGGCAGAGCCTACGGGGCGCGTGCCTTGCCCCCGCGATTCTCTGGGCCTGGCCGGCCGTAGCGGCCGCTTGTGACTTTGGGGAATTGGTTCCTCCCTGCTGCTAGCGTTCCGGCGATTCCGAACCGAATGGTTGGGTCTCGCACGCTTGAACGGAGCCGGGTATGGAGTTTGAACGAACCACGGGCGGAGCAATCCTTATGGACGGCATCCGTTTGCGAGACGAGATCATTGTGTCCCTGCGGTCAACCATCGAAGCCGACGGCAACCCCGACGTCTGCCTGGCAACCGTGCTGGTAGGCGACGACAAGCCGAGCAGGCTTTATGTGAAGTCAAAACACAAAAAGGCTAAAGAGGCCGGCCTTGCATCGCGCCACATCGACCTCCCGTCCAATATTGCCCAGTCACAGCTTGAGACCGAGGTGAGGGCCCTGGCCGATGACCCGTCAGTTCACGGGATTCTGGTGCAGCTCCCGCTTCCTGAGGGCCTTGACGCCGAGCCAGTGTTGGATCTGTTGCCGGTGACGAAAGACGTGGATGGTCTGACCGAGCGGTCGATGGGCCGTCTGGTTCGAGGCAAGCCGGGCCACGTGCCTTGCACCCCCCTCGGTGTGATGCGTCTTCTCGATCGGTACGGCGTTGAGACCAGCGGCAAACGAGCCGTTGTGATTGGCCGCTCAACCCTTGTTGGCCTGCCCCAGGTTCTGCTACTTGGGCGCAAAGGGACTGATGCCACCGTTACCTTGGCTCACTCTCGCACGGCAGATCTGGCCGCTGTTTGCCGCGAAGCCGACATCGTGATAGCGGCGGCGGGGATGGCCGGGCTGGTAACCCCGGACTTCGTCAAGCCGGGGGCGGCGGTGATTGACGTTGGCGTTAGTCGAAGTGAGGCTGGAATCGTTGGTGACGTGCAGTTTGAGGCTGTGCAGGAGGTCGCGGGAGCCATAACCCCAATGCCTGGTGGCACCGGCCCCATGACGATTGGGTGCCTAATGCAGAACACGTACGCCGCGTTCAAGATGCAGCAATACGAAGATACAGGGGTAGAACTGGGGTCGGGCCTCTCTCTTTAGCTTCTCCCTACCGTCCCCTTGGCAGCGCGAGAACAGAGAGAAACCCGACCCCCTCAGGGGTGATCAGTTGGCGGCTGGAATCCTGAGGACCTGGCCGGGGAAGATGAGATCGGGATCTTTCAGCATTGGCTTGTTCGCCTCGAAGATCGCCGGGTACTTCATTGCGTCGCCGTAGACCTCCTTGGCGATCTTGCTGAGAGAGTCTCCTCTTTGCACCACATACATCTCGCTCTCGGGTTCTTCGACCGCGATCTTGATGTAGTCACGGACCTGGTCGATTCCCTGCGAGTTGCCGAGGGCCAGAATGATCTTCTCTCGGGTGGCCTGATCGGCCACTTCTCCAATGACGGTGGCCACACTGCCTCTCAACCTCACGTCAAGGTCACCAAAGCCCATCGACTTGAGGTAGACCTCCATCGTGTCTGATTTGTCCTGGGAGGCGGCTCGGGCTTCGGCTGCTTCGGCTTTGTCCTCTGCGACTGCCTTTGCCTTTACGTCAGCAGACTTCTTGATCTGAGCGTCTCGCTTCACCTTGGCAGTGCGGCGTTTCTTCTCTCTGACTGCCGCCTCCTTGGCGGCTTCCTCCGAGGCGGCTTGCGCCTTTTCCTCTTTGGTGTCGCCGATGCCAATCTTGGCTCCGGCTTCTTTCACAAAATCGAATACGCCCATGGGCTCAAACCTTTCGTTGGGAACTGACGCACGCTAGCGAGGTTCCCGCCCTGGCGCCCGGCGTTCGGCAAAGAAGAGCGATCTGTTTGCTTGCCGGGAGCCGTCTGGCTGGTGAATGGGGCGCACCTAGGCCACGATGTCTGGCGTGATCGACCACTTTCAAGATGCCTGGAAAGAGCTATCCGCACCTGGTTCGGGATTTGCCATGACCGACACCGAGGTTCGGGGGGTGAGGATGCGCGTCTTTGAACAGGTGCCGTCAGACATGAGGGAGATCTGGGAGTTGGCAACGCTCCATGGCGACAAGCGGTACATCGTCTATGAGGACGAGGCCTACAGCTACGCCGAAACAGCAGTTTCTGTGCGGGCGCTGGCTCATCATCTGCGAGAGGTTCACGGCGTTGGGTCTGGCGATCGGGTTGGCATCGCCATGCGGAACTACCCGGAGTGGGTAATCAGCTATTGGGCAATAGCCGCGCTGGGAGCAGCAGCCGTTGGTCTCAATGCGTGGTGGACAGGCCCCGAAATGGAGTTCGGCCTGGCCGACTCTCGGCCGAAGGTGCTGATCTGTGACGAAGAACGGCTTGAGAGGGTGATCCCCCACCTCGACGCACTGCGGGCCGAGGAGCCAATGCACCTGTTGGTGGTTCGCTCCCAGATGGAGTTGCCAGAGGAAGCTGCCCGTTGGGAAGAGGTAATTGATCCGCTTCGCGCTCCGTCAGAGCTGCCTCCAGCCGAGATCCATCCTGATGACGACGTCACCATCTTCTACACCTCTGGCACAACGGGCAATCCCAAGGGTGCTCAACTCACGCATCGGGGGTCGGTCCACAACCTGTTCAACATCGTGTTCATGACAATGACCGCAGCGGTAGCTCAGGCAAAGGCCGACGCCGCCAATGGCACACAATCAGGTGAACCGGCGGCCGATGCGCCGCTGGTGTTCATGGCTCCAACCCCACTGTTTCATGTGACCGCATGCAACTGCGTGCTTCACCCGGTAACCCTGTTGGGGGCCAAGCTGGTTCTTACCCGCAAGTGGGACCCTGGTCGGGCCTTGGAACTGATCGAGCGGGAGAGGGTTACCAACCTGTCTGGTGTGCCAACAATGAGTCGTGAGCTGTTGGCCCACCCAGACTGGGAAACCAGAGACACATCTTCGCTGAAGGCACTTACTGGCGGTGGCGCTCCCGTGCCGCCAGACCTTGTTGAGAAGATAGATGACGCTCTCCCCGGTGGGATGCCTTCAACCGGCTATGGCCTTACCGAAACTCACGGAGTTCTGACAATCAACATGGCCGCCCTGTATCTGAGCAAGCCAAGCTCGTGCGGGCCAATAGTTCCAACCGTTGATGCCAAGGTTGTGGACGACCTTGGCAACGACCTGCCGGAGGGCTCGGTTGGTCAACTCTGTGTGAAGGGGCCAATCGTGATCAAGGGCTACATCAACCGGCCGGAGGAGAGCGCTGAGGCCATCAAAGATGGTTGGTTCAACACCGGCGATATTGCCAGAATCGATGAAGATGGCTTTGTGTTCATCGTCGACCGGGCCAAGGACATGGTGCTGAGAGGTGGCGAAAACGTGTACTGCTCCGAGGTGGAGGCAGCAATTTATGCCCACCCCGAGGTCGCCGAGGTTGCCGTGTTCGGACTGCCAGACGAAAGGCTTGGCGAGGAAGTTGCTGCCGCGGTCGTGCTGCGCCCTGACTCTGGGCTTACGGGCGACGACTTGCGGGCGTATCTGGCTCCGCTGATC
Source organism: Acidimicrobiia bacterium (assembly GCA_003231975.1). Taxonomy (GTDB): domain Bacteria; phylum Actinomycetota; class Acidimicrobiia; order Acidimicrobiales; family SZUA-35; genus SZUA-35. Next base: position 27,387 of record QIKW01000145.1, read on the forward strand.
TCGAAACAGAAGATCCCGACCAAGATCTCCTTCCGCGCCGACCCGCTACCTCAAAACGCCAACGGCAAGTTCTTGAAGCGGCAGCTGCGCGACGAGATGATTGCCGCGAGCTAACCAGCATGAGTGCCCTCTGGGGATCAGTCGCGTCTGGCTCGTCTCGGGCGGGCAAGCACTGTGATCGCCGCAGTTGCTCGCGAGGAGATTGGCACCCATGGTCGCTGGCGATGCACGGGAAGGGCGTCCCGAACCATGATGCGGTAGCCGAGATAGACAGCAATCAAAGCGTGGCTGACAGCCAAAACGGGGAAGAACGCGCCAGTACCGAACGCGACGAAAGCCAAGGCGGTTATCAACGGCCCGAGCACAGCGCCCGCGCCGTTCACCATCACCAAAGACGAACTGGCCGAAGCCATCTTCGACGGTGGGATCCAGTCTGCTGTGTATGCGATGGTGAGGGAGTAGAGCGGAAACATCGCCCCGCCCAAAATGAACATCAAGCCGGTTCCTGCCAGGCTGGTTTTGTCAACCGCTGTCATTGCGAGGGCTGCCGCGATTGCTGACAGGGCCAGCACGACCATCAGCCCTCGGCGGGGGAAGCGATCAGATGCGGCTCCCACCGGCCACTGAAACAACACCGCCCCTGCTATTGGCGCTCCCATGAATACAGCGATCTCTGAGGGTTCCATTGCCACTCGGGCCCCGAAGACGGCCCCCATGCCCAGCAAGGTACCCGCAGCCATTCCAACGAACAGCATCGTGGTAACGCCGGTTGGAACTTCCTTTGTGAGTTCCCTGAACGGCATTCTCTCCGGAGTGGAGATTGGGGGAGCTGACGTGGTGGAAAGCGCCGTTGGCAGCAGTGAAAGTGAAACGAGGATCGAAGCAACCACAAACAGTGTTACTCCTCGAGGGTCAGCCGTGGTAAGCAACAGCTGACCGACGGCCCGCAAGCAAACGGCCGCGGATCTCGGGAGTCGCGATGTCGTTCAGCCAGCTCTCGGCCACCACGTAAAGCCCGGCCATGCAGGCGCCGGTGACAAACCGAGTTGGCGCCCAGACCAGCGGTGCTACAGCGATGGCAAGAACCAGGGTGACCGTTGACGCAAGCGAAGCCAGTGCGGCAAACACCCGAATGTGTCCGACGTTTTCCAAAAGGCGAAACGCCAGTTTCGAACCAACCAGGAAGCCAGCGAAGTAGCTGGCGATCACGACTCCGGTCGACAGTGTGCCGAAGTCTTCAAGCTCGGCTCGAACCCCCACCAGGGTGCCGGCGAGCCCGTTCCCAACCATGAGCAGCGCAATGCCAACCAGGAGGGCAGACGCCGCCGAGGTAGGGCTTGGCTGCGGCACGGGAACCGACTGCTGAGATTGCACGGGGCGTATTGTGCTGCATAGCGCTATCTTTTCGCGCCGTGACGCGTGGTCCCAATGTGACTGGTTTGCGTGGTCGCCGGAGGCGGACCTGCGAGAGCGGCCGCCGTTCCTCGGCCTGGCGGCCTCGTCTCTTCGCAACTTTTTCGCTCCGCTCAAAACTCGCACAAGCCACTTACGCGTTGCCGACGGCGTCGGCACGCAGTGAGTTGTTGAGCTGGATTGCCGGAGGCGGACCTGCGAGAGCAGGTCCCAATGTATTAGCGGCCGGTAGTTGACCAGTGCCAGGGTTCGCTTGGCAGATTGATCAAACCGTAAGTGGCGGCGTTTGCCTGGAGCCAGAGAAATCCTGAACTGGAGCTGTTGAGGATCGCACCGCCTTGGGTGAAGTCGATCGCCAGCCCCTTCTCGTGTTGGGAGAACCCGGGCCTGGCGGTTGGAGGGCTGCACGTGCCAGAGCGCTGTTCGAAGATGGCGTAGCCGCTGCTCCCGCAGTTGCCTCGCCTCAGAATTATCTGGTTCTCTCGATCTCGGTAGCCCCATCCGCTCAGGTCGACGCCGTCAGACATCGCAGCACCGATCAGAGCGACCAAGCTGTCTGCGATCTCTGCGTTCACTGTGATCGGCGTGATTGCAACGACCTGCTCGGTCATTTCGGGTTCCGGCTGTTCGCCCTCGCTGGGTAGGTTGGGATCCTCGGTGTCGGTGCTGACAATTGGACCTTCGGACCCGTCGTCGGTTGGATCACCGCTACTACCGTCATCGGCTTCGTCTTCGGGGTCGACAACGGGTGTGCGAACAACTACGGACACGACCTGTACCAGGGTGATCGGATCGGCCTCTTTCACCAGAACCTCGTGAGTGCGTCTGGATATGGCTTCGTTCCTCGCAACCAGTTTGGCTTCGAACTGCTGGCGAATTTGTTGAGCAACTCTTAGCCGGCTGAGGGCCTCGTCGCGGTCAATTCGGCGGAGGCGAACCACCTCGGCAGCCTCATCCACTGCAATCACGGCGTGGGACAGGTTCTCCCCGGCGACACGAAGCCGTTCAACCAGGTCGGCGGTGGCAACCTGAATCGGTTGCTGCAAGCGGGCTCGCAGGAAGTCGCTGCCGTAGCTTTCCTGGAGGCCGTCGTCGCCCATTGACCAGATGCGAATCGCGTAGCCTTCCAGGTCCTGCTCCACTTTGTCCCGAATTGCCTGAACTCTGGCAAGCTCAACCTCAAGGGCATCCTGAATGCCAACGGCTTCAGCCACCTTGGCGTCGGCCTCTACAAGTTGAGCGTCTCTTTGTCGGCGGTTGGTAACGACCATTTCGCGACGAATGGGAATTTCACCGTCGGTTAGCAGCCAAGGGTCGAAAGCAATGGCAAAGAGGGCAGCCTCTTCAAGGTCCAGCCCCTCAACGTTAAGGTCTGGCTCTTCCTGGGGGCCATCCTCTGCGGGCTCATTGGGCTCATCGTCTGAAGTCTCGTCGGGGGAATCGGCAAAGACGATGGGTGTTCCATCTGGGGCGGCGCTGGCTGAGCTGATGAACGGGAAAGTGCCGAGCCAGGCAATCAGAATGAGCGCGGGGAAGCGTTTCACGACCTCTACCCATCGGCACAAATATTGCCGGGGTGTAGAGTCTTTTGTCCGCGTCGTTCCTCGGCCTGACGGCCTCGTCTCTTCCCGAGTCTTTCTCGCTTCGCTCCAAAACTCGCCGGCGCCAGTTTGTTTCAGGCAGGACCGGCGAAGCCGGATCCTGCCTGGCTAGGAACTCGGAGAGTTCCCGGGGGCTCCGGCGGATCAGGCCTGGCTAGGAACCCCCGACTCAGATGGCCGGAGGCGGGTCTGTGGGAGCAGACCCCAATGTGACCTCGCGCCAGGCTTCGGTGGCGGCTACTTGGTTGAAGGTGAACACGTGGAGTTTCTCGACGCCGAGTTCGAGGTTGGCCTGGCTGAGGGGCAGCAGAAGGTCGTTCGGGTCATAGGCGGTTGAGGCCATCATCTTCACGATGGCAGAGCGGTTCTTCCTCAAATAGTTCAGGCTTTGCCCTAGCCCGATTCTGGCTCCGGTTGAGATCAACTTTGCCTTGTCGACAACACCGGCGAGGCCAAGGTGGATCCCGAGGGTGAGACCGGCGGCCCGCTCGTTGCGTATCCATTTCTCGACGACCTCTGCATCAAAGCACATCTGTGTGCTGCACCAGCCGGTGACGCCGGCGTCGGCTAGGAGCGCTTGTTTTTGGTGGAGAGCTTGATGCAGTTGCTGGTCTGGAATGAAGGCATGATGGTCTGGATAGGCGGGTACGCCGATGGCTTCCAGCCCATGATCGGTGCCCAAGAAGTCGCTTAGGAACTCTGCTGCTGCGGAGTAGCTGCCTTTGGGGTCTCCATCGCCTCCGACCACCAGAACCTTCGCTACGCCGGCTTCCCGGCACCAATTGCCAAGAAGGCGAGTGTGGTTGCGGTCTCGGACCAGGCGGCTTGAGAAGTGTGGGATTGGATCGAAGCCCTGGGCCAGGAACTCTTCTGTGAGCCGCTGGGTTTCCTCAATTCCTTTCACCGGTGAGCAGGTGATTGACAACGATGAACCCGCTCGAAGGCTCTGCCTAGCCGTTTCCAGGCTTCTCATTGGAACCACTTCGGTTGTGAATGTCTTTGTCAGATGAAGGCGGTGTGCCAACTGGCTTGGCGTCTCTTCGAACTGGGCAGCAGTGCGTGGCCGCTTAAGAGAGAAGCCCATTCAGCTGAGACCAACAATTTCGCCGTTTGGGTTGTTGGTGAAGTCAAGGTCGATCTTGTTGGCTGCTGGGGTTTTTCCCAGCCCCGGCATGGTGCGCATGTCTCCACAGATCGGGTAGACGAACCCGGCGCCAACGCTGGCTCGGACCTCGCGAACGGGGAGGATCCATCCGGTTGGGGCACCCTTCAGTTTCGGGTCGTGGCTGAGGGAGAGGTGGGTTTTTGCAATGCAAACCGGGAGCTCGCCGAAACCTGCTGCCTCGTAGGTGTCGATCTGCTTGTCGGCGGCAGGTGAGAACTCAACGCCGTCTGCGCCGTACACCTTGGTGGCCACGGTACGAATCTTGTCTCGGATGGGCATCTCGTCTGGGTACAGAACTTCAAAGTGTGACTCTTCGTCGGCGGCTTCCTTTACCACCTCAGCCAGATCGGTTGCGCCGGTTCCACCGTCTGCGAAGTGAGTTGATACAGCCGCTCTGGCGCCGTACTCGTCGGCAATCTCGTGAATGGCCGCAACGTCTTCATCGTGGTCACCAGGGAAGACGTTGATGGCAACAACCGGGGTGACGCCATGAATCTGCATGTTCTCCAGCTGCTTGCGAAGGTTGTCTCCTCCCTGGTGCACTTCGTCTGGGTTCACTTCCAACAGAGCAGGCGGCAGAGGCTTGCCAGCAACTATGCGATGGTTGCCAGAATGCGCCTTCAGCCCTCGAACGGTGGCCACCAGTACTGCGGCGTCTGGGGCGAGGCCGGAGTATCGGCACTTGATGTTGAAGAACCGCTCTGCCCCCATGTCTGCCCCGAAGCCAGCCTCGGTTAAGAGAAAATCCGACATGTGAATGCCGATTCGATCAGCAACAATTGATGAGTTCCCAGTTGCGATGTTGCCGAATGGGCCCGTGTGCACCAGAGCCGGGGTGTTCTCAAGCGTCTGCATCAGGTTGGGTTTGATTGCTTCAAGAAGGATCACAGCCATTGAGCCTGCCACGCCGATCTCCTCGGCTGTGATTGGCGTTCCGGCCTTGCTGTAGCCAAGGACTATTCGGCCCAGCCGCTCTCTCAGGTTCTTCATTGAGGTGGCCAGAGCTAGGGCCGCCATCACCTCAGAGGCTGCGGTAATGTCGAAGCCGGTTTCCCTTGGCACTCCGTCGAGGCGACCGCCCAAACCGATCACGGCGTTTCGCAGGGCCCTATCGTTCACGTCAAGCACACGACGCCAGGTGATGTTGTGAAGGTCGAACCCGGCGTCGTTGCCATGAAACAGGTGGGCATCGAGCATGGCCGAGCACAGGTTGTGGGCGGCGGTAACAGCGTGCATGTCTCCGGTGAGGTGCAGGTTGAACAACTCCATTGGCACCACCTGGCTGTAGCCACCGCCCGCGGCGCCGCCCTTGATCCCAAAGGTTGGGCCCATTGACGGCTGACGGATGGCGATGGTTGCCGTGGAGCCAATGTGTTTGAACGCCTGACCAAGGCCAACGGTCGTGGTGGTTTTCCCCTCACCAAGAGGCGTTGGCGTTATGGCCGAGACCACGACGTACTTTGCCCTTGGGCGTTCCGACATTGCCTCGATTGCGTCCAGCCCAATCTTGGCTGCGCCAACGCCATACGGCTCAAGCATGTGCACGGGAATTCCGGACTGTTCGGCTATCTCTGGCAGCGGCAACAACTCTGCCCGCTTGGCTATCTCCAGATCGGTCGGGAAGCTCATTGGCTGGGGCACTCCTTTTGAAACGCGCGTTCTTGGGCGTAGTACTGTTCGGACTACGGCTTGGGCCGTGGACAGTCCTGTCTCGGTCACGGCTCTTGCCGTGGACAGCGGGAGCGTACCCCAGTATCGTCGAGCAGTCCCACGATACAGAAGCCTACCGCATCGTGGAAGTATTCTCTTTATTGCCCTTCTTGAAGACCGAGGCCTGATGTGAGCGAATTGCCAGCCAAATCCAAGGTTGTCGTTATTGGTGCCGGAATTGTTGGCAGCTGCCTGGTTGGCCACCTCAGCCAGCTCGGCTGGACCGACATTGTGCTGATCGACAAGGGCCCCTTGCCTAACCCGGGGGGCTCAACGGGCCATGCTTCGAATTTCATTTTCCCGGTTGATCACAACAAGGAGATGGCGCTGCTTGGCGTTCAGAGCGCCAACCAGTTTCGAGATCTAGGCCTCAGCGTCGACTCTGGCGGAATCGAGGTGGCTCGAACCGAAGCGCGAATGCATGAGCTGGCGCGTCGGATGACCTCGGCGAAAGCCTGGGGGGTTGAGGCCAGCCTGCTGACACCGGGCGAGGTGAAAGAGTTGGTTCCCTTCATCAACGAAGAAGTGATCCTCGGCGGTTTCTACTGCTCGTCTGTCTCGGTGGTTGATTCCCTCGAAACAGGAACTCAGATGCGCAACCTGGCGCTCGAGCAAGAGGCACTGAAGGTGTTCGCCAACACCGAAGTTCTTGACCTGATAACCGAGGAAACTCCTATTGAGGGCCAGACAAAGATCAAGGCCGTGGTGACCGACAAAGGGACCATCGAGGCCGAGTACGTCGTGATTGCCTGCGGTGTGTGGAGCAACCGAATCGCCAATCTGGCTGGGGCATACATTCCGCTGGTGCCTGCCGTGCACCAGATGGCCGACGTTGGACCGATGGACGTGTTAGCCGAAACCAACAACGAGATTGGCTATCCGATTGTGCGAGACATGGACACGTTCTGTTACGAACGTCAGAGTTCTGGGTCCATGGAAGTCGGCTCGTATGGTCACCGGGCAATTCTGCACCACCCAGACGAGATCCCGTCCAACGACGCAGCCGCCCTGTCGCCAACCGAGATGCCGTTTACCCCTGACGATTTCGACCCACAGATGGAAACCGCCATCGAGTTGATGGACATGCTTGGCGACGCCGAGATCAAGTACGCAATCAACGGATTGCTGTCGTTGACCCCAGACACGATGCCCTGTCTTGGCGAGATCCCCGAGGTCAGAAACCTTTGGTCGGCTGCTGCGGTGTGGGTTAAGGAAGGGCCCGGAATGGCCCAGGTTGTTGCCGAGTGGATGACCCACGGCTATCCGAGAGTGATCGACGCCCACGGCGCCGACATTGCCCGTTTCTACGAAGAAGAAAAGTCTGACGAGCACATCTGGGCCAGGGCTACCGAGCACTTCGTCAAGACCTACGGAATTGTGCATCCGGCCGAGCAGTGGGCCGGCCGTCGCAACCTCCAGGTGAGCCCCTACTTCTCCAGACAGGAGGCACTTGGGGCCGAGTTCTTTGCCGCCCGCACGTGGGAGCGGCCTCAGTGGTACCAGTCCAACGCCGACCTCGTTCAGCGCTATGAGCTTCAGGAGCGAGAGGTTGAGTGGGACAATCGGTGGTGGAGCCCGATCTCAACCGGCGAGCACCTGAACTTGCGTGAAAACTGTGGTCTGGTTGATCTAAGTGCGTTCCAGATTTATGAGCTGACCGGCCCTGGAGCGGTTGCCTTCGCCGATCACTTAGCTGTCAACAAGGTCGACAAGCCCGTCGGAAGCTCGGTCTACACCCCCTGGCTCACCCCAGACGGCGGCTTCCATTCAGATCTCACCATGATGCGAACAGCTGAGAACACAGTGCAGATAGTCACCGGCGTTTTCGACGGAGGCAGAGACCAGTTCTGGGTGAAGAAGTTGATGCCTCAGGACGGTTCGGTAGCGTTTGCCAACATCACCCTCGATGTCACAACCCTTGGTTTGTGGGGTCCGAACGCTCCAGCTGTTCTGGCTCAGCTCACCGACCAGGATCTCAGCCAGGCCGGATCGCCATACGGCTCGCTTCGCACCGTCATTCTCCAAACAGCCTCGGGGCCAATTGAGGCCACGCTGTTTCGGATCTCCTACGTTGGCGACACCGGCTGGGAGATTTACACCGCTTGGGGCAACGGCCCCGCGTTGTGGGATGCCCTGGTGGTTGCGGGCGCCGACCTGGGTCTGAGGCCAACCGGCGGCGGTGTCTACGGCACGTCGGGCAGGCTGGAAAAGGGTTACCGCTTGATGGGCAACGAACTTGAAAGCGAGTACAGCCCGGTCGAGGCTGGTTTGGCCAGGCCAAAGGTGAAGGCTTCAGACTTCATTGGCAAGGAGGCTTACCTTAAAGCCCGCCAGGATGGTCCTGAAGTTCAGATGTGCACCCTCACGGTCGAGGACCACACCGACAGCGCGGGCCGCAAGCGGTTCATGATGGGCGGCAACGAACCGCTTCTCACATTGGACGGTGCGCGGATCGTCGACAGCCACGGCCGGGCTTCCAGAGTTTGCTCTGCTGGCCCCGGCCCGTCTGTTGGCAAGCACCTGCTGCTCGGCTACCTGCCAAATGAGTTGGCCGTGATTGGCACCGACCTCCAGGTGATGTATCAGAACGAGTACTTCCCGGTGAAGGTTGGTGCCATCGACGGTTCGGTCTTTGACCCTGAAGACAGCCGCTTGAAGAGCTGACGTGACAGCCGAACAGACTTCTCGGATTGATGCCTCTGAGCTTCGGGTGCTGGTCTGCATTAAACGGGTTCCCGCCCCGGGAGCCAGAATCAACCTCACAGACGACGGCCAGCGCATCGACACAGCCCACCTCGGTTTCGCAATGAGCCCGCATGAAGAGTGCGCAGTCGAAGCAGCCATTCAACTCACCCAGGAAGCCGGGGGAGAGGCAACGGTGCTTACGGTCGGCCCGGAGGAAGCAGAAGAGCAGTTGCGCTACGCAGTTTCGCTGGGAATCCACAAGGCTGTTCTGGTCAAGACAGACGGCGAAGCGGTGAATCCCCAGCGAACAGCCAGGGCGATTGGGGCCGCTGTTGCCGCGCTTGAAGCCGCCGACGGGCCCTTCCACCTCATCCTTTTTGGTAACGAGAGCGCAGATTCTGGCGGTTTCCAGGTTGGCATCAGGGTTGCGGTAGGTCTTGGCAGGCCAATCGTGACTGCGATCAAGGGGATAGACCTCGAGCTTGAAGCCCCGGCGATTACTGCAAAGCGCGAGATCGACGGCGGCCTTGAGATCTACAAACTGCCGACCCCGGCGGTTCTGGGCGTGAAGGAGGGCCTGAACCTGCCTCGGTACCCAACAATGAAGGGCCGTTTGGCCTCCAAGAAGGCCGAGATCACCCAGTTCCAGCCGGGCGAATCCGAGCCGGATGGGCTTGACGGGCAGACGTCTTTGGGTCTGATTCAACCTCCGCAGAAGGCGTCCAATGTTGTGCGCCTTGGTGAAGGCCCTGCTGCGGCCCCAGCGGTTGTAGACCTACTTGACGAACTGGGGGTGCTGTAGGTGAGTTCATTTACCGAAGTGCTGGTTGTTGGCGAACACGAGCGAGGCACTCTGGTCGACGCCACCCTGGAAGCGCTCACGTTCGCCCGTTCGCTCAGTGACGAAATAGCCGTTCTGGTTTGCGGAGACTTCGACCTGGCCGATCGGCTGGCGCAGTTCGGGGCAACAACTGTTCATATTGCAGACCACGAACTGCTGAACGGAGACTTTGGTCCCGAGGCCTGGGGCGAGACCCTCGCGCAGTTGATTCAAACTGAGGAGCCAGAGATGGTGTTGGCTTGTGGCACCAGCAGGGGAAACGAGGTGATGGCTCAAGCCGCGGCACGGCTCGATCTACCCTTTGTTGCCAACTGCATCGAGTTGTCAGAAGCTGGCACCGAGATCACACGAGTGCAGTGGGGCGGGTCGCTTCTCGAGCAAACTGCCCTAACAGCCGACATAAAGATGATCTCGGTTTCTCACCACGCGGTAGAGCCGACCGAGGCCGATGCGGGCCAACCCGAACAACGCTCCTTCAAACCTGATCTGGCCGAAGACTTGGCCCGCACCGTTGTGCAGGGCAGGGAGATTGCCGAGGCCGGAGTTTCCTTGGCTACCGCCGCCGTTGTGGTTGGTGGAGGCAGAGGTGTTGGCAGCCCAGAAGCCTTTGCCCCGCTTGAGGAATTGGCCTCACTGCTTGGCGGGCGGGTTGGCTGCTCGCGGGCGGTAACCAACAACGGGTGGCGGCCGCACTCTGACCAGGTGGGCCAGACAGGCACCCGAATCGCCCCTGAGATCTATATCGCCACCGGAATCTCGGGCGCCATTCAGCACTGGGTCGGCGCGTCGGCGGCCAAGCAGATCCTGGCAATAAACACAGACCCCGATGCCAACATGGTGGTTAAGGCCGACTACGCAGTTATCGGTGATCTGCACGAGGTAGTCCCTGCAATTGTTGACGAGATCAGATCGCGGCAGGCCGACTGACCTTACGGGTCAGCACAACTTCCACTCCTTGGCTGGCCATGCTGCGCTGGAACCACCAGAGGCCAATGGCGATCGTGGCGCCGGTGCTAGCCGGCCCAAGGAATGACTTGATTATTACGAACGATGTGATGGATTGAGTAAGCAGCAAATACAGGGTTACCGCCCCGTTCAGCAATGAGGTGGCTGCCCACAAGAGCGAGAGCTTCGGGAAGAACGCGTTGAACGCGGGCTCGTTTGTTGTTGCCTCGTCGAACGGGCAGAAGTCATAAACGAGTCGCTGGGCCAGCGGCAGCCCAAGTGGCACCGACAGCAGGAAGGCCGTTCCGATCAAAGTTGTTGAGATGGTTGGCTGGATGAAGTAGGCGAGGATGCTTCCGGTTGAGATCGCGACGATTGTCTTTGCCGTGTTGCCGATGATGCTGAGAATGACCAAGCCCGCGATTCGGTGACCTTTCGTCTGCTGATAGGCCACCACGCCAAGCGACCAAGCCAGGGCGGCCAGCACGGCAGGCGTTATTCCGATGGCTTTGAACAGGGCAAGGAATAAGAGCATCGGCACGATCTTGCCAACCAGCACGTTCAGCCAGGCATGATCGAAGATGGCTCGGAGTCCGGGGATTACCACGCGTCGGTCCACACGAATCTGTCGTCACAGACAGGCGGAAGTTTCGCGGTTTCTTCAAACTGGAACGTTTGGGTTCGGCTGCTACCGGAGGGCGTCGATGATGACAGCGATGTCTTCGGTCGAGGTTCGCGGATTTATGAAACAGAACCGAAACACCGGCTTGCCGTCGTGCCTGCTTGGTACAACAAACGCCAACCCCTCGTTCATCATTTCTATAGATCGGGCTTGATACTGAGCTCCATCCCAGCCAATCCGTTCAAACACAACGATGCTGAGCTGAGGCTCCCACACCAACCGAAGGTGATCGGCTGCCTCCACCTGACGGCCTGCTTCTCGGGCCAGGTCGATGGTCAGTTGGATGGCCGTGCCGTAAGCATCGCTGCCGTAGGTGGCAAGCGAGAACCAGAATGGTAGGCCCCTAGCCCTCCTGGTTAGCTGGATCGCAAAGTCAGACGGGTTCCAGTCTCCAAAGGCGTTGAGAAACTCCAGGTAACCGGCGTGCTGAGCGTGAGCGGCCCTGCCCTGATCGGGGTTGCGCCAGATCAGAGCGCAGCAGTCGTATGGGGCGAACAGCCACTTGTGAGGGTCGATTATGAGCGAGTCGGCGTGCTCAATTCCGGAGAACTGTGCCCGTGCCTGGGGCGCAGCCAAAGCGGCTCCGCCGTACGCGGCGTCGACATGGAACCAGACATCTCGCTCTCGGCACAGAGCGCCAACCGACGCCAGATCGTCCACCACACCCAGGTTGGTTGAACCCGCGGTTGCAACCACTCCGCAGACCCGGTCGCCGTGCTGGCTGAGGGCGGCGTCAACGGTGTCTCCTGTCAGCCTTCGGCGGCTGTCGGTTTCGGCCCGTATCACATCGACCCCCATTACCTCGGCTGCCGAAGGGACCGAGGAGTGAGCGGTCTGGGAAACCACAAAGGCCCAACGCTGAGGCAGCGGCTTGCCTGCGGCTTCGAAGCTGGCGATGGCCGCCTTGCGGGCCCCAACCATGGCTGACAGGTTACCGATCGTGCCGCCAGGGACGAACACACCACCTGCCTCGGCTGGGAGGCCTGCCAGGTTGCTCAACCAGCGAAGTGCCTCGTTTTCGGCGTAGGCGGCCCCTGCTCCCTCGATCCAAGACCCGCCATAGATACTGCAGGCCCCAACCACAAGGTCGAACAGCACGGCCGCCTCGGTAGGGGCAGCAGGAACAAACGAGAGGTAGCGGGTGTAGTCAACAGACAGACAAGCCGGAGCCAGAACATCCCTGAACAACTCGAACGCCTTGTCTCCCCAATCCCTGAAGGGGTAATGGTTGGCCCGCAGGCCTGGGCCAGGTCGGCTTCGGTTCTTGGTTGGTCAAGAGGGATGGGGTCAAGCCTGGTGCGGGCCCTCGCGTAACCGACCAGCCGGTCTGCCAGCTCATCGGTTTCTGGGGTGTAGCTGTGCATAGATTTTGGCATGCGGTCCTTGGTGAACGGTTACAGGAGTAGTTCGCCGAACTCGGCTTCGAGGGTGTCTTCGTCTGTTGGGCTGAGGCCACCCCAGGCAAACAGCCGTGACCGGGTTTCGTCGTCTGGAAACAGCAGCGGATCTTCGGCTAATGCAGCGAGGTCGCCGCCTTGCCTGCGCAGCTCGTCCTGCACGCCGAGAACAGGGGAGACATAGCCAACCCATGCTGTAATCTGGGCGGCCTGGACCGGGTCGTACACGTAGTTCATGAACTCGCCAGCCGCCCGGAGGTTCGTGGCCCC
>QIKW01000085.1 GCA_003231975.1 Acidimicrobiia bacterium
CTATTCCGGAGGGCCCCATCTGCTATTGGGGTGGCTGGGGTGGTTCAAGAATCATCGTCGACACCGAGCGCCGAATGACCATTGCCTACGTAATGAACCGCATGGCCGACGGCCTCCTTGGCGACCCAAGAGAGCAAAGTCTCATTCTGGCCGCCTACGAAGCCATGGGCTGAGCACTGGAGGTGCTTTGAAGGTGGACAACCAATTCTGGAATGAGCAGTACGCGGCTCGCGAATACATGTGGAAGAGCGCCCCCAACCAGTTCGTAGAGCAACACCTAACCGAGTTGGCTCCCGGCACCGCAATTGACCTAGCTGCTGGCGAAGGGCGAAATGCGGTCTGGCTTGCCGGGCGGGGCTGGCAGGTGCGGGCGGTTGACTTCTCAGACGTTGGCCTCGACAAAGGCCGTCGACTGGCCGCAGACAACAACGTTGAAGTTGACTTCATCTGCGCAGACGCCCTGACCTGGCAGCCAGACGACAAGGTGGGTCTGGTTCTGCTGTCCTACCTGCAACTGCACCAGGCCGACAGGGAAACTGCCGTTCGGCGCGGGGCAAGCTGGGTTGGCCCTGGGGGAACGTTCTTTCTGATTGCCCACGATAAGACAAATCTCGCCAACGGTCACGGCGGACCGCAAGACCTCGACCTCTGTTATGACCTTGACGAGACGGCAGCCCTCGTTGAAAACGCTGGCTTAAAGATCCAAACCGCAGAGGTAGCAAAACGGACCGTGCAAACAGACGACGGCGAACGCACCGCGCTTGACACTCTGCTAATCGGCACTGCGAGCTAACCGGCATCCGGGTCTAGCTCGCGGCCTACTCGCCGCTTCGTTAGCCCAGTGGTCTCAGCTTTCGGCTGCGGCGGCTACGGTTCCAGTCATGTGCGGTCGCTTCGTTTCTGCCTCACCGCCAGATGAGCTGGCCAAGTACTAAGTACTTCAACACCGCAGCTCCACAGCAGGTACTTGAAGACAATTTCAACGTTGCCCCAACCACCTCGGTTTACGCTGTCCGGGCCAGGGAAGGCCAACGCAGCCTTGCAACCCTTAGGTGGGGATTGGTGCCGTTCTGGGCGAAAGACCTGAAAATCGGGTCTCGCATGATCAACGCCCGATCCGAGACCGTTGCCGACAAACCGGCGTTTCGGCGGGCCTTCGGCAAGAGGCGGTGCCTAATTCCGGCCGACGGGTTTTACGAATGGGCCAAAGTAGACGGACAAAAAGCCAAGCAGCCATACTTCATCTACCGACCAGACGAAGAGCCGTTGGTGTTCGCAGGCCTGTGGGAGCGCTGGATTTCAAAGGACGAAGAAGGCAAAGACCTGCCAGACACAGACCCTGTAGACAGCTGCACGATCCTTACCGTCGCTGCCAACAACACAATGAAGCCCGTGCATGACCGCATGCCGGTGATGATCCCGCCAAATGCGTGGGATGAGTGGCTGGATCCCCAGTCTGATCTTGGTGTCGTTGGCAGCCTCCTGGTACCCGCCCCAGAGGCGCTACTTCAAATGCATCCGGTGTCAACCGCTGTCAACCGTGTTCAGAACAAGGGCAGTGAACTAACCAATCCGGTCAAGCGAGATACGCCGTGAGTGAGCTTTCGATCCAGCGTCGATCCCGGCGCCTGATTGTGCGTATTCAGGCCCGTCTGGAGGCAGGCGCGGGGGATCGCTGGATCCCGCTGCTGGTTGCCGTGGCGCTGGCTGTGGTGTTCAGCTGGCTCAATCTGGCCCGTCTGGCGGCGCTTGACGCTGGGCCCGACCTGGCGGCATACACCCAAGGCGTCTGGCTTCTAGGCGAGGGATTCCGACCCGAGGCCTCCTTGTTTGGCGACCAGGTTCATCTCCTCGAACTGCACTGGTCGTTCATCCTTTATCCGCTGGCCGCTGTTGGCGTGATCTTCCCAGTGGCAAAGACGCTGCTGATTGCCCAGTCAATAGCCATTGCCGCCGCAGTCATCCCACTTTGGTTCCTGGCCAGACGAGTGGCCAATCTGCGAATCGGAGCCGCCAGCGCCCTCGTAGCGGCTTACGCCCTACACCCCGTAACAAACCGCCTCGCCACAGAGAGTTTCAGGCCGGAAGCTCTTGCTGTTCCCGCGCTGCTTGCCGTTGCCTACTTCGGGGCCCAAAAGAGATGGTTTTGGTACTGGTGCTTCGTAGTGGTTGTACTTGCGTGCCGGGCCGACCTCGGCTTGGCCCTTGGGCTCTGGGGATTTGTTCTACTTGGCGACGGTGAACGCCGGGCAGGCCTGTGGACCCTAGGGGTCGGGCTCATCTGGGGCCTTGGCTTGCTACTGGTGGTGCAGCCGCTCTTTGGCGATGCGGCGGTAACCGGTCAATACGGAGAATACGGAGATTCGCTTGGCGAAGTTTTCCTCAACATGGTTCGAAACCCGCTTGACCTGTTAACCGATCTCACGTCAAGGCCGAACGTGAATCTTCTGGTTGGCCTTCTGGCGCCACTGATCTTCATTCCTCTGCTGTCGCTTCGTTACTTGATGCCTGCCGTGCCTCTCGGAGCCCTGTATTTGATTGCTGAGACGGTTGGAGGCGACGCTTCTGGTGAGCGGAATGCCCTGCTTCTGGCCTTCATGTTCATTGCTGCTCCGTACGCCCTTAATCGGCTGGGCGACATGGGGGTGAGGCGGGTGTTTGTAGATGTCCGGATCTTGGCAACTCTGACGGCGGCGGCGGCCCTGGCCTTCATCAGCTCCTCGCCTCTGTCGCCATACGACAAGCCGTGGACGTGGGGCGAACCCGACACTGTTGAGCAAGCCATCGTGGATGCCGCAAGCATGCTTGGTTCCGATGTTGCTGTTCGGGCTTCGCCAAGCGCTCTTGGGCCGCTGGCCGAACGGCCTTGGCTCTATCCGCTGCAGACCGACCGACAGCCGTCTGTGCAATTCGACGCCTTCGACGTTCGCGCCGTGCTTGTGGTTGAGCGCGACCTGCCACCAAGGACTGACGAGCGACGTGACGACTTTTCCGAACGCATGCAATCCCTTGGCGGCTTTGAACTGATCGTTGACGACAGGGAGAACGGCGTTTCCCTCTTCTTCAGGCCATGAGCGAGCCCGGCAACCCTCCGGTTCGATCTGTCTTCACCAGGCAAGAAATTCTCACCTGGCCAAACCTCTTTACATTCACCAGGCTGCTCTGCATTCCCCTCTTTCTATGGCTTCTTTTTGGCAGGGAGAATCGGGCCGCGGCCGCCTGGCTGCTGGCTGCGCTAGGGGCCACCGATTGGATCGACGGTTGGATCGCCCGCCGTTTCGACATGGCCAGTGAGTTTGGGAGACTGTTCGACCCCACTGTTGACCGGCTGATGTTCTTCGTTGCCATCCCGGCCATCGTGATCGACGGCTCAATCCCGTTGCTGGTTGCCGCTCTGGCCCTCCTTAGGGAGGTTCTGGTCGCTGTTGCCGCTTTGGTTTCGGTTGCTGTCGGGGCTGGAACGCTGGCGGTAACAAAGGAGGGAAAGAACGCGGCCTTCGCCCTGATGTTTGCCTTTCCCGCTTTCCTTGGTTCTGAGAGCACCCTCTCCTACGCGCCCGCCTTGGTGTGGTTGGCCTGGATCTGCGCTGTTCCTGGCCTCGCCTTCGGCTTCTACTCGCTCCTGGTTCAGTACATCCCGGCGATACGTCGGCGATGAGGCTGCCGCAGGCCGGTTGGTGCGGTAGCGTTCGGGCAATGAACGTTCCTGAAGAGCTCAAGTACTCAAGCGACCACGAGTGGTTGCGCTTCGAAGATGAAAACCGGGTTCGCATAGGAATCACCGACTACGCACAGGACGCCCTTGGCGACGTGGTCTATGTTGAGCTACCAGAAGTCGGGCTAGTCGTAGTGCCTGGTGGTTCCATGAGTGAAGTCGAATCAACCAAATCGGTCTCTGACATCTATGCCCCGTTGGCAGGCACGATCGTTGAGGCAAACGGCGATCTTGCCGACTCGCCAGAGCGGCTCAACGAAGATCCGTACGGCGAGGGCTGGATTTGTGTGATCGAACTTGATCAGGAGGCAGACCTCTCCGGTCTTCTTGACGCCGAGGGTTACCGAGGGCTCACCGCCGGATGAGCGCCAGTCCCTGCCCCTCCTGTGACTATCGCAACCCGCTGGGAGCGAAGTTCTGCAGCTCCTGCGGGAAAGGGCTTTCGCCTGCCGCTGATCATCACACTGAGGTGATCGACCCAACTCTGTCGACCGAGTTGGCAGGGCCCGTAGACCTGCCTCCGGGCCTGGGGATGCTGATTGTGCGCCAGGGAGCCAAGCGGGGCAGCCGGATGGCCCTCGACACAGAGAAAGTGGCAATCGGTCGGCACCCTAAGAGTGACATCTTTCTCGACGACATCACCGTGTCACGCCGGCACGCCGAGATTCGGATTACCCCCCAGGGTCATGAAGTGAGCGATGCAGGCAGCCTGAATGGCACCTACGTCAACCGTGAGCGGGTAGACCACGCGCTGCTGAAGGACGGAGACGAGCTTCAGGTTGGGAAGTTCAAATTAGTGTACGTGGCACTGGGCGACGAGACAGAAGACGACGGATGAGTGATCGCTCTCAGAGCTACTGGTCAATAGGCGAGGTACTTTCGCTGCTACAAGATGAATTCCCTGAGGTCACGATCTCAAAGATTCGGTTCCTCGAGAGCCAGGGACTGATCAACCCGGAACGTACCCCCTCGGGCTACCGGCGGTTCTACCAGAGCGACTTCGATCGCCTGCAATGGATTCTTACCCAGCAACGAGATCATTACCTACCGTTGAAGGTGATACGTGATCGGCTTGAGGCTGGCGAGTGGCAGGCCACCACGCTTGTGGCGGCCGAGGCGAGTCTGGCAGATCCAGTCACCGGACACGAAGATGCGCAGATGACCCTGTTGGCGCCCGTAATCGACATTCGCGCCACCGAGGCCGGAGCCCGAGCTGAGACCCAGCCGGTCGTTGGAGCACCGGAGGGTGAGGCCGCCGAGGGTTGGACCGATCAAGCTGTCGCAGGCGAGCCAAGCTCTGCCTCGCAGCCTGATGCCTCTCACCCCGAATCCGCAGACGCCGTCGGGCCATCCCCGGCGCAGGAAGCAATGGCCAACTCCGAACCGGGCGTTGCCCTCACTCTCGACGAAATCGCTGCCTCGTCCGGCTGCGACGTGGCAATGATCCGAGATCTGGAACGATTCGACCTGATCTCGGGCCGAGCAGTCGGCCCAACCGTTCTGTATGACAGCGCGGCGCTTACCATCGCCCGTCACGCCGCCCAGTTCCGCACCTTTGGGCTTGACCCAAGGCACCTGCGCACGTTCCAGGTTGGAGCTGAACGTGAGGTTGCGTTGCTGGCGCAAGTGGTTGAACCACTTCGTCACCGCAGAGATCCCGAGACGCGCCGCAAGTCGGTCGAAACAATGGATGACCTGCTTGACCTCGGGGCCAGTCTCCGGGCCATCCTGATGCGACAGATCACTCAGAACCAGCTACCACCAACCTGAGCGCTTGGTCGGTGCGGGGCCAAGTAACCGGCTACCGTTGAGACTATGACGATCGAAATGGAGCTGGTCGGCGTCAGGGTTCAGATGCCGACAAATGCCCCGATTCTTCTTCTCAGAGAAGCAGCGGGAAACAGGCGGACTGTGCCCATCTACATCGGAGGACCCGAGGCGCACGCCATCGACCTTGCGCTCTCCGAAACCAAGACAGCCCGCCCGATGACACATGACCTTGTAATCAACATACTTGGCAGGCTCGGGGCCAAGCTGGAGCGGGTTGTGATCACCGAACTGCGCCAAGGCACGTTCTATGCCGAGCTGTACTTGCGCGACGGCACTGGCGAGGCAATGTCGATGAGCGTGAGGCCGTCAGACGCGGTTGCGCTGGCTGTGCGAACCGGAACGCCAATCTTTGCCGAGGAGAGCCTGGTCGACGACGCAGGCATCGAAGAGGCCGAGCAAAGCGAGGAAGACGAAGAAGAGATTGTTGAAGAGCTTCGCCGCTTCCTCGACGAGGTCAGCCCAGACGACTTCAAGGGCCCGACCGAGTAGCCAGAGATGGCTAACCCTTGACCAGGTCAACCACCCCAAGGTCTGAAACCGCTGTTGCGATTCGGTTGAGGCTGGTGGCCACCAGCTGGCTGGCCCGCGGGGTGTCTGCCTGTCGTTGAGCCAGGAACAAAACGGCAAGGCCGGGCAGGACCATCCCAAGCTGATACCGGCGCCAGGTTGTTGCTGCGTCCTGCGCTCGGGCAATGGCGTAGGTGGCCACTACGTCGGCCTCGATTTCACGACGAACCTCAGCTGTTGTGCTGGTAGCCAACAGCCACGCCAAGTCGGCCTCGCCGAACTGAACAGCCATCTGTTGCCAGTCGAACACCACAGCTGCGCCCACGTCGTCGAACACGACGTTATCTGCCCTTGGGTCGCCGTGACAGAGGGTCTGTCCGGTTTCACCGGTGAACGCATGCACTGCTGCCTGCCGTTGATCAACCAGGTCAGCCAAGACAGGCAATGTGGACTTGTCGATGTGGCTGCCCCATTGGTCCTTCACGGCAGCGAGACCGGCCTGCAGGCCTTCCGGGGCCAGCTTTGAAGGCGTGGCCCGGCGCACGTCCAGTGCCTCCAGTTTTGCCGGCTCAACCCACCACTGGTGCAATTCGACCAATGCAAGGGCTACTGCCAACGCATCGCGGCCTGCCAGGCCAAGCACCTGATCCACCGCTCGGTGACTGGTGAGATCCTGAAGCACTAACGTGACGGCACCAGACGAATGACGCACCGCGCCATGGAAGTGCGGGCGGCGAATACCAGCCGTTGCGGGAAGGATTGTTTCGTATGCCAGTGCCTCTCGCTGGTAGGCGCCAGCCGCAATTGCCGCCTCGCCATTCGCATCGCGGCGAGCATGTTTGACAACCACGAAGTGCCGCGAGCCAGCCTGGTCGTGGTAGCAAACCCTTTCGACTTCGCTGAACGCTCCGCGGCCACCATCGACCCGTTCCACCGACTCCACGGCCACGGGGAAGCCGAAGACCTTGTCAAGAACAGCTTTGGCTCTGTTCGGCAAATCAGTCACTATTCCCTCGAAATGGAAACCCTTCCGCCGGAGCCTATTCGAACACCTGACGGCGCACTGCTTGTCTCAGTCAGGGGGCTCCGGCGTAAGGAGCCTCTGCCCCCTGGAACCCCCGCCAGGCAAGTCTGTCGCTTCGCTCAGACTTGCCCAAGCTACTTCGCGATCAGGGTTCAGTCGTGCGTGGTCGCCGTCGGCGACGAGCTTTGAGCTGCCAAGATGGATGGCCGAAGGCGGGTCTGCGGCAGCAGACCCCAATATGACTGCCACGCGTGGTCGCCGTCGGCGACGAGCTTTGAGCTGCCAAGATGGATGGCCGAAGGCGGGTCTGCGGCAGCAGACCCCAATATGCTAGTGTAATTACCAGCCGATAATTACCCGGATGTTCGCAGCGTGAGGACGAATTCGATGAGCACTGAATCTGCCAATCCCAAATCAGTGGCCGAGAACTTCTCTGGCAAACGCACTGCCGAGATCGTAGGGATCACCTACCGCCAGCTTGACTATTGGGCCCGCACCCACCTGATCAGGCCCTCGGTTACCGATGCCCAGGGCTCAGGCTCGCGACGTCGCTACAGCTATCAAGATCTGCTCGATCTCAAAGTCATCAAAACCCTGCTTGATTCTGGCATCCGGCTGGAAATGATTCGTGACGCCTTCGCCTATCTCCGGGATCAACTCGGGGAAGACATCTCTTCGGCCAATCTGGTGATCAACGGCTCCCGCTCGGTGGTGGTGCACAGCGGTGAAGAACTGATCGACATCCTTCAGAACGGCCAGGGCGTCCTTAACGTTCTGCCCTTAGCGGGAGTGAAAGACCAGGTTGATGCTGCCATCGTCAACCTTCACCCAGTAGTGGCTGATCTTGTAGACCCAGTCCACGAGCCCGCCAAAGCCTCAGCTGAGCAGGTCGGGCTCTAGCTCTGTGATCCAGTTGTAAAGCGGCTGGAAGTTGAACCAGCCTGCTAGTTCGCTGCCAACAATGGCCGCGGTTGCTCTGGCTTGATCATCATCGATCGGCACTGGCTTCAGACCTTGGCATTGCGCCACTTGCAACTGGGCCTGACAAGACCGCTCCATTGTGATGAACCACCAGGCTGCCTCGTCGACCGTACGACCTACCGTGAGGTTTCCATGGTTAGACAAAATCACCGCCTTGTGGTCGCCGATGGCAGCTCCGATTCGGTCGCCCTCGGCCGGATCAAGAACCACGCCCGTGTAGTCGTCAAAGACGGCGTGGTCCTCGAAGAATGCGCAGGCGTCTTGGGTTAGCGGCTCAAGCGGCCGCCGAAAGACTGACCAAGACCTGCCATAGATCGAATGGGCGTGAGCGGCAGCCACCACGTCGGGCCTGGCGGCGTGAACCCTGGAGTGGATGGCGAACGCGGCTCCGTTGACCGGAGCGTTGCCAACCACAACGGTGCCGCTGTGATCCAAACAGATCAAGTCGGAGACGCGGATCTGTTTGAAACTCATGCCGAACGGATTCACCCAGAACCGGTCGGTGAACTCTGGGTCTCTGGCCGTAATGTGCCCGGCCACTCCTTCATCAAAACCGAAACGACCGAACAGGCGGAACGACGCGGCCAGACGCTCCAGGCGATGTTGCCGCTCGGCTGCGACGTCTTCAAAGTTTGGTGGTCTGGCTAAACCTCTCGAGACCTCGGTGTCTGTCATGGCCCGAGCCTATGGCCCGTCCGTCGAGCTGTCAGGTTGAGGCGTCCTCGTCAGCGGGTTGCTCCCACAGTTGAGACTGATTCTTGCCGTTGGCCTTTGCCTGATACAGAGCCCGGTCTGCGTGCTCGAAGGTGGCCTGGGTGGCTTCGCCGCCCACATGAAGCGCAACCCCGGCACTGAGCGTGGTGGATGCCGCCCCGGTGCTGAGCTCGCCGCCGGTTGCGGAATCGCTGACGCGCTCGGCCCAACCGGTGAGTACTCGTTGGGCGACGACCAGGGGATCGGCAGAGGCTCTTCTGGCCACCACAAGAAACTCGTCCCCGCCGAGGCGGGCGGAAGTGTCGGAATCTCGAAGACAATCTCTGAGATGCGAGCTGAGATCGCGAAGGACTTGGTCTCCTGCGGTGTGGCCAAGGGTGTCGTTCACCTGTTTGAATCCGTCAATGTCCAGCAGGATCAGAGCGTCGCCGTGTTGCAGCGAACGCAGCAGCGCATCGGCATGACGGCGGTTGCCGATTCCTGTGAGCTCGTCCCTGGTTGTGGCCCTTGCCAATTCGTCGATCACAAACAAGTGCTCTATGGCAATCCCGACCTGCACCCCGAACAGCCGGGCCAGGTCAAGGGTGAATTCTGGGTCGTCGGTTACGACCGGGTAAACCAGAACTGCGCCGGCCGGGGCCTCCGCGGCCGGAAGGGGAAGAACCAGCATGGTGCCGTTGGTGCCGGTTGGAACGAGGCGCGGCTCGTCGCCTGCGATCGTGTCGGCAACAATCTGGGCAACGTCGGGGGCTGGTTCTCGCCTACTGAAGGGCCCGATTGTTACCGGAATCAGCTTGCCCCGAGAGTCTCGCAACACCACGGTTGACCGATCAACGTCAAAGATCTCGCGGGCTGCGGCG
Organism: Acidimicrobiia bacterium; assembly: GCA_003231975.1. Lineage (GTDB taxonomy): Bacteria > Actinomycetota > Acidimicrobiia > Acidimicrobiales > SZUA-35 > SZUA-35. The sequence goes on from QIKW01000085.1 coordinate 9,632, forward strand.
GCTACCTGATGAGCGCCTTGCACGATCGATCCGGGCCGTCGGAAGTGGCGCAGCACGTCTTCCAGCCTCGCCAGTTGCAACATGCGTTGATCGCCTCGGGCGTTCGCTCGATCCGACCTAGCGGAAAGCGCCGCGATCAGTTCAGCGATCGCGCTGGCAACGGGCACAGCTACCAGCGGTAGCGCCAGCGACAGCGACTCCTGGTCTGACTGACGGGCAATTAGAAGCACCACCAAAAGAACAGGCGCAAAGGCAAGGGCCACGCCGGTTCGTCCAACAAACCCTAGGTAAGCCAGGATGATCAGCACCACAGCGGTGAGGCCCACAACAGCTGCAGGAGCGGCCGCCACATCTCCAAACAGAATCGCGGCCAGGAGTGCGGCGATGGCAAACACGCCAGGCGCAAGCCGCCAACGCCAACGCTTGCGTTCGAATGGCAGCGCCAGGCAGACCGCACCAGCGGTAACCAGAACGGCACCAAGCACACTCATTGTTGTGGCATTCGTAGCTGCCACAAATCCAGGGCGGGTGAGGCGATCAAGAAACGCGAACAGGCCAACAGCGATCAGCAAAGACGCTGCTGCCACCCGGCTTCTGTATGCCCAAGTTTTTTGCGCCATCGCACCCACACGTGGCCGCACAATTGCCACACTCCTTCTTGGAGCGCACAGTACCGGACGTCACTGAGCGTTTGGAAGGCCCGGCGATGGGCGGATGTCTGGCCACTGGGTGGTTCTGCCACCACTTGGTGGGCAGTGATACATCCCAACTGGGCGCGCTTTGTATTGGGCCCAGCTTTCTCAGCTCAGGTACGGCTTCGCCCATCTGGGTCAGCGGCCCACTGCGTGACGCTTTCCGTCTAGCCTCGAAAGACAATGCGTGTACATGTTGAATTGCGAGGTGAGGGGCCCAGTTTGGTCTTCCTTCACGGAGTCGGCTCGTCTTCTGCAACCTGGCGGACTGTTATGACTTTGCTGGAGGACCGATACACCGTTGTTGGGTTCGATTTGCTCGGTCATGGGAAGTCGCCAGTGCCTGCCGATCCGTCTGAATACAGCCGAGACAAGGCCCTCGTTGACCTTGACGATGTGATTGCCTCTGTGGGTGATTCGACGGTTCTGATTGGTCATTCCCTTGGCGGCTACCTGGCGCTGGCCCATGCCGCAACCCGCAGGAACCTAGCAAGGGCGCTGGTTGTGCTGAACACCGGGCCTGGCTTTCGCGACGAGGTCAAACGGGAGGCTTGGAACGAGCGGTCTCGAAGGAACGCCCACCGGTTCGGCGTGCCGGTTCAGGCAACGGGGCTGAACATCCAGGAGGATGGGGTTGTGATGGAAAGCCTGGCCGCGCTGACTGTGCCAACTCTGGTTTTGGTTGGCACCGCGGACCGGCCCGAGTACGCCGGGTCGGCCAAGTACCTCGAGCGGAAAATGCCAGATGCCAGTTTCGTTGCGGTGCAGGGCGGCGGTCATCTAATGCACGAGGAAAGTCACGCAGGCGAGGTGGCCGAGCTGATCCACGATTTTGTCTCTCAGCTTCCACCGGAAGCTTGACTTGGATACCCCGGCGGCTTAGCCGGTTGGTCCACCGTCTCGGGTCAGCGGGCCAGCATGTGAACCATCGTTGAACGAGCGCACCAGCCAGTTGTGTTGATCAATGACAATGTGGCTAATTGCTGAGTTCCTGGAACCCATCATCTCGAACATGTTCACCCCAAGAGCGTGGCCAAGCAGAGACCCGATGGTGCCACCATGGGCGAACACCGCAATCAACTCGTCTGGATGTCTGGCGGCAATCCGTTCCAGGGCCGGAACGGTTCGGGCCGTGAACTGGTCGTTGGTTTCAGCGCCAGGAATCTCACCCCACTCCCTGTTCTCTCGCATGGCAAGCACAGTCGGGTGGGCCTCGGCCGCCATCTTCCTGAAGGTGCCACCTTCTCCGTCGCCCAAGAACACCTCCCGGAGATCCGGCTCAATCTCGATCTTCAAGCCAAGCGCGCCCGCAAGTGGGGCTGCGGTTTGACGGGTTCGCTGGAGCGAGGTGGCGTAGATGGCGCTAACGGATTCTCCTCCCAGACGGGCGCCAACCTGCTTGGCCTGCCACTGCCCCAAAGGAGAGAGCGGCGGATCCCCGTGCCCGCTGACCAACGGGAATGGTGCACCTTCAACATATGGCGCAGATTGCCCGTGCCTTATCAGCAGAACCTGGCACGCTCCTGGTGGGGGTTGAAAGAAGGTTTGGGGATAGCTCGTTGGCGGTTCGGTTTCTGACATCACGCAACAATCTGGTCGAAAGCAACTAGCCAATGCACGGCGAACTCCTGAATTGTTTCCTGTGATGCCTTGTTCAAAAGCACCGCAGCTCCTTGGTATGTGGCCCCTGCCCGTTCGGTAAGGCTACGAACCACGCCAAGTGAGCTGCCGGTTGTTACCCAGTCGTCAACGCCCAACACAACGTCGCTTGTCGTCAGGTCGAACGATCGGCCCTGAAACAGCTGGCTTTCGCCTCGCCAGTTTGGAGCAGCTATGACCTGCTGGTCTGAACCCGGATGATTCTGACCGTCCTTTCTGGCGACGACCAGCCCCGCATCCAGCTCTGTGGCAACAAGCGCTCCCAGGATCGGGCCCCTGGCCTCAGCCGCCAGAACCTTGGTTACACCCAAGTCTCGGAAGGGGGCGGCAAGAGCCGGGCCAAGCAATGCCAGCAGTTCGGCGTTACGCAACACCCCCGCCACATCTGGGTGACCGTTCACTGTTGGGAACCCGGCGACGAGAACCCTACGAACCCCATCAATGTAGAACTCCGAGAGATCGCTGCTCATCCGGCGAGAATAGCGCCGAGAAGCCATGCCTGAGCGCGAGCAAGCGGTCCTGGCCGTAGCATCTCGGCAGTGAACTTTGCCACTGACAACGCACCCCCGATGCTGCCTGCGGGACGCCGAGAACCTGTGATTCGGGAACTATGGGGGCATCGTTTCGAAGACCGTCTGGCTTGGCTTCGAAACCGAGAGGACGCAGACGTGATCGCGTACCTCGAGGCCGAGAACGCCAACACCGCCAGCGTACTTGAACCACTGAACGAGCTGCGCGAAACCCTGTTTGGCGAGTTCAAGGCTCGGATCAAGGAAACCGATCTGTCGGTACCTGTCGAGAAGGATGGTTGGAGCTATTACACCCGAACCGAAGAAGGGCTGAGTTACCCGATTCAGTGCCGGCGACTAGCAGAAGGCGACGGCCCCGAGCTGGTGCTCTTTGATGAGAACGTCGAGGCTGAGGGAAAGGACTTCTTCGACCTCGGCGTATTCGAGGTCAGCCCTAACCATCGGCTCCTGTTGTGGGCCTCCGACACCGCTGGAGACGAGCGTTTTCTACTTCGTGTCCGAGATCTGGATTCCGGCCTCGACCTTGACGACAACATTCCCGACGTCAGCTACGGCTCGGCCTGGGCGATGGACAGCACCACCTTCTTCTATGTCCGAGCGGATCACGCCAACCGGCCGTATCAGGTCTGGAGGCACGTTCTCGGCAACCCCAGCACAGAAGACATCCTGGTTCTCGAAGAGCCAGACGAGCGCTTCTTTGTTGGTGTCGGGAGGGAGCGAGACGACTCGTTCATTCAGATATCAGCTTCGTCTGCGGTAACCGACGAAACCTGGCTGCTGCCGGCCACCAACCCAACAGCTCAGCCACGATGTCTCCAACAACGGCGTCAGGGCATCGAGTATTCGGCCGCCCACCACAACGATCAGTTCGTGATCATCACCAACGACGAGGCCGAGAACTTCAAGCTGGTGACAACGCCAGACGATGAAACGGGAGCAGAGAACTGGGCTGATCTGATTCCTAATCGGGCCGACGTGCACCTAAGCGGCTTCGATGCACTGAGTGAGCACCTCGTTCTTTTCGAGCGGGTCAACGCAGTCGTTCAGATGCGGGTTCGGCACTGGCAAACGGCGGTCGACCATATTGTTGAGCAGCCCGAGGCGGTCTCGTCGGTCTGGCCAGGAGCGAACCCAACACAGGACACAACCTCCTACCGCTATGGCTACAGCTCAATGAAAACGCCTGCGTCGGTGTTGCTGTATGACCTCAACACCAAAGCCCGCACCCTTCTGAAGGCAACCGAGGTGCTTGGCGGTTTCCATCCCGATCAGTACGAAACCTCACGAGAATGGGCCGTTGCCGAAGACGGCACCCGGGTGCCGATGAGTCTGGTTTGGCGGAAGGATCGGCCCGTGGGCCCCGGCCCTTGCCTGCTTGGCGGATACGGGGCCTATGAGATCTCGGCCGAGCCCGCCTTTTCAACAATGCGCCTGTCTCTGCTTGACCGGGGCTTTGTTGTGGCCATTGCCCATGTGCGAGGCGGGGGAGAGCTTGGGCGCGCCTGGTATCTCGATGGGAAATTCGAGCACAAGCCGAACACGTTCACAGACACCGTGGCGTGCGCCAAGCACTTGATTGACCTGGGCCTCACCAGCCCATCTCAACTCGGGATCCGGGGCGGCTCGGCCGGTGGCCTGTTGGTTGGGGCAACCCTGAACCTGGCGCCTGAGTTGTTCGGTGCCGCTCTGGCCGAGGTGCCATTCGTCGACGCGCTCAACACGATCCTCGATCCTTCACTCCCGCTAACTGTCACCGAGTGGGAAGAGTTGGGAAACCCGGCTGAGTCAGAAGAGATATTTCGGGTAATGCAGGGCTACACGCCGTATGAGAATGTAAGGCCGGAGAACTACCCGGCAATCCTGGCCACAGCTGGGCTGAACGATCCCCGGGTTGGATTCTGGGAACCAGCCAAATGGGTGCAGGTGCTGCGGCAGGTAACAACCGGAACTGCGCCGATTCTGTTACAAACCGAGATGGGAGCAGGCCACGCTGGCCCCTCTGGACGCTACGACGCATGGCGGGATGAGGCGAGGGCACTGGGATTCCTCATTTCTGCGTTACATGTCGAGCGTGCGACGGAATCCAAGGTCACTTGACCTGTTCTCACAACCGCCTAAGGGGCGACTAGGGTCCGGTAAACCCGGAGGTATCCGTGAACGAGTCTGAATACGAGAACCGGCTTTCTTCCTACGAGGTTGGAATGGCCGAACTGCAAAATCAATTGAAGGCGATGGAGGAAGAAGTAATCACTCTCCGCCGCCGGTTGCAGGATGCCCCCAAACGGGTGCGTACTCTCGAAGAGCGGCTCCTTGATACCAAGGGTCAGTTGGCGCAGGCCATCAGTCAGAACGAAAAACTCACCTACACCCTTCGCGAAGCGCGAGAGCACATTGCCGCCCTGCGAGAGGAAGTAGACAAGCTCACCCACCCGCCTTCGGCATACGGAACGTTTCTGGCCAGGAACGAAGACGACACAGCAGACATCTTCACCAGCGGCCGAAAGATGAGGGTGGAAGTTCACCCTGCAATCGCAGCAGATGAGCTTCACAAGGGCGACGAGGTTGTTCTAAACGAGTCGCTCAATATTGTGAAGGTGCGCCCCCCCGACAGGGCAGGCGAGGTAGTGATTGTTAGAGAGCTACTTGAGGGGGGTCAGCGAGTTCTGATTGTTGGCCGCGCCGACGAAGAACGGGTGGTTGAGCTGGCCGAGCACTTGGTCGGCACCAAGATTCGCCCTGGTGATTCGATGCTGTTGGAGACACGCTCCAACCTGCTGGTTGAACGGCTTGAGAAGGCGGAGGTTAAAGATCTGGTTCTGGAAGAGGTGCCAGACGTTAGCTACGACGACATTGGTGGGCTGGATGCCCAGATCGAACAGATTGTTGACGCGGTCGAGCTTCCATTCCTTCATGCCGACCTGTTTGCCGAGCATGAACTGCCAGCGCCAAAAGGGATCCTGCTGTACGGCCCCCCAGGTTGTGGCAAAACGCTGATCGCCAAAGCGGTTGCCGCCAGCTTGGCCAAGAAGGTTGCCGAAGTCTCGGGCGACACTGAGGCTAAGAGTTTCTTCTTGAACATCAAGGGCCCCGAGTTGTTGAACAAGTACGTTGGCGAAACCGAACGTCAAATCCGCCTGATCTTTCAGAGGGCTCGTGAGAAATCCGAAGAGGGCATGCCGGTAATCATCTTCTTCGACGAGATGGAAAGCCTGTTTCGGACGCGGGGCAGCGGCATCAGCTCAGATATCGAGAGCACAATAGTGCCCCAGCTTTTGGCCGAGATCGACGGCGTCGAAACACTGAAGAACACCATTGTGATCGGCGCGTCAAACCGGGAGGATCTGATCGACCCCGCCATCCTGCGGCCTGGTCGTCTGGATGTGAAGATCAAGATTGAGCGCCCGAACGAAGCTGCGTCGCGCTCTATCTTCGCCAGGTACCTCACGGGAGACCTGCCAATCCACCAGGCCGAGCTAGACAAACACGGCGGTCGCTCCGAGGCAATTCAGGCCATGATCGACTCTGTCAGCGAGTTCATGTATCGAGCCGACGAAGACACTCGCTTTCTTGAAGTCACGTACCAAAACGGCGACAAGGAGATCTTGTTCTTCCGAGACTTCGCGTCTGGGGCAATGGTGGAAAACATCGTTCGGAGGGCCAAGAAGCTGGCCATCAAGCGTTTTCTCCTCAGCAGCGAAAAGGGAATCACCACCGGTGACTTGCTGGCATCGGTTACCCAAGAGTTCAAAGAGCACGAAGACCTCCCGAATACAACCAACCCCGACGACTGGGCCAAGGTTTCTGGCAAGAAGGGTGAGCGGATTGTGTATGTGCGAACGCTCATCAAGAAAGACGACGGAGACGAAGCAGGTGGGCGGGCGATCGAACAGGTAGCAACCGGCCAGTACCTTTGAGCCATGGCCATTCCAAAGATTGTTGGTGTTGAGACCGAGCTGGGCATCATGGTGCGCGGCACCAACGAGTGGAATCCCGTTAGCGCCTCGTCGTTGTTGATCAACGCCTACGTTGGCTCCGACCCAGGCAGCCTCGACGAGCGCTCAACCCCGGTGGCCTGGGACTTCATTGACGAGATGCCTGGCGCAGACGCCAGAGAGCTCTCGGAACCCGAGTTTTCAATGCCTCCAGAGATCGAAACTCATTTGGTGAACGCCGTTCTCACAAATGGGGCCAGGTACTACGTAGACCATGCCCATCCCGAGGTTTCAACTCCCGAATGCCGAGACGCCCTGTCTTTGGTGCTGTATGACCGAGCGGCAGAATTGATAGCCGAGGACTCGATGGAGGCAGCCAGGTCGGTGCTGCCGCCCGAGCAGGAGATCATCCTCTACAAGGACAACACCGATCGAAAGGGCAACGCCTACGGCACCCATGAGAACTATCTGGTTGATCGCTCGCTTCCGTTCGGCCAGATCATCGCCGGTTGCACCATTCATTTTGTGTCCCGGCAGATCTTCACCGGTTCCGGCAAGGTAGGCAGCGAGCTGCCAGGAGTCGGGCTAGACAATGTGCCCTATCAGATCACCCAGCGGGCAGAACACTTCGAGGAAGAAGTTGGCCTCGAAACCACCCTCAAGCGACCCATTATCAACACGAGGGACGAGCCTCACGCCGACAGCGCCAGGTACAGGCGGCTTCACGTGATCGTTGGCGACGCCAACATGGCCCAAGTTGCAACGTTCCTGAAGGTTGGCACCACCTCCATCGTGCTTTCGATGCTGGAAGACCACGCCATGGACACCTCAATGGCGTTGGAAGACCCGGTGCGGGCGTTGCATCACGTGAGCCACGACCTCAGCCTGGCCCAGCCAATGAAGCTGGCGAAGGGCGGTTCAGCAACTGCTCTTGAGATCCAATGGGATCTCTTCAGGCAGGCGACCGAGTGGGCTGGCCGTCACGGCCTGGCTTCAGTTGGCGAAGAAACCGGCAAGCTGATCCTTGAGCGATGGGAGCAGCTCCTTACCGGCCTTGAGACTGATCCGTCAAGCGTTGCCGATCAGGTCGACTGGATCGCCAAGAAGCGCATCCTGGATGGGTTCTGCGACCGTCACAGCTGCGACTGGTCTGACCTGCGGCTGCGGGCCCTTGATCTGCAATACCACGATCTGAGGCAAAACAAGTCCCTGGCTGCACGGGCAGGCCTGGAGGTGCTGGTAGACGACGCCGACGCCGCTCTGGCCAAACGGGAGCCCCCACCAGACACCAGGGCCTACTTCAGGGGCAAGTGCCTTCAAAAGTTCTCAGAAAGCATTGTTGCCGCCAATTGGGACTCGATCGTGTTCGATGTTGGAGATGATCCCTTGCGCCGCGTACCAATGCTTGAGCCAACCAGGGGTACGATGGAACATGTTGGCGCGTTGATTGAAGAAAGTGCCACAGTGGAAGAGTTGCTCGACAAACTGGGCGCTTGACTCTCGAAAGGGTGCCGCTAATGGCTGAACGTGAGCAGATTAGAAAGACCAAACCCCGCAAGGACGCGGTCGTTTCAGACGAGGCCCCAGCGGTTTCTGAATCCGGTGAAAAGCTGAAGGCAGAGTTAGACGACCTGCTCGATGAGATCGATGATGTCTTGGAAACCAATGCCGAGGACTTCGTGAAGTCCTACATCCAAAAAGGCGGACAGTAACGCTAACCCCTGTCTAAGGGATCAGGCCGAGGTCGGTGAACAGGGTCTTGGTGAATGGGTGCAGGTCGACGGCCGCCAGCTTGTCTTCGAGCACCCACGCAACCTCAGTAACCTCGTCGTTGTCGGGTTCTGGGGTTCCGCTGACAACGTCAGCCCGGTACACCACAGAGACATATGAGGCCCGGTCTCCGTTTGGGTAGGTGATCGTGTGGCCAGGGCCACCGCACACCCCAACCAAGGAGGTGATCTTCACTCGCAGGCTGGTTTCCTCAAACGCTTCACGAATACCGGCCACCTCGGGATGTTCCTCGGGGTCGATGGCGCCTCCGAGTGTGGCCCACAGGCCCGTATCGGACTGGCGAACCAACAGCAGCCTGCCAGCGCCGTCGCCAACCAGAACAGCAACACCGGGCACCAGAATCAGATCGTTGCCAACCGACTTTCGAAGCCGGGCTAAGTAGGGCGAGATTGGCACAACAGAGGCTCGGCCGCGACCGTCAGTCGTTTTTGTGGAGGTCGGTGTTGAGGCCCTGCCAGGCGGCCCCAGTTCGCCCGATTGCCTCGACCGCCCCGCTGACCGAGTTTCGTCTGAACAACAACCCATCAGCCCCCGACAGCTCTCGTGCCTTCACCACAGAGCCATCTGGCATTGTCACCAGAGTTCCGGCCGTCACGTACAGGCCAGCCTCGACAATGCAGTCGTCGCCGAGTGAGATTCCAACACCAGCGTTGGCTCCAAGCAGGCAGTTCTTGCCGATCGTGATCTTGGCAGCACCTCCGCCCGAGAGTGTGCCCATGATGGAGGCCCCGCCGCCGACATCTGAACCGTCATCAACTATCACGCCCGAGGTGATCCGGCCCTCGATCATGCTGGCGCCAAGGGTTCCGGCATTGAAGTTGCAGTGCCCCTCGTGCATAACAGTGGTTCCCTCAGCTAGGTGAGCGCCAAGCCTGACCCGGCCGCCGTCGGCGATGCGAACACCGGATGGGATCACGTAGTCGATCATTCGGGGGAACTTGTCGATGCCGAACACGGTGATGTTCTTGCCCTCGCCCAGCAGTTTCATTCTGGTGAGTTCAAAGCCGGGCACCGGGAAGGGGCCCAAATTCGTCCACACCACGTTGGTGAGCACACCAAAGATTCCGTCAATGTTCAGCCCATTCGGGCGCACGGCCCTGGTTGACAGAAGGTGCAGCCTCAGCCAACCGTCAACTGCATTCTCGGGAGGATCGTCGAGGTTGCCGATGAAGGCGGCGACCAGTTGCCGCCTGCCGCCTAGAGCATCAGCCCGAACGGCCTGCCGGCAGGCACGCCACGACGCCAAGTTTGGATGCGGTATGTCAACTGTCTCGGCGGGAAGAACCAGGTCGATTGCTTCACTCAGTTGGCCCAGCGAGACCTCGTATGTTGCTGTTCCAGCGGTGTGACCAACAACTACAGCGAGGGCAGTGCCTGGGAACGAGTCTTTCCCAAGATGCACATAGGGATAACGAACATCGAGGACGTCGCCGTTCTCGGCAACGGTTGCCACCCCCAAAGCCCATGCGGCTGGAGACTGGAAGCCCTCCACGGTTGCCTCCAGGTTGGTGCGGGCGTTGTTTATGTCAGCCATCGTTGCGAAGCTCTCACTCATTGCCGAAACGCTAGCGGACCTCGCCGCGAGATGATCGGGCGCTAAGGTTCCAAGGGTGACGCTTCCGATTTTTTCTCCATCTGATGACCCCGGCCCCAGCTTCCCAGGTTTGTTAACCAAGGTTGGCATCGATCCTTCCTACGAGATCGCCCGGGCTGGCCAGAATTCGCCGTCCCTCAGCGGCATCGACATCACCCACGGCACAACCGTTGTGGCCGCCAGAAGCAGCGATGGTGTTGTCATAGCGGGTGATCGCAGAGCAACATCTGGCAATCTGATCAGCCACCGAACGATGAGGAAGGTATTTCGGGCCGACCGCTGGTCTGGAGTGGCCATTGCTGGCGCAGCAGGCCCGGCAATTGAGATGGTGAAGATGTTCCAACTTCAGTTGGAGCACTATGAAAAAGTCGAGGGCCACTCGCTTTCACTTGAAGGCAAGGCCAACCAGCTCAGCCAAATGGTTCGCCAGCATCTGCCTGCCGCGATGCAGGGCATGGCGGTTGTGCCCATATTCGCCGGTTTCGACAAACGAAGACAGCGAGGCAGGCTGTTTGCATACGATGTAACGGGCGGCCGCTACGAGGAGGAAGACTACGTCGCCTCCGGTTCGGGCAGTATCCACGCTCGCACGGTCATCAAGCTTGGCAGAGGGGGAGACCTGGATAGCGACGCAACGGTGAATCTGCTGATCAAGGCTCTTTTCACCGCCGCCGACGACGATTCGGCAACCGGTGGGCCAGACTCGATGAGGGGAATCTACCCAATCATTGCAACCATCACCGCCGACGGATTCGTTCACTTGGAAGAAAGCGACATTGCGGCCAGGTTCTCAGCCATTGTCGATGAGTTCACACTTCCCGAGGAGGCCATACGATGAACATGCCGTTCTATGTGGCGCCCGAACAGGTAATGAAGGATCGGGCCGACTACGCCCAGAAAGGCATCGCCCGCGGCCGCAGCCTCGTTGCAATCGAATTCGGTGAAGGGGTTGTTCTGTGCGCCGAGAACCCGTCGCGCAATCTGCGCAAGGTTTCAGAGATCTATGACCGCATCGCCTTTGCCGGGGTTGGGAAATACAACGAGTACGACCAGCTTCGTATTGCAGGCATCCGTCATGCCGACCTGAAGGGCTACACCTACAGCCGAGACGACGTTGACTCTCAGGCTCTGGCGAATCAGTACGCCCAGATGCTTGGCCAGATCTTCACCCACGAGATGAAACCGCTTGAGGTTGAGATTCTGGTGGCCGCTGTTGGCCACAACCCAGAGGGCGACCGCCTGTTTCACCTCCGATACGACGGATCAGTCACCGACGAAGATGGCTACGCCGCGCTTGGTGGAGAAGCTGAGGCCATTCGCGAGCGGCTGGCCGAGGCCGACACATCCGATCTGGACCTTGGATCAGCTGTTCGCCTGGCAGTATCCGCATTGTCTGGGCCAGACAGGTCAATCGATGCCAGCGAACTTGAGATTGGCGTTCTGGATCGCCTCTCCGAGGGCCGCTGTTTCCGAAGGCTCGAAAACGGCGACATCTCATCGCTGCTGAACAGCTAGGTTGAGCGTGTGTCTCACCAGCGCCGAATCTACGGAATCGAGACCGAGTACGGCGTCACGTGCACGCTGCGTGGTCAGCGCCGGCTGAGCCCGGACGAGGTTGCTCGCTACTTGTTCCGCCGGGTCGTTTCCTGGGGCCGCAGCTCCAACGTGTTCCTGGTCAACGGGGCCCGCCTCTATCTCGACGTTGGATCTCATCCAGAGTACGCAACCGCCGAGTGCGACAACATCGGCGACACTGTGATTCACGACAAGGCAGGCGAGCGGGTGCTAGAGCAGCTTCTTGACTCGGCCGAAGAGCGCCTCCGAGATGAGGGGATCCGAGGCACGATTCACCTTTTCAAGAACAACACAGACTCTGCCGGGAACTCTTACGGCTGCCACGAAAATTTCCTGACTATCCGCAATGACGACTTGGCTCACTACAACGAAGTGTTGATTCCGTTCCTGGTTAGCCGCCAGATTTACGCGGGCGCGGGCAAGGTGCTTCAGACAGCCCGTGGCTCTACGTTCGCGGTCAGTCAGCGGGCCGAGCACATCTGGGAAGGGGTCAGCTCGGCAACCACGCGAAGCAGGCCAATCATCAACACCAGGGATGAGCCTCACGCCGAGGCAGAGCACTACCGGCGGTTGCATGTGATTGTTGGCGACTCCAACATGAGCGAATACACCACTTTCCTGAAAGTGGGAGCCATGGCGATCCTGCTTCGCATGGTTGAGGATCCGGCGTGCGTTCTGAGAGACATGACTCTCGAGAATCCGATTCGCTCCATCCGCGAGATCAGCCACGATCTCACTCTCAGCCGCCGGGTTCGGCTGGCCAACGGTCGAGAGGTATCTGCCATAGACATTCAGGGCGAATACTTGAACCGGGCCCTGCGCTATGCGGCACAGAAGGGCCTGCCAGAAGACGAGATGAAGGCGCTTCACATGTGGGAGCACGTAATGACCCACCTCGAGACCGATCCCTTCAAGTTGGACCGAGAGCTTGACTGGGTGATCAAACACAACCTGATTGAGGCATACCGGGCTAAACACGGCCTTGAGCTCAGCGATGCGCGTGTGCAGCTGATCGATCTCCAGTACCACGACATCCGGCGCAGCAAGGGCCTGTTCTACAAGTTGCAAGACCGGGGCATGGTTGAGCGCACGCTCACCGACGCCGAAATGATGGATGCCATCGAAACGCCGCCGCAGACAACACGAGCCAAGCTTCGTGGTGATTTCATCCGCCGGGCCAAGGAACGCAAGCGCGACTACACGGTTGACTGGGTGCATTTGAAACTGAACGATCAGGCCCAACGCACCGTGCTTTGCAAGGATCCGTTCAAACACGAAGACGAACGGGTGGCGAAGTTGATCGAAAGCCTCTGACGTTGCGGCCCTACCCCACCAACGGCGGCCACAGTGTCCAAGCTTGAGCGGCTGCTGAACCTCACTGCGGTCCTGCTTGATACCGACAGGCCGCTGTCGGCCGCGTCCATCCGCAACCGAGTTGAGGGCTACCCCGAGGCAACGGCCAGTTTCCGACGCAGCTTCGAGCGGGACAAGGACGACCTCAGGTCACTTGGCATTCCGCTGAGGGTGGAGCGGGTGCCTGGAGTTGACCCACCGGTTGACGGCTACCGGATTCCCCCAGACGAATACTACTTCCCGGATCCGGATCTGGAGCCAGATGAGTTGGCGGCCCTGCATCTGGCCTCCATGTCTGTGCGGGTTGACGGGTTGGGCGAGGAGGAGGCGCTCTGGAAGCTTGGTGGCCTCAGCGACGTCCAGTCTGATCCCGCCGCTGGCTCGGTTGCGGTTCCAACCAGCCCCGCCCTGGTTCCCCTGTTCGATGCCATCGCGGCTCGCCGGGCGGTCCGCTTCACGTACAACAAAGAGGAGCGCCTGGTCGATCCGTGGCGCCTAGACTTTCATCGGGGCCGCTGGTACCTGACCGGGCACGATCACCTGCGCAGCGCCGAACGAAACTTTCGCCTGGATCGCATCGGCGGCGAAGTGGTTCCGGAAGGCGAGCCCGGCCAAGCTGCCCAGGGAGACCGCCCCGCAACGGGCCGCAGGCTTCAAGCGTGGGAAATTGGGGACCACCCCCCAACTCTGGTCAAACTGCGGGTGGATCCGGCCCGCGTTGCCTGGGCCCGCAAGCAGTTCGGACCCGATGTGGCGGCTGCGCCTGAGGCCGACGGCGGGGTTGTGCTTGAGGTTCCGGTGGTGATGATCGATGCGTTCCGATCGCTGGTTCTTGAGTTCCTTGATCATGCCGAGATTCTGGAACCACCCGAAATGCGCGACGACATGATCCGGTGGTTGTCCGAAGTGGCAAAACAATGAGCAAGACACCAGCCGGCGAGCGGCTGCGTCGGGTATTGGCGATGGTGCCGTGGGTCGTTGCCAACCCCGGAGTTGCGGTAGACCAGATTGCAGAGCGCTTCGGGATTTCTGAAACCGACGTGCTTGATGACCTCCACGTGGTCTGGATGGTTGGGCTGCCTCCCTACACCCCCGACGCTCTGGTCGAGGTTGTTGTTGAGGACAGCAGGGTTTGGATTCACTATGCAGACTTCTTCGCCCGCCCCTTACGGATGACACCTGGTCAGGGCCTGGCCCTTCTTGCCTCCTCCGATGCCCTGCTCTCGCTTCCCGGCACCGACCCGGCCGGGCCACTGTCCAGGGCGCTTGACAAGCTGGCAGCCGCCCTGAATATCGATGTTGATGAGTCTTTGCAGGTCAGCCTTGGAGCTGCTGGCACCGAGCACCTTGAACCTCTCAGGGCAGCCATTGCGGCAGGCACAGAGGTTCAGATCGAATACTTCTCCTACGGTCGAGATCAGGTAAGTTCCAGGCGCGTCGCCCCTTGGCACCTCAGCTCAAATGGAGGCGCTTGGTACGTCGAGGCATGGTGCCACAACGCCAACGGAGAGCGGCTGTTTCGCCTCGACCGGATAGCCGAGCTGGCAACAACTGGCCAGGTGTCTGAACACCCGCCGCGGGGCCCGCGAGGCAAGGAGCCCGGCTTCCAGCCGATGGCAGGCCACGACCGCATCAAACTCAGGCTGACAAAAGGCGCAAGCTGGGTGGTTGACACCTACCCGTGTGAGCAAGTGGAACGCCATGACGACGAAAGTGTCACCGCAACTCTTGCGGTGTCTTCCACACCTTGGTTGGAACGGCTGCTGCTTCGCCTCGGCCCCGATGCCGAGGTTGTCCCTGACGGATCCTTCGATGGGGCGGACAATGTGGCTGCGGCGGCGGCCAGGCGCATTCTCGGTCGATACAGGAGCTAGGGTCAGGAGATGGCCGACCCTTCCACCGACGACTGGATTCAGGCCACTTCAGCCACGTCGGATCTGGCCGATACCGACGTCGCTGCGGCTGAGGTAACCCAGGCAACCCAGGCATCAGAGGGAGCGTCTGGCGAGGAAGTTGTCGAGGCCGTGCCTGGCGCCGCCAGGGTGATGCTCGAGTGGGTGGTAATCATCGTTGGCGCGGTCGGCGTTGCGATGATCCTGCGAGTTTTTTTGTTCCAGCCTTTCTGGATCCCGTCTCAATCAATGGAATCAACTCTTGCTGTGCAAGACCGTGTGCTGGTGAACAAACTGAGCTACCGCCTCAACGACGTTAACCGTGGCGACGTTGTGGTGTTTCGGCGTCCCGACGAAGAGGAAGCCGAGATCAGGGATCTGATCAAACGGGTAATCGGGCTGCCAGGCGAAACTGTTGAGGCCAGGAACAACTCGATCTACATCAACGGTGGCAAGCTGATCGAGCCCTACCTTGCCGCTGATGAGACGATCGGGGACTTTTCGCCGGTGGTAGTGCCCCCGGGTGAAGTCTTTGTAATGGGAGACAACCGAGACGAGAGCTACGACAGCCGATTCTTTGGAACCGTCGACGTTGATCGGATCATTGGCCGCGCCTTCGTCCTATTCTGGCCGTTCGACCGCTTCGGCACGCTCTAACTCCACCGGCTTCAGGCTGACCGGTCGGCCGCCTCGGGAGCCGCTACGCCAAGATCTGGGTGAAAGCCTCGGTCATCCGATCGACGTGATCGCTGAAGACTCCGTCGATTCCTGAGTCGAGCAGGGATGCGATTTCGCGAGTGTGTTGGGCATCCCACCCAAAGGCGTACCGCTCGTAGCGATGAAATAGAACAACCAGGCCGCCGGACCAGTCGGGCTGTCTCATGTTGATGGCGTCGATCCCGAGATCACGGAGCGTGTTCGCCCTGCGTTCGGGCCCTTCCTTTATTTTGGCCAACCGGGTGGAGTCAACCAACCGGGCCGATGTCTTTGACCGCCACGGCACAAGCTCCTGATAGTGGGGAAAACACAGCCAGAGATTCTCTTCGGCCTTGCCGCCGGCGTTTCGCGCCGCGGCCACGGCTGCGTCGAAAGCCTTCGGGTCCTTGACATCAAGTGAGAACTGGTGCTGGGTTCCGACCCGGTCATAGAACTCTTCGATGGTTGGGATGTGTGAGGGCAACTGCTGCCTGCGCAGTTCTGTGACCCTACTGCGCCTGGGCCAGCGCCCAATCTCATCATCGTGGACTAGTACAGGTTGGCCATCTGCGGTAAGCCATACGTCACTTTCCAAGCCCGTGGCGCCCATCTCGACCGCCAATTCGAAGGCCTCGAGGGTGTTCTCAGGAGCGTCGGCCCTGGCACCTCGATGAGCGAACGAGATGGGATCTGGCAACAAGGAACGCAGTCGGGGAGGCATTTCCTCCATCCTGCCCGATGCATCCACCGCCGCCACCCCCCACGAGGTCAAGCTTGCCGGTGTGCATCCGGCTGCCTCTGGCATTCCTGGGATTTGAGGAGGGTTCTCTTACCCAAGTCCTTAAGAGTGCCGCCACCCCTGCCGAATCTAGTGAGTGTCCTAGTAAGGCAGGGTAGAGGAGTCAAACGCCGATGGCGACGATCCGGGCAAGCTGTGCAGATTGTGGTGACGTTGAGCTGACTACAGCTGACGTCAACGTGAGAATCTGCAGTGATACAAACGACGGTACCTATTCATTCAGGTGCCCCCATTGTGAGATGACTGTGGTGAAATCAGCAGAATCACGAACCATTGACCTGCTGGTTGCCAGCGGTGTCTCGTTCGCCACTTGGCAGATGCCTGCCGAACTGAGCGAACCTCGTGTTGGTGAACCAATCTCACACGACGACCTTCTGGACTTCCATCGTCTTCTTGAAGATGATCGAGCCCTCGAGCAGGCGTTGACCGAATTGGCTGGCTAAGTCGGGCTCCCAGGCCTAGAAAAGACACAAGCCTCTTTCGAACCGCCGGCCTCCCGGCGGTTCGTGCGTTTTTAGACGGGCTACGCTTGAGCCATGTTCAACATCGGAGGCGCCGAGGTACTGGTAATCGCCCTCATTGCCCTCGTTGTCGTTGGCCCAGAGCAACTACCGTCGGTGCTGAGGAAGGTTGGAAAGTACGCCTCCCAGTTCAGGTCTATGTCCAACGGTCTTCGTCAGGAGTTCATGGCAGGCATGGATCAGATGGACCCAACCAAGTGGGATCGAGGCAGCGGTAAGCCAGACGAGCCCATCTTGCCAAAGGGCTACGCCGATCGGGTGGCGGCTGAAGATCCCGACAATCCATTTCAGCCGAAGCCCGTGAGCGCCAAGATGGCAGACCCAACACCACAAGAAGCAGCAGCCGAGGCTTCAGCCAAAGCAGACAAGGCAAGCGCGGCAGCAAAAGATCTGCAAGCTGCGCGGAAGGATGCTGAAGCCGATTCTCTGCCAGACGAAACAACAGAACCTCTTTCGGACGAGGTTTCAAGCGATTCAGACGAAACTGAATGATGAAGTTTCTGCCCGGTCGCCGGGCCCCCAAGGCAGAGAAGCCATCCAACGGCGAGATGTCGCTGCTCGACCATTTGGCCGAATTGCGAACTCGAATCATTCGGTCGCTGCTGGCGGTCCTTGGCGGCGCAATCGTCGTTTATGCCTTCAACTCCCGAATCTTTGATTTCCTGGCCGAGCCGTACTGTCAGATCAGACCAAGCGAAGATTGTGTGTTCCTGGCCACCGGCCCGCTCGACCAGTTCTCGGTGGCGCTCAGCCTGGCCGGCTACGGGGGCCTCCTACTGGCTTTGCCTGTGATCTTTTACCAGATGGGTCGCTTTGTCATGCCCGGGCTCTATTCCCACGAAAAGCGGGTCCTGGCTCCGTTCATAGCGGTATCAATTGTGTTGCTGGCTATGGGAATGACGGTGGCCTACCTGTTCCTTCCCCGTGCGTTGGAAGTGCTGGCCACCTTTGGTTCCGAAGAGAAGTTCGAACAGTTCTTCTCGGCCCCTGTCTACCTCAGCTTCTTCATGAAAATGATGCTGGCGTTCGGCCTTGCGTTTGAACTTCCCCTGGTTCTGGTGTTCCTCCAGATGGTGGGGATCGTGCAAACAGCTACGTTGCGTAAGAACCGCAGAATCGCGGTGGTTGCGGTCGTTATTCTGGCTGCAATTATCACGCCAACTGGCGATCCTTTCACCTTGCTGATCCTGGCTGTACCGATGTACATGTTCTATGAGATTGCGCTGATAATTGGCAGCCGGATGACGAAGAACCGGCTTGACGTTGCCTAATGGCGGCCAGCCCGCGGCTGGCCGGACGCGCTCAGAATTTCTGGCCAAGCTGGCCTTTAGGCCAGACGGCTTCCAACTCCGGTCTTTCGATTCGCTTGAGGCCAATCGGAATGTGATAGTTGCCGCACCGACCGGAGCAGGAAAAACCCTGGTCGCCTCGTATGCGGTTCACCGAGCGCTGGCCGCGGGCACCCGAGTGTTCTACACAACTCCGATCAAGGCTCTTTCGAACCAGAAGTTCCACGACCTGATTGGCGACCACGGCCGCAGCAACGTTGGCCTACTCACCGGCGACAACGTAATCAACGGCGACGCACCGGTCGTAGTTATGACAACCGAGGTGCTGCGAAACATGCTTTACGCTGGCCGCAGCCTGGATCGCCTCGAGGCCGTTGTTCTTGATGAGGTTCATTACCTCCAAGACAGCTATCGGGGCCCTGTGTGGGAGGAAGTAATCATCCACTTGCCCCGCCACATCCAGTTGGTTGCCCTCTCGGCAACTGTTTCCAATGCCGACGAACTGGCAGAGTGGATGCAGACCGTTCG
>QIKW01000226.1 GCA_003231975.1 Acidimicrobiia bacterium
ACGCGGCGAACCTTTCGGAGTTCATCCATCAAGTTCGCCTTGTTCTGAAGCCGGCCCGCGGTGTCGGCCAGCACAACGTTGCAGCCTCTGGCTTTGGCCGCTTGGACGCCGTCGAATATCACGCTTGAAGGGTCTCCCCCTTCGGCTCCCCGAACTATCTCGGCGTCGGAGCGTTCGGCCCACATGGTCAGCTGCTCGGCCGCTGCTGCACGAAACGTGTCGCCCGCGGCCATCAGAACCGTGTTGCCCTCGGCGGCCAGACGCTTGCCTAGCTTGCCAATCGTTGTGGTCTTCCCAACTCCGTTTACCCCAACAAACAGCCACACGTTGGTCTCGCCGTCGTCAATCGTGAGGCTTCTGTCTTTGCCTGTTATCTCGCTACGCATCCTTTCTTTCAGCAAGCCAAGGATCTGGTCTCCGCCTTCGGCCCCCTGTTCCTTTGCTGTCGCCCGCACATCCTCAAGCAAACTCATTGTGGTTTGCACGCCAATGTCGGCCCTGATCAGTGCCTCCTCAAGGTCTTCCCAGGCCTCGTCGTCCAACGTGCCTGCGCCAACCAGGCCACCAAGGAAGCCGGTGAACGCCTTGCGAGACCGACCCAGCCGCTCAAACAGGTTGGGCTTGACCGGTGCCTCGGGAAGGACCGGCTCGTCAAGGGTTGGCGCCTCAACCTCGGGGGCCTCCAGCAGGTCGGTACCTTGCGCATCGACTGAGGGCTCGCGTTCCAGCACGATCGCTTCGCCGCGGCGGGGTCGACTGTCCAGGGCGGCGCGTTTGCGGCGGACCGTTACGTAAGCAGCAATGCCAGCAGCCACCAAGAAGACGGCGACGAAAATTAGAAGTTGGGTCTGATCCATAGCCCGGCGAGCCTAGCTACTTGCCCCTTGAATAGCCCGGTTTCGAGCGCCAGCCGCGGCGCCTGGCAGGCGGGCCGCCCACCAGTCGAATAGTTCGGCGCAATCCTCAACCCCGTAGGCGCCGCACATGAGCTGAGCGCAACTGGCCAGTTCACGCTGCCTCTGGTGATGAGTCTGCGCAGCCGATGCCGCCTTGAATGCAGTGGCTGCCCTGGCCCAGAGTTGCTTGTCGTGAGGCAGGGGTAGGGCCAGAACGTCCCGAGCCGAGAGCTTCAACGCATCAGAACTCAAGGCGGCGCCAAAATGTCGAGACGCGGCGATAGCCGAGATGGGTGGGCTGATGAGAAGGGCTGCGATTCCCCACAGCGAGCCGACCGGGGCCTCGATGGTGAGGACGGGCACAGATGGAAGCATCGAGCCATTCATGTCAACTATGGGCTCAAGAACTCTTGTTTGGGTTGCAACCAGCACCTTGGGCACCAGGCGTTTGGCCGCCCACTGCCGCAGCTCCGGGCTGAGCCCCGAGAGCTTGACTCGTGGCGCCTGAAAGGCCTCTCGGTTGAAACGGGTGGCCCGATTGCCCCAAAGAAGATGGGCGGGGTCGATCAGCCCGGACGTCACAAGCTTTGGCTGATCTGACTCGTTGGCGACATCGTCGAAGACGTGGCCAACAAGACCGTAGTACTGATCACGAAAGTCGGCCGTCGCCGAGGCGATCTCACCGAGCGTGCCTGCTGTCCGCCAGTTGTGCGTCGGCACCCCGCGCTGCTGGGCCAGCAGGGATCCCCAACCAGGCGCTGTTGCATCGGGACAAGCAGCCGTGCCAAAGGGCTCAAAGGTTCGGCCCGAAAATAGCTTCACGGGCCCGGCCCCCGCTCCGGTTTCTAGGACCGGGGCCCATACCTCCACGTCGGCGTCTTCGAATACTCTGACTTCCGCGAACCAGGCCGCGGTTAGTGCAGCCCGGCCAAGCAGCGCCCGCCGAATCTTTGCGGCGCCTCGGACCGACAGAACAGAGAGAGGCTCTACCAGGCACAGGCGGCCTCCGTCGGAGCGCAGGACGTCAAGCCCAACCAGGAGGAACAGAGCCGCCGGGTCGGTGAAACCCCGGGCCGCCTGGCCAAAACGTGTGTGCACTTGCTGGCCGTACTCGGCGGTGAAGGCCGTGCTGCTGTGAAGCTGGTTCAGGAACGGAGGATTGCCGAGAACCACATCGAAACCCCGCGGCGCCCCAACTTCTCTCTTCAGTATGGCCCAGTCGCAGGCCTTGTCATCCATGAAGAGCGAGTGCGGCGCCTCTAGCGGCATCAAGAGGGAATCTGCGCAGCGGATGTTCCTGGCAAGCACAGACCCGGCTTTCGCACCAGGCGCCATCCCACCAAGAGCAGCGCGACAGAGCTGCACCGCCTCCGGGTCGAGATCGACCCCAACAACACAATTGAGCGCCAGTTCGGAAGCCTCTTCAGAAGTTGCCCCGCACCGTAAAAGAGAAGCTCGGATTCGTTCGAAGGCCGCAATCAGGAAGTTCCCGGTCCCACAGGTCGGGTCGAGGACGCGAATGGCCGCAACCGAATCGGGCCCGACCCGTTCCAGTTCGGCCAGCTGCGGATCAAGGCACAGTTGGAGAATCCCATCGACGACATCGGCCGGGGTGTAGTAGGCCCCTCGGCTCTTCCGCTCGCCGATTTGCTGTAGGTGAGCCTCGTGGTTGCTCATTTGGGCAAACTTTAGCTGCCGTGCGGCCCTAGCTGCGCTCGCTAGCGCTGGCCAAGAGTGGCGGTGAGGGTGATGGCTTCTCCGTCGCGAACAACACCAAGCTGAACCTGCTCCTCGGGGAAGTTCGTCTGCACCAGGCCTGCCAACTCTTCGATTGAGGTAACCGGGGCGCCGTCGATGCTGATAATCAGGTCATCGATCAGCAGGCCAGCCAGATCGGCGCCAGACCCCGCCGTGATCTCAGATACCTGCACGCCTGCCGAACCGTCGCTTGATTCAATCCCGGAAACCCCAAGGAATCCGGGCTCCATCGACTGGCCTGCCAGAATTCGGTTCACGATATTCATGGCGGTGTCTATAGGAATGGCAAAGCCCACCCCCAAGTTGCTGTTCCCGATCCCGTCGGTTTGGATCGCGGTGTTGATTCCAATCACGCGGCCGTTGCGGTCGGCAAGCGCTCCTCCCGAATTGCCAGGGTTAATGGCCGCGTCGGTTTGAATCATTGCGTTAAGGCCAACGCCGTTGAAGATGGGCCGGTTCACCGCAGACACAATGCCTGAAGTAACAGTTTGCTGAAGTTGAAACGGGCTGCCGATGGCAATTGTGAGTTGGCCAACTTCAGGAGCTTCGCCTACCGCCACCTCGGCAACCGAAAGCCCGGTTCCGGTTCCGACGGAGATGACCGCAATGTCGGTGCGATCATCTGAGCCAAGCACTTCACCAGCCAGAACCCGTCCGTCTGCTGTGCGGATGTCAACCTCGGTTGCGCCCTCAATAACGTGCTGGTTGGTAACGATGATTCCGTCGCCGACAACAACTCCGGAGCCAAGGCCGAGATTGGGAATCTCGATTTGGACCACAGACGGGCCAAGAAGCTTGGCCACAAACGCGGCAGGCTCATCGGTGTCGAAATCTGGTGGCTCCACAACCAACGGCGGCGGGGCTGGCTGGCCAGAGCGAACAGGAACTGTGATTTCGCCTGGGGCCGCCGCCGCATCGGTTGTGTCGCCGATGCGGGCCGAGGCAAACCCGGCAGCCGCCAGCAGCCCGCCAGCCACAAAAGCAACAAGAGCGCGCCATCCAAACCGGCCCGGCGGACGCTTCTGAGTCGACTCTGGAACTACTGCGGGGCTCTGGCCTGTTGGCGGGGGCGTTGGCGGCAGGTAGCCACCGGCAGCGGAGTAGCCCGACCCCACATAGTTCGCCAATGCCGGCACCGAAGGCGCCGGTTGAGGCCGCCGCGGCGGAGACAACGGAACAGACGCGGTCGCTGGTGCCAATGGGGCTGGAGGAGAACCAACTTGGGGAGCGCCAGCTTGGGCCGCAGGGGCCGTGGCGCGCCGAGCGGGAGCAGGCGGCGGGCCGACTGGCCGCTTCTTGAAGTCCCATGTTCCGTCGCTCACTGGCAACTACCTTTCAACACCAGGACACTACGCCTCGCTCCGGAAAACGGGAGTAAAGCGGCGAGCAACCCTGGCGTGGCCCCGATCATGTTGATGTTATCGGCGCGGGAAGGCGCAGGGTAAATGTGGAGCCTCGCCCAGCTTCAGAATCCAGCTCGGCGAAGCCCCCGTGCCGCTCGGCGATCTGGCGCACAATGCTGAGCCCAAGCCCAGAGCCAGAGCCGGGGTCCTTTCCCCGCCAGAATCTCTGAAACACCGCTTCGTGGTCTGCGGCTGGTACTCCAGGGCCCTCGTCTCGCACTCTCAGCACCATCCAGCCGTCAACACTGTCGGCTATCACATCAATCCTTGAGCCCTCAGGGGCCAGCCGAACCGCGTTGGCCAACAAGTTGGACAGAGCCCGCCGCAGAGCCAGCTCGTCTCCTACCACGCACACGCCGCTACCCGGATGGGCGTGAACGACCAGATTGCGATTGGCAGCGGCGGCCTTGAATTCGGTGGACGCGTCAACAACCAGTTTGCCGAGGTCAACCTCGCGCCTGCTCAGCTCGGGTAGGCCCTGCCTCACCTGCTCCAGAAGATCCTCGACTAAGGAACTCATTCGACCGGCGGCCTTGAGCGCAATTTCAGAGCCCTTTCGCAGTGCCTGTGGTTCCCCAGTTTTCAGGGCCAGTTCCAGGTTGGTCTGGGCAACCGCCAGCGGGTTACGCAGTTCGTGGGAGGCCTCCTGCACAAAGCGGCGCTGATCCTCAAACGCGTCCTGTATCCGATCGAGCATGCCGTCGAAGGTGTCTGCCATTTGCTTCAGCTCGTCGTCTGGGCCAACCAGCTGGATTCGCCGAGACAGATCTGTTGCAGTGATGTCGCGGGCCACCTTGGTGAGCCGGTTCACCGGCCGCAACGCCCACCCAGACAACAGGTAGCCCGCCCCGAAGCTGGCCAAAAAGAGCACGCCAAGGGCCCCAAAGGAAGAGCGCCGAAGCTGGTTTAGGGCCTCTCGATCTGCCTGAAGCTCGATCTGATCGATGATTGCCTGGTTCAGGTCGCTGCTAAGGACCACGTCGGCCTGCACAAGGGCCCCGGTTCTGGGATCCCTCAGCTGGACCTGCTGGACCTTCAGGGTTGGCTGATCCAGCTGGTTCACCTGCACGAGGTAGATGCCACCAATGAGGAAGGTGCCAACCGCGAACACGACAAGCGCAAACGTCAGCGACAGCCTGAATCTGATTGAACGAAACAGCCGAGGCATCTTGGTCAATCGCCAAGAGCCTGGTCAGGCGCGTCCCGGAGTTTGTAGCCGGCGCCGATCACCGTTTCGATCATGGTCTCATCGCTTGCCGCCGTCAGCTTTCGCCTCAGCGTGCCAACGGTGACACGAACGGTGTTGGTGAACGGATCCATTGCCTCGTCCCACACGTGCTCAAGCAGTCGTTCTTGGCTGAGCACCTGGCCTTGATGCAACATGAAGTAGCGCAAGAGTGCGAACTCCTTCGAAGTGAGGTCGATATTGGCTTCGTCCCAGGAAACGTGGTGGCGGGCTGTGTCCAACATGAGGAGACCGTTCTCCAAAACGGCGTCAGTGCCGGAGGTTTCTCTCCTCAGCAAGCTACGGATTCGGGCCGAAAGTTCTTGTAAAGCAAACGGCTTGACCAGGTAGTCGTCTGCCCCCTCGTCGAGGCCCGAGACGCGGTCTTCAATGGTGTCACGGGCTGTAACCATCAGTACCCGGGTGGAAGGGTCGAACCGCTTGTCGGTTCGAATCAACCGACAGATTTCCCTTCCGTCAAGATCAGGGAGCGTGAGATCAAGGGTCACAACGTCGTAGGGATTGATCATCAATCGATCAAGCGCGCCATGCCCGTCGTTGGCCACATCAACCGCGTAACCCTCGCTCCTAAGAGAGGCAGCAATCGCCTCGGCCAGATCAACCTCGTCGTCAACCACAAGAATTCGCACGGCTTTCACCCTAAACCCTCAAGCCGAAGAAGGCGGTAAAGACCAGGTTCTGCCCCGCTTTCGCTTGACTTTCGTCTCCAACCGATTGACTGGTGACCTGTAGTGCCGACCGGACGGATGTCCGACACGGCAGTGATCCTGTCCAGGAGATGCGAATGACGCCCGACAACTCGCTCGGCCCGGTTGGCCAAAACGGCGAACGACATGATGGTGCTGATGCCCCAACCATTGATGTTGACGCTGCCGCCCAACAGCTGGAGCGCACCCTTTTTGAGGTGAAGAAGGTCATTGTCGGCCAGGACCACATGGTTGAAAGGCTGCTGGTTGCGCTGTTGGCCAGGGGCCACGTGTTGCTTGAGGGCAACCCTGGCCTGGCCAAGACCCTCGCGGTTTCCACCCTGGCCGATGCCATCGGCGGCAGCTTCGTTCGTCTCCAGTTCACCCCTGACCTTTTGCCATCCGACTTGATCGGCACTCGTATCTGGCGGGCGTCAGAGGAACAGTTCGACATCGAGTGGGGGCCCGTGTTTGCGAACCTGGTTTTGACCGACGAGATCAACCGCGCTCCGGCCAAGGTTCAGTCTGCCCTGCTTGAGGTAATGGCAGAGCGGCAGGTTTCGATTGCAGGCGAAACCCGCCCTCTTCCGAAGCCGTTTCTGGTGCTGGCCACCCAAAATCCGATCGAAAGCGAGGGTGTCTACCGGCTGCCCGAGGCACAGCGAGATCGCTTCTTGATGAAGGTTACGGTTGGGTACCCGTCGCCGACCGAGGAGCTTGAGATCGTTCGCCGCATGGGTGGCGAACCGCCAAGGGCCAGCCAGGCAATGACCCTCGACGAGCTTGAGGCCCTTCAGAGAGCCTGTGACCTTGTGTACGTGGACGCAGGCGTTGCTCAGTACGCGGTCGACATGGTGATGGCCACCCGCGAACCCGCCTTGCGTGGGCTGCCAGAGCTTGCCCCGTTGATCGAGTTCGGCGTAAGCCCTAGGGCCACCCTTGGCCTGGTTGCAGCCGGTCGGGCCATCGCGCTGCTCCGAGGGCGCTCATACGTGGTGCCCCAGGATGTGTTCGACGTGGCCCGAGATGTTCTTCGCCACAGGCTGATGCTCAGCTATGAGGCACTGGTTAAAGACCTCGACGCAGACGACATCATCAACCGAGTGCTCAGCATGATTCCTGCGGCCGCGATCAGCCCGGTTGAGCATCGCCCGGTGCCTGCTGCCCCAGTGTCTGCTGCCACACCGGCCCCTGTTCCACCGCCAACGCTCCCCCCAATCACCGATCCAACCGCGGTGGCAACCGCCAGCCCTGCTGTACCGGCCCAACCGCTTCAGAGCCCAGACCCATTTTCTAGTTCCCCGGCAACAGACCCAACCACAGAGCTTCCCCAGTCGTGAAGGCCGCTGCTAACACTGCAACCTCTGGCGCCGCCGACCAGGATCCCTCAGATCCGCTCGGCGCCACCACAGGCAAAACCAGGGAACTCTTGCGCCAGCTCGAGCTAGACGTAACCCGGCGTCTCGACGGGCTCTTGAACGGCGACCATAGGGGGCTGGTGCCAGGGCACGGGAGCGAACTTGGCGAGACTCGCCGCTACGCCCCAGGCGACGACGTCCGCCGGATCGACTGGAACGTCACGGCCCGGCTGAACGAAGCCCACATTCGCGAAACCATCGCCGAACGAGAGCTGGAAACGTGGCTGTTGCTTGACCGGTCGGCCCGTCTCGACTTTGGAACGGCCGAGTGCGAAAAACGAGACTTGGTGCTTGCCGCCGCGGCCGCTGTTGGTTTTCTAACCGCAGGCGACGGGAACCGAATTGGGGCAATGCTGGCGGGCCGCGGGGTTCCCACTCTTGTGCCAGCGCGAGGCTCACGCCGTCATTTGCTGCACGTTCTTCATCGCCTGGCTGATTCCCCTCGCCGCGATGGCGACGGCATCACTGATCTTGGAGATGCGATGCTCCGGCTCGGGTCGGTTGCCAAACGACGAGGCCTGGTTGCGGTGGTTTCAGACTTTCGGGTTACCGAAGGTTGGGAAGATCCACTTCGGATTCTGGCCAACAGGCACGACGTCTTGGCCGTGGAAGTTATCGACCCGATCGAACTTGAACTACCAAACGTTGGGCTCCTCCCAATCAAAGACCCGGCAACTGGCAACATCAGCGAGATCCAGACCAACAAGAAGAAAGTGCGAGACGCCTACTCCGAGGCAGCCAAGGAGCGAAGAGCGCACGTTGCCGCCACTTTCCGATCGGCAAGAATCGATCATTTGGTCCTGCGGACAGACAGCGACTGGCTGGACGACCTGGTCCGGTTCCTGGCAACGCGCCGTCAGCGCCTGAACGCGATGTCGGGCGCAAACAGATGAGCTTTCTGGCCCCCGAACGCCTATGGCTGCTAGCAGGCGTTGGGCTGCTGGCTGTTGGCTACCTTTTCGTTCAGCGTCGGCGCAAGATCTACGCCGCCAGGTTGGCATCGGCCGACCTGTTCGACTCGGTGGTTCCGAAACGGCCGCGCTGGCGGCGCCATGTTACAGCGGCTCTTCTGCTGGCCACGCTGTCTACCCTGATCGTTGGGTTCGCCAAACCCACCAGGGTGGCAAGCGTTCCCCGAGAGCGGGCCACCGTGATCGTTGCCATAGACGTATCTCTCTCAATGCAGGCGGCCGACGTAGACCCAGACCGCCTGGCCGCGGCGCAGCAAGCAGCGAAGACCTTCGTCGCCGGGTTGCCGCCAACTCTGAACGTTGGGATTGTCAGCTTCGCAGGCACCGCTTCGGTTCTGTTGTCCCCAACCACCGACCGAGTGGCCGCCACCCGGGTCATCGACAACCTCCGGCTGGCTGAATCAACCGCTATCGGCGAAGCCATTTTCACCAGCCTTGACGCGTTGGCGTCAGTGCCGCCCGACGAAGACGGCGAAAGCGCACCGGCCCGGATCGTGTTGCTGTCAGACGGCGTCACCACAATCGGTCGACCAGATCGGGTGGCCGCCCAAGCCGCAGTTGAGTCTGAAGTGCCCGTGTCGACCATTGCCTTCGGCACCGCCGAAGGTTTCATCCTGTACGACGACCCCGAGACTGAGCGAGTGGAATCAGACATCATCCAGGTTCCCGTTGGTGGGGAAAGCCTGGAACAGATTGCGCAGCTGACCGGCGGCACCTTTTTCTCGGCGGCAAGCGTTGACGAACTGGCCTCGGTGTATGAAAACATCGGCTCGGCAATCGGATTCGAAGACGTTGAGCGCGAAATTGGCGAGTGGTTCGTTGGCGGCGCAATTGCCCTTCTCGCCCTATCGGGGGCCCTCAGCATGTTGTGGTTCCAGAGGCTGATCTAGCCCGGCTGGCCCCACTTTCTGCATTCTGGGTGTTTCTACTACGGTTTTTCGGGGGTACGGGCACCCAGAATGCCGAAATCCGTCTAAGGGCGAGTTCAGCCCTGGGTGCCAACTCGTTCGCTGACAACCTTTGATGAGCCGCCTGCCTTCATGCTGACGCCATACAGCACGTCGGCGGCCTCCATCGTTCGTTTCTGGTGGCTAACAATCACCAGCTGAGCTTCCTTGCGGAATTCGTCGATCAGGCTGAGGAAGCGGTGCAGGTTCACGTCGTCCAGGGCAGCCTCAACTTCGTCCATCACATAGAACGGAGACGGCCGGGCCTTGAACACTGCGAATAGGAACCCAAGGGCGGTTAGGGATCGTTCTCCTCCTGACAGAAGTGAGAGCTTCTTGACGTTCTTGCCTGACGGCTTGGCTTCTATCTCAACTCCGCCGTTCAACAGATCTGAGGTGTCGGTGAGCCGGACGGCACCGTGCCCGCCGGGGAACAGAATCTGGAAGAGCTCGGTGAAATTCGTTGCCACATCAGCGTAGGCGGCTGAAAATACGCTGACGATTTCGTCGTCTATCTCGCGGATCAGCTTGGCCAGATCGCGTTTGGTGTTCTTAACGTCGGTTAGCTGTTCGTCCAAGAACTGGTGCCGTTCCTTGAGTTCTTCGAATTCCTCGAGGGCAAGGGGGTTGATCGGGCCCATTCGCTTCAGTTCCTGGTCAAGCTCCCTGGCCCTGGCCTCGGGGGTTGCCCCGTTTGGCACTTCGGGGCGCTCGGCCTCCATTGCCATCTCTGGCTCGGTGTGCAGTTCAACCCTCACCGTCTCAGTAAGGGTCTCGAGGCGAACTCGGTGCTCTGCTTCGTCGATGTCAACCCGGCTGCGGCGCTCTCGAACCTGGATCAGTTCCTGCTCAGCCTCTTTGCGTTCGGTACGTTTGGCGTAAAGGGCAGACGACACCTCGCGCGATGCCGCAGACTGCGCCTCTTGCTCTGACCGGAGCGCCTCCAGCCATTCGGTAAGGGTGACCTTGATTGTCTCCAGCTTGGCAGCTAGCTGGTTGACCACCGAGATTGACTGCTCTATCTGCCTGCGACGATCGGTGGCAGAGTCGCGTTCGGTGACCAAACGTTCCAGGCGGACCTCAACCTCGCGCCTGCGGTTGAGAAGAATCTCGTTGCGACCATCAACTCCCGCTGCTCTAACCTCGTGCTCGGTTCGCGCCGCTCCAAGGCTCTGTGCCCGTTCACCAAGAGCGGCCCGAGCCTCGTCCATCGACTGCACTCGCTGGTCGTGGGCTGCTTCGTTTGCCTCAAGGCCGGGAAGCTGCAACTGGAGGTCGTCTAGCTGTTCCTTGTCGACCGCAACTCTGGCATCGATCTCGCCCTGCTGACGATCCAGCCGGGCCCGGTCGCTTGCGATGTCTGCCAAGTGCCCGGCGCTGCGCTCGAGCGCGGCCTTGGCGATTTCAACCTCTGAGGTTGCTGTGCGAAGCTGCTGGTCAAGTTCACTGCGTTGGTGTTTAGCGGCATCAAGTTCGGCTTTGCTGGAGACCAGATTGGTAGCGGCGGTGACGGCCGCCGCAATCGATTCTTCGGCCTTGGCGGTTGCTTCGTCCAATGCCGCCCCTGTTGCCCCGGTTCCGGCCTTGCCAATGCGCCAGCCGCTTGGCCCAAACCGGTCTCCGGTCATCGTTACGATCACCGAATTGGGATTGGACAGGGACGCGTCAAGCGCCTCTTGCCAGTTCCCAGACGCCGCAACGGCGCCGCCAAGCAGGGAATCGAGGAGTGATTCAACATCTGGCCGGGTTGCCCGCACGTGCTGTCGAACCGACTGGCCCTTTGCTTGGGATGCCACCTGCCCGCCGGCGGCTCCAACCGCCAGAACCGCGCCGGCCAGATCCTTGGCGGCCAGCGCAACCAGCGCAGCTTTGCCGTTCGCTGGGTTGTCTACAACGACGGCCCGAAGCGCCTCGCCTGCCGCAGCTTCAACGGCGGCCTCCCAGCCAGGGTCTATGGCAACCAAGTCAAACAGGATTCCAAGCACGCCCTGCTCGTCGGCGATGGCATCAGCGCCTGCTGCACTCCTGGCGGCGTCGAGCGCCTGAGCCAAGGCATCGGCTCGGGCCGTCCACCGGCTGGCCTCGTCGTCGGCCGAGCGACGAGCGTCGGTTGAGGCTTCCACTGTTGCTTCAAGCTCAGAGGCACCGTCTCCCGCCGCAACCGCAGCGCTTTGCAGGCCTACCAAAGTAGGGCCGAGTCGATCGATGGTTGCCTTGGCCTCGTCTCGGGATGCAATCAGCGTGTCGTGTCTGGCCCCAAGGGCTTCGAGCTGTTCAATTATCCGAGAAGCCTCTTGGGTGTCTCTTTCGGCTGCGGCCTGAAGCGCCTGCACTTGGGCTCGAACCTCGGCCGCGTGAGCCGGGGCGGGCCCCGTTCCTTCGCCCCAGGCTTCTTCGAAGGCGCCCTGTTCGGCTTGAAGGGCGCGTTCGCCCGTTTGCAGCAGCTCGGCGCTAGGCCCGAGGTCTTGGCGTTCAGCTTCAACCTTTTCCAGATCTTCCGCAATTCTGGCAGCCTCGGCTTCGAGGCTGGAAACAACACCCTCGTCAACTGCGGACTGAAGCTCGCCTTCCAACCGGCGGAGCCGTTCGGCAATCACGTTTCCCTGCCCTCGAACCCGTTCGACCAGGCTTTGGGTTCTAGCAAAGACATCGGCAACGTCGGAACCGCCGAGAGCCGCCAATTCGGCTTCTGAGTCAAGCACAGACGCATCAAGCGCAGCCAAGCCCGAGACAAGCTGGGCCTCGCGCTGGTCGAGATCGAGCTTCAGGCTGTGGCCGTGTTTCAGTTTAGCGCTGAGCGCATTTAGCTCCCTGCCGCTGAGATGGATCTTCAAGGCCATCAGTTCTTCCACAAGGGCCCCGTGGCGCCGTGCTGCGTCGGCCTGCTTTTCAAGCGGACGCAGCTGCCGCCTGACCTCTCGAGCCAGATCCTGCAAGCGATTCAGGTTTTCATCGGTTGCGCTGAGGCGGCGCTCGGATCTCTCTTTGCGCTTGCGGTACTTGAGAACTCCTGCGGCTTCCTCGATGATGCCGCGACGCTCCTCGGGTCTGGCGTTAAGAACTGCGTCGATCTGGCCCTGGCTGACAATCACATGCTGTTGGCGCCCCACCCCAGAATCTGACAAGAGTTCCTGGATGTCGAGGAGACGGCAGGACACCCCGTTGATTGCGTACTCTGAGTCTCCCGACCGGAAGAGGGTGCGGGTAAGGGTGACCTCGGTGAAGTCAATCGGCAGCATCCCATCTGAGTTGTCAATGGTTAGCGACACCTCGGCCCGGCCAAGCGCTGGGCGCGCCTGCGTGCCAGCGAAGATCACGTCGTCCATTTTCTGGGACCGAACCGCGGTTGGGGCTTGAGCACCGAGAACCCAGGCAATTGCATCCACCACGTTTGACTTGCCGGACCCGTTGGGGCCGACAACAACTGTGACACCCGGTTCCAGCTCCAGGGTCGCCGCATCGGCGAACGACTTGAAGCCTTTGATGGTCAGAGCTTTCAGGTGCAACGTTTACTGCCGGTTCTGCTGGTCGGTGCCCGATGTTAGCGGCAGGGCTAGACCTGAGTGCTACAGAAGTAGACGGGTTTTCCCTTGAACTGGGCCTTTTCGATGGGTCGACGGTTCCGAGGGCTCAAGTCGCCGTTTTTTTGATAAACCGCGAGATGCTCACCAAACTCACCCGGCTCGCCAGTGAGATCTATGAACGGCCTACCTTCCAGGCTGGTGCCCCGGTACTTGATTGCGTCGTGGAGAACCCCAACAACCGAGCGGTGCAACCGCCGTATTTCCATGGTGGTCAGCTCGTTTGCCTTTCGGTCATAACGAAGGCCAGCATCAAACAGGATCTCGTCTGAGTAGATGGGGCCGATCCCGACAAAGATGTCGGGATTGGTTAGTACAGCTTTCAAAGGCTCATCCATTTTCTTGACGTACCGGCCAAAATCGGTCCACGAAATCGGCTGGTTCAGAAGGTCCTGGTTCAGAAGATCGAGGCCACGTTCTTCGGGTGGCGCCACGACGGTTTCCAGTTCTTCAGTTCGGACCGCCGAGATCTTGCTGGTTGAGTCTGGGTCAAAAACCCGCAGATCTCCACCCTGGGTGAAGGTGATGATTACCGCAACGTCGCTGGTGACCGGGACCTTTGAGGCGCTGCGGGTGAGGCCTGCGTTGTCTCCCAAATCAATGACCAGAGAATACTCGTTGTTCAGGAAGGCCACGATGGCCAGACCATGGCGTTCAACCACATCGACCTTTGCTCCCTCGATCAGTGAGCTGAAGCTTTTCTTGGTCCGGTGAAGGGGCAGGCTCTTCAAGCCCCGCACCTCTACCCTCTTGATCTTTCTGCCGCTTACGTCTCTCTCCAAATCACGTTTCAAAGTTTCGATTTCGGGAAGCTCAAGTGCTGCCATGGCCAACTCCGTTTGTATCGAGGACCGAGGACCCATTTTCGGAGCGCTCATCTGGTTGGGGCAGATTTTCTGTTGCATTCTCTGGCGATGATGCAGCTACCGCAGCACCATCGGCAGAGAATGCTTTCCAAGCTGAGCGAGCCGCTGCCTGTTCGGCTCGTTTCTTAGACGTTCCGTTGCCGTCGCCATGGGCGACGCTGTCTACCATTGCAACGGCACTGAAACGTCGGTCATGATCTGGCCCGGTGCCCGAGATTTGATAGGTGGGAGCACCCAAACCGCGTTCGGCTGCCAATTCCTGAAGGCGGGTTTTGTAGTCCTGGCGACCGGGCCGCTCTGCCCCGGTGGTGATGTCGTCTATCAGCAGACCCAAGATCAGGTCACGCGCCCTTGGCCACCCGCCGTCGAGGAAAACCGCCCCGAACACCGCCTCCAGCGCGTCGGCCAGGATGGACTCTTTGCTGCGGCCGCCGGACTGGTCTTCGCCCTTACCAAGGCGAAGTATCGGCCCGATGCCGATTCTGGCGCTTGTCTCTGCCAGGGTAGCGGTGTTCACAACCGAGGCCCTCAGTTTCGCCAGCTGGCCTTCGGGTAGATCTGGATAGCTGCTGTGGATGTAGTCTGTAACCGCCAACCCAAGCACTGCGTCGCCCAGGAACTCAAGCCGTTCGTTCGGTTGGGAATCCGGTGTTTCAGCGCAGAAACTGCGGTGAGTCAAAGCCAGCGTGAGCAAACTGGGATCGTCGAATTTGTATCCAAGGGCTTCTGTGAGTTCGCCAGCAACCTGGTTGTCGCTCAGGAGTCGGCCCCGACCTGTTCATGCACGTAGTCGACAGCGTCGCGAACGGTTTTGAGGTCTTGCAGCGCTTCATCTTCGATCCTGAACCCGACTGTGCGGTCGGACAGCTCTTCTTCAATGGCTTCAACCAGCTCGATGAGGGCGAGGGAGTCTGCATCGAGGTCGTCGGCGAACGAATCGCCTTCCTTGATTTGGCGAGGTTCGATCTCAAGAATGTCGGCCAAACGATCGCGAACCAGCTCCAGAGCTTCGTCCCTGGTAATCGGTGATTGCTCCATGTGGGTCTCAGCTGGCACTGGTAGTCCTTGTCGCCTGCGATCCCTTGTCAGATCGGGCAAAATTGTAGCGTGGCGGCTGCCATTTTCCGGCGATCTCTACCGCAGCAGCCAGAGCCCGCCGAAGACCAAAGGAACGAACAAGCCCGAAATCAGGATCAGAATGATGGCAATCAGCGCAAACGTCTGCGAGTTGTCCTTAGGGGGCTTCCCGCAGCGGCCGATCATTTGGTAAAGCGCTCGAAGCGGGCGATCCAGAGTGAGGCTGATTCGCCTTTCTGGCGGCAGCCGAGCCAAGAAGCACGGCCCAACCAATTCCAAGAACCAAGGCGAACAGCAGCAAGGACAACAGAATCTGAATCGGAAGAGACGTGAGGCTGGTTACCACCGAGCGCTGAACAAAGCTGAGCATGGTTGAAAGAACGGCTCCACCCAGCAAGAAAGTGGGGACACCAAGGGGGTTTCGACGAAATCCGGGGGCCAGTCGTTCGGCGTGAGTGCGGGCTCGGGAGAGTCGGCGCAGCTGCGGGTCATCTGGCGGGCAAGTTGCCTCGCGGCGGGCGTAAAGGTTCTTGAGTTCGTCGATGACCTTCGCCTGGTAGTTCCTGACGATGAACTGGGTTACCAACTTCACAACAAATGAGGCGAGGGGACGGAGGGGGCCGAGCCATTTTGCCTTTACCGAACCGCCCCGAGCCCCGTTTCGGTCGAGCACCTCAAGCGCCCTCATAACCATGGCGTGAGCTTCGAGAAAGCGTTGCGGATGCCCAAGCGGTCTGGTGGATGACAATTCAACGACGATGTCGCGATCGACGTCGCCACCAGCCCCCAGCTCGCTCAGAAGTGAGTTCGCCGCTCCGCTGTCTGACTTCGAAATGCGTTGAACGCGGCGAGCTTTTCACCAAGCTCGTCCAAGAGCAGGTCTTCGTTTGAGTCGCTCGGTGTGTCATTAGCCAAGTCTTCAGGAGCGGGCATCAGCCTCAATCATGGCCCGAAGATGGGAGACGATGCCCACTTCGACCATCTCGGCCGCGGTGCGGATGGCGTTTGCGATGGCAAAGATCGAAGACGAGCCGTGCGAGATCATGGCAACCTGCTTGCAGCCCAGAAGAATGGCCGATCCCCTGGCCTCGGGATCCAACTCGGCATACAGCGGCGCGAGGGTGTCGTTGGCCCCGGCAAGAGGGTTGAGTTGGTCCCTGATTGCGGCCAGCGCCAAACCCACACCACCTTCCAGCGATTTCAGAACGATGTTTCCGGTGAACCCGTCAGAAACGATCACGTCGGCGTCTCCGCTCATGAGGTCTTGGCCTTCGATGTTGCCGACGTATTGAGCCCCGCATGCCTCGACCCAGTCTGCTGTTTCCAGCAACGCGCAGGTGTCTTTCACGAGTTGGTTGCCCTTCCCCGCTTCCTCACCCGTTGTTAAAACGGCAACTCGCGGTTTGACAACACCAAACCTGACCCTGGAATAGATGGCGCCTAGTTGAGCGAACTGAAGCAACCACTCGGGTTTGCAATCCGCATTGGCGCCGCAGTCCAACAGCGTGGCAGGCGTGCTGCCAAGAACGGGAAACGGAACCGCAATTGCGGGCCTGGCGACCCCGCGAATCCGGCCCATCCGAAGCAGCGAGGCGGCCATGGCGGCGCCGGTGTTTCCGGCGCTCAGAAAGGCCGACGCCTCGCCGTCGCGAACAGCTTCGGCGGCTCTTACCACCGAAGAGTCTTTGAGCCGCCGAACGCTGGCGGCAGGTTCGGCTCCCATGGCAACGACCTCGGAGGCAGGCTTGACCGGGATGCCGCCGGTGTCACCCATTACCTCGGGGTCGCCAACCAGCAGGATCTGAACGCCAAACTCTTCGGCTGCAACCTGAGCGCCTGCCACAATTGACGCTGGCGCATCATCTCCGCCCATAGCATCAACGGCGACAGGTAGTTGGTTCACAGGAGTCACTGGCACAGGCAGCTGAGCAGCCGCATTGGCTCAGGCTAGACCTCGACTGCCTGGCGACCTTTGTACCAGCCGCAGCCGCCGCAAACCCGGTGAGGCAGCTTCGTTGCCCCGCATCGATCGCAACTGCTCTTGGCCGGCGCCTTCAGCGGCCAACTTGAAGCTCGGCGACTGCGAGTCTTGGACTTTGAGGTCTTTTTCTTTGGAACTGCCATCAGAAGAATCCTGTGCAAACGGTAGGCGGTGCGAGTACCAGCCACCGGCAGGCACGAGCGAGAAAGTGTACCGCCAGACCTCTTGCATCCTCCCCGACTGCCGCGGCTTGGTTGGTCTATGGTCTGTGGCAGCAAACCTGAGGAGGGACACATGACCGAATTTGGCGACGATGGCGTTCAACAGCCGGCACCTGGGGCACACCCCGCGGGCGTGCCTCCCCCAGCGCCCCCGCAGTATCCCGGCGCGCCCCAGCCGGGCCAAGCCCAACCACCGGCCCAGCCCGCAGGTGGCTACCCGCCACCCCAACCAGCCGGAGGATTCCCACCACCTCAGCCCGGCCAAGCCCAACCACCACCCCAACCCGCAGGTGGCTACCCGCCACCCCAAGGCCAGCCCCCTCAGATGCAGCCGCCAGCCCAGCAGCCCCCCCACCAACCGACGCAGGGCTACGCGCCGGGAGAATTCGGTGGCGCGCCGGTTGGCGGGGCTCCACCTGCTGCGCCCGGCAAGAAGTCGCGGCGAGGGCTGTGGATCTTTCTCGGGATAATTGGTGTCCTGATCCTGGGCGTTGGCGGCTGCATCGCGCTTTTGTTCAATGAGGCCCAGGGAGCAACCGAAGCGGCCGAGGACTTCATGGATAGTGTTGCGGCCAACGACTTTGACGCCGCGTTCAACGCCTTCTCGCCAAGTTGCCGCAACTTCACTGTGGCCGAGCTGGAAGAAGTCTTCGGCGGGGCCACCGTTACCGAGTATGACCTTTCGCTGCGCGGAGCAGCCATCAACAACGGCGACCGGTCGGCCCAGGTTAGCGGCACGATTCAGACTGGCGGCCGCGCCATCGAGATCGAATTCAGCCTCAACCAGGAAAATGACGAATGGCTGCTTTGCCGTGTTGATGTTGGCGGCGGGCCCTAAACCCATACCGAACGGATTCCCAGAGCTCGGCTAGTTGCCAAACTCAATCGAGTTTGAGTTCGCTTAGCGCGTCCCATCTTGGGTCGGGTTTTTTCTGTGATGGTCGTTCGCTTTCGCCAGATCCGGTTGGGTAGCGATCTGGGTCTGGCCCAATACAGTCGCCGTCGCAAAGCGGTGCCAGGGGAAGGCCAACCAGCACGGCGTCTCGAACAATCGGAACGAGGTCGACTGTGTCTTCTTCCAACACCGATATCTCGTCGCTGTCTGCGGCGGCACCCACTTGGAAGATCTCCATCACGTCAACCTCTGAACTGCCGTTGACCGCATCGAGGCAGCGACGGCACTCGCCCTCCCAGTTGAACTTCACAGAACCACGCAATGTGACGCCACGTTCGATGGATTCGATTGTGAGCGAGCCGGTTACCGGGTCTTCGGTTGAGCGACTGGCCACCACCTGGAGCGGCGGCAGGCGCAGGTCGATTTCAAGCACGCGGCGCTGGCCCAGGCGCCGCCGTAGGTCGGCAACGTTCACTGTGAGGCGTTGGTTCTGCTGCGGTTTGGGGGCTTGGGCTGGGCCTGACATTTGCAGCCAAGGCTAGTGCCCTTACCAAACTTTGATCAGGTCGAGCCGGTTCCGCTGAGCGCATCAGAAGGCGTTGGGGGCGGGGGCATCGACGCTTGGGCTGACTGGTCGCTATCGCCACCAGCGGATCCCAGTAACTTCTCCCTGCCTTGCTGGATCGTGTTGGCCGTTCGCTCCAGGAGCACCTCGAACGTTGCTAGTTTCTGATCGCAGAAATCTTCGGTCTGGCGCTTCATTTGCCTGCTCTCAGCCCTGGCTTCCTCCATCACCTGACGGGCCTTTGCCTCGGCTGATTGAACTATCTGCTGCCGTTCAACCATCTGGGCGACCTCTTGGCGTCCTTGGTCGATGATTTCGTCTCGTTCCCGCTTGGCGGTTTCCAGGAATTCGGCCTTTTCCTTCAAGAGCCATCGGGCCCGACGCAGTTCTTCTGGCAGTTGGCCCTTTGCCAGCTCCAACAGGTCCAGCAGTTCGTCTCGATTCACCCGAACGGTGGCGGACATCGGAACGGTGCGAGCCGCGGTGATCTCCTCGATTGCTTGATCCAGGTGTTCCTGGACCGCAGGCACAGAGTACGGGTCGGCCGTGAGGTCGATCTCAACGTCGCCCAGATCCTCGGTGGAATCGGCTGGATCCGGCACGGCCCGCAGTGGCTGCTTGATGTGCTCCTGGTCATAGAACTCGGTCATTCTTGAAACCTCCGGTTTAGGGCAGCGGCCACCACTGGCGGAACAACGCCGGTGATGTCACCCCCCATCGCGCTGATCTGTCTGATGTAGGTGCTTGCAACCAGAGCGGACGGCCCCGTGGCAGGCAGGAAAACTGAAGGGACCGCTCCAGTGGTGAGATTCATGTGGGCCTGTTGCATCTCGATACTGAGATCAGCCCCACCTCGCAATCCCTTCACCAGACAGTCGGCTCCAAGCGACGTGGCCGCCGCTGTTACCAAGCCTGAAAAGAGTTCAACCCGCACATTGGCAAGATCTGCCACTGCGGCACTGATCATTTCTGCTCTCTCAACTGGCGCGAACAGTCCCGTTGGTTTGGCGGGGTTATGACCCACCCCAACGATCACTGAGTCGAAAAGAACAGCGGCTTGAGCGATGACGCCAAGATGCCCATTGTGAACCGGGTCGAAAGAGCCTGGGTAAAGAGCAACCGTCATCGCCAAACCACCCTAGTTGTGCTATCTCAGCCGATTGGCGATATCGACCGTTCTGCTATCACCACGTTGGCCCGGCCGTAGGTGCGCCGTTTGAGTTCGGCCCAGCCCTCACAGAGCGGAATCACAAACTCGGCGTGTCCAACCAGCACAAGGGCGGGGACCATTGGCAACAGCTCGGCCCATACGTCATCTGCGTATGGAGGGTCACAAAACGCGATCTCAACAGGTTGGGCCGAGCTGACCATGCCTCTAACCGAGGACTGCACAACTGTTGCTCTGTCTGCGAAACCCAGGGTCTGTAGATTCTTGGCAATCGCAGACGTGGCCTCCGTGTCTCGGTCAACAAAGGTGGCGTGGCCGGCGCCGCGGCTGAGGCACTCGATCCCGAACGACCCGCTGCCCGCGTAGAGGTCAAGAACGTTGACGTCAGCCAGGTCGATGATTGGGAGCAGCATGTTGAATATGCCCTCCTTCGCCCTGTCAGTGATTGGCCGCGTGGTGCAACCAGCGGGGGCCTGAAGCTTTCGGCCTCGTGCCGATCCGGCGATCACGCGCATTCGGGCAACCTAGCCCCGGGCGAGCACCTAACGTGTAGAGCCATGACCATTCCCGATCCAGAGATTGTGTGCGTGGATTGTGGGGGCACCTGCTATCCGCTCGGCTGGTTCCCAGAAGACGGTGAGCTTGAGCCAGGCACGGTGCTGCCGTATCGGTGCAGGGACTGCCTTGACCGGTGGGACATCGTGATCCCAGAACCAGCAGACGACGTTTGAGAAAGCTCAACCTTTGAGCAGAAACTCGGCTTCGTCAGGAGCCAGGAAGAGTTCGAGTTCGGCCGCCAATTCATGGTGTTTCACTAGGCCCGGGTCTTGGTCGATCAGCTCAATTGCGGCCTGTCGAGCCGCAGCCACAACGTCTCGGTCTCGGCGAAGTGACGCCAGCTTCAGATCGTTCTGGCCCTTCTGCCTCTCGCCAAGAATTGTGCCTTCGCCCCGAAGATCGAGATCGATTTCGGCCAACTCGAAACCATCGGTGGACCCAACGATGGCCTTCAGCCTGGCCTCGCCATCTGGGGTTTTGCCCTCGCCAACCAACCAACAAACCGAGGCGTGTTCGGCCCGACCTACCCGGCCCCGTAGCTGATGGAGCTGGGCAATTCCGAACCGGTCGGCGTCGAGAATCACCATCACTGTTGCGTTCGGTACGTCTACCCCAACCTCAATGACGGTGGTTGCAACCAGCACGTCGAGTTCACCGCGGCGGAAGGCCTCCATTGTTTCGTCCTTGTCGGCGGCGGCCATCCGACCGTGCAGAAGACCGACCGACAAATCCTTCAGTTCAACTGCTTGCAGTCGCTCAAAGATTGTTTCTGCCGATGCGACTTCAAGTTTCTCGCTCTCGTCAATCAGCGGGCAAACAACATAAACCTGGCGACCATTGCCAACCTCGGTGCGTACCTCCTCCCACATCAACTCCAGATCCAGCGGTGGCTCTCCGTCAAGTGACCCAGGAGCCTCAACCCATCGGGTGCGTATTGGCGTGCGACCCGGCGGCATTTCGTCTAGCACGGAAACGTCGAGGTCTCCGTACACAGTCATTGCCGCCGTGCGAGGAATCGGGGTTGCGGTCATCACAAGCACGTCTGGCAGGGCCTGACCAGACTTGTCTCGAAGGGCCGCCCGTTGCTCAACGCCAAAGCGGTGCTGTTCGTCTATCACCACGACGCCAAGAGATGAGAATTCAACCTTGTCCTGGATCAAAGCATGGGTGCCAACCACCAGATCGGTTTGACCAAGGAGCATTTCGGACAGGATTCTGCGCCTTTCGGGTGCGGTAGTGCGATTGGTCAACAATTCGACTTTCAGCGGGCGGTCACCAAGCAGAGATTCTGGAGCAGGCACGGTGAGGCCAGCGAGGAGTCTCCGGATTCCGGCGTGGTGCTGCTCGGCCAACACTTCGGTTGGCGCCATCAGAGCGCCCTGGTGGCGCCCCTCTACCGCCGCAAGCAGCGAGGCAACAGCAACGAGGGTTTTGCCAGAGCCAACGTCGCCCTGTAACAAGCGGTGCATGGGAATGGGGCGGGCCAGGTCTGCTGCGATCTCGGCAATTGTGCGCTCCTGGGCCGAGGTGAGGGCGAACGGCAGCTGCTGTCGGAATCGCTGCATCAGGGGGCCGTCTACGACGTGCTCCATTCCAACCTCGGTGGCCTCCAAAGCTCGTTTCCTCATAACCAGCGCAAGCTGCATTCTGAACAGTTCTTCAAACACCAAGCGACGGCGGGCAACCGAAACCTCAGCCAAAGACTCGGGCTGGTGAATTCCGTTGAAGGCTGCGCCTCTGTCAACAAAGTCGAACTGGTCAAGCAACGCTTCGGGAAGGGGATCAATTAGGCCCCTTCCCGATGGCGGGAGGGTGCGGCGTAGCGTTTCGGCGAGGAACTCGACGTAGTCCCAGCTGCTGAGGCCTGCCTTTTCGGACTGCGGGTAGACGGCGATGATCTTGCCGGTTTTGTTGCCAACGAGGTCGACCACGGGATTTGCCATTTGCAGCTTGCCCCTGAACGTGCCGACCTTGCCAAACACGACCGCCTCAGTGTTTGCTCCAAGCTGGCGTTCTCGCCAGCCCTGATTGAAGAAGGTGAGCTCGAGCTGGCCGCTGTCGTCGGCGACCACCACATTCACCATCACCCGACCGCCGCGAATCCGTCTGCTTGATGAGCGCACAACCCGCACCAGAACGCTGGCCTCCTCGCCCTCAACCAGCTCACCAATTCTGGCCTGTTTGGTTCGATCTATGTAGCGACGGGGATAGTGGGTGATCAGATCGAGCAGAGAGTTGATGCCTGACTTGGCGAGGCCCTTTGACTTTTTTTCTCCAACCCCTTTGAGCTTGTCAACATCTAGGGCAGCAAGATCGGCCAGGGTTAGCGGCGAAGAACTGGTCATCGGGCATGCTCTATCAGGGGTTCAACCTCGTAGCTGATCGCCTTGCCAATCGCAGCCTCAAAGCGGGCGCTGATGGCGCCAGCTGCCACATTCGCATCTTCAACGTGGACGTGGGCCCTTACCAAGCCGTTGGCCTCGGCGATGACAACGTCGGTACCGATGGAAGCCAGGAATGAGGCCAGTTCGTTGGCCGTGGCCTTGCCGGTTGGCACCAGGAAGCGCACTTCGTAGCCAACGACGGGGCCTATCGGGGGTGCGGGTTGGGGGAAACCGGTGCGGCACTCAATGATGGTCGGCGTTCGGGATAGGACCCCTGCGAGAGCTTCGAAGAACAGCACCAAACCTGCTCCGCCACTGTCAACAACTCCGGCTGCTTCAAGCGCTGGCAGCTGAGAGGTGGTGCGAGCCAGCGCTTCCTTGGCCATCACTTCGGCCGACCGGGCACTTGCAGCCAGGTCTCCCGCACACGCATGAGACTCAGACGAGGCCACGGCTTCGGCCACAGAAAGCACGGTGCCAGAAACCGGATCAACCACAGCGCGTCTGGCAGCAACAGATCCAGCGACGAAGCACCGGTTGAGGGCCGGGCCGCCTGCTGGCTCGGAAAGCGTGGCAAGCTCGGCGGTGAAGCCTGTGAGGTACTGGCCAACTATCAGCCCACTGTTGCCCCTGCCAAACAGGGCTGCGTTGGCCACTGCCTTGGCCAGCGCTGGCAGGTGCGACGTTGATTGGGTGGCAGCAACCACAACGGCCAGCGTCTTCACCAGATTTGTGCCGGTGTCGGCGTCGGCCACCGGGAAGACGTTGATTGCGTTGAGTTCCTGCTCGTCTCGACGCAGCAACACCAAGAAGGCCTCCAGAGCGGCAACAACTTCACGGGAACCAAGCAGCACGCCCTGCACGTTACTTCCACCCTGCGACGTTCTCGGTTCTAGGCGAGGAGCGCCTCTACCGCCAGCGGCGGAGAGGACAACACCGGAACCTTCAGGTGCTGAAGCCGGGCATCGGCGTCGCTCATCGAAGCCTGGGCCAGCACCACAACATCAATAGCGCCAGGACCGTCGTCGTTGGCTCCAACCACGGCGGAAACCTCAGCTGCGATGGTGCTCAAATAGCCGTCTTGGTCGCCAGCCAAGAACTGGGGCCAACCAGCGGTGCAGTCAACCAGAGTCAGCTTCATGGCCACGCCCAAACGTTCTGCCTCGGCCTGGAGTAGCGCAACGGTTGGCTCAACCGTTGATGCAACCGCGAAAGCAAGCCCTAGGTGTTTGCCTGCGGTCACCGCCGCAAAGGCCAACGGGCGATCGACCCGAACAATCTGGCGGCCAACCTCGCCTGCCAGTTCCTCGGCCAGGCCACCAAGGGTGGAGCACGTGCACAAGATCCGGTCCACGTCTGGCGAAAACGAGCGAAGGAGGGCCGCCAATCGATCAGCAATGGCTGGCCGCCCCAGCCCGAATTCAAGCGCATCAGCCAGTAACTGAGCG
Organism: Acidimicrobiia bacterium; assembly: GCA_003231975.1. GTDB lineage: Bacteria > Actinomycetota > Acidimicrobiia > Acidimicrobiales > SZUA-35 > SZUA-35. Next base: position 24,070 of record QIKW01000226.1, read on the forward strand.
TCTACTTGGTGGACGCGGGAAAGGGCCGCGCCACCCTGTTCATCCAGCAAGGCGTCGAACCTTGGAATGTGAACTTCGGCGGTGTGAAGCAGCCCAACGGTCATGATCAGCGAACCCTACTTACCAACTGCGCACACGATGCGTTGAATACCCCATACAGATAGTGCGATCGACCCACTTCGCTTTTGCCATCGATTGACCTAGGGTCCTGTCGTTGATTGTTCGCTGGTGGAGCCAGCCGAATCCAGAACCAACCAAAAGCGCTAGGAGCTGTCAAGTGCAAGGTGTGATCAAGTCCTATGACCCGATGACGCGAGACGGAGTGATCCTTCGCGACACCGATATGGAAGAATTCGATCTTGCCTCTAACGCACTTGTTGGATCGGTTTTCCGGATGCTCAGGCCCGGCCAACGAGTGATCTTCGACCTAAACGAAGGCAGTCAAGCCACAGGCCTTCGCCTGGGGTCTGAGGTGGACATGGGAACCCCGCCGTGGCTGAAGGAATCCAGTTAAGCAACAGAGACGGTCGACGGCGCCGGGGACCAGCCGCCAACGGTCATTATGACATTCGACAACGACGTCGGGACGAAAGATGACACGCACAAACGAAGAAGTGGCCGCAGAGCTGAACCAGCTGTTCGGACTGGCAGGAGTCAATGTCCTGCACGGGCTCAGCCAGGATGAGCTGTTCGACGCAGCCATAGCCAACGATCGAGGGATTGTTGAAGAGGGAGGCCCGGCCGATGCTCAAAAGGCGTTCGCCACCTCGCTCGGCAAAGACGGCCCTCTGGTCTACTACACCGACCCCACCTGCACCGGGCGGCCAACGAAGGACACGTTCGCGGTTGGGCGGCCGAGCGTTGACGATGAAGTCTGGTGGAAGCCTGACTTCCAGAGATTCGAACCAGACGCCTTCGACGCGCTGCTGCCTCGGGTGATCGCCCACCTGAACGAGCGGCAGGGGACGCTCTATTCCACCGACGTGTTCTGCGGCTGGGACCCAGAGTTTGCCGAGGCCTACAGATTTGTTGGCGAGTACGCAACGCATGCCTACTTCTGCAACATCATGTTCCCCAAAGAGGTTCGAGAAGACAGCGACCGGGTGGCCAAAGGCTGGACCCTTCTGAACGTGCCGTCCTTTCACTGCGACCCCGAGCGAGACGGAACCAAGTCGAACCGGGCAGTGATCATCGACATCGAAAAGCGGGTGGCCCTGGTGCTTGGCCGGGCCGACTACTGCGGAGTGAACAAAAAGACAATGTTCACCCTGATGAACTTCGTCCTTCCCTCAAAGGGCCAGCTGTCAATGCATTGCTCGGCCAACATTGGCGAAAACGGCAAGTCGGCCATCCTGTTCGGTCTTTCGGGCACGGGAAAGACAACCCTTTCCGCTGACCCCAACCGTCTGCTGATAGGCGACGACGAGCACGTGTGGACCGACGCCGGAATTGCCAACTTCGAAGACGGTTGTTACGCCAAGCTGATTGACTTGTCGAAGGAAAACGAGCCAGTTATTGCTGCCGCGATGAGCATGAAGGGCACCCTGATCGAGAACGTGCCAATGTTGCCAGGCAAGCCATTGAGCGAGACCGACCCACAAGAGTTGGATCTCACCGACGGCTCGATCACCGAGAACACCCGCTTCGCTTACCCCCTTGACTGCAACCCTGGTGTTGCCCCAGGGGCCAGAGGTGGGCATCCAGACACAATCGTGTTGCTAACAGCAGACGCCTTTGGCGTGCTTCCTCCGGTTTCACTCCTCACGCCGTCTGAGGTGATGTATCACTTCGTAACCGGCTTCACCTCGAAGCTGGCGGGCACCGAGGTTGGCGTAACCAAGCCCGAGGCTACCTTCAGCGCTTGTTTCGGCGGACCGTTCATGAGCCACAAGCCATCGGTGTACGCCGAGCTTCTTGCGGCCAGGATGGAGAAGAACGAAACCCGCTGCATCCTGCTGAACACGGGATGGACGGGTGGCGCCTACGGCAAAGGCGAGCGCATGAGCCTGAAGGCAACGCGGGCGCTTTTGAACGCGGCCCTTGATGGCGAGCTTGACGATGTGGAAACAGAAGTGGCCCCGGTGATTGGCACCACCATTCCAACAAGCTGCCCGGGCGTAGACGCCAGCATTCTGAATCCGCGGAACACCTGGGACGACCCAGACGCCTACGACGCCGCCGCCACCAAACTCAAAACGATGTTCCAAGACAACTACGAGGCCAAGGGTTACGCAGCCCTTGGAATTGCCGCCGCCATGTAGGTGGGGCGGCAGCCGCGCCGTCGGAGGGCTAACCGGCTAAGAATACGGCCCTGATGCCAAGGCCGGCAATGAACAGCGAGCCGTAGCCGTACAAGAGGTACTGCCACTGCTCCAGCTGCTGTTTGTAGGAGTACACAATACCTACCGAGGCCAGGGCGACAAAGCCGTAGAACATGTGGAACTGGGTTACCTCAACCCCGTCGGCCTGGAAGGCCACCACTCCAATGGTCACCTGAATCAGCAGCGATGCGTGCGCCACGGCGGTGAACCACCAGAGCTGACGAACGCGGGCCCATGCGGCTTTGTTGGCAACCAGGGCCCACACGCCTGCAACGATGTTGAGCCCAATCACAATCCAGGCACCGTTCACGTGTAGCTCTGAGGCGCTCACCTCAAATACTCTATGGCGCCGCTTCGGGTTGATCATCGCCAAGGCGAAAGTGGCCGTGGTCGTGTCTTCCAGATCGATCATCCCGGAAACTCGTACTACCTGGTTTTCCCACAATCCGGCAACAACCCGCTGTTTGTTAGCGTTGGTGAGACCGGCGCCAATGTTGGCACCACAGTCACCAAACTAGACTTGTTGGGCCGCGAGATCGGCTACTGGGACGAATCCGGCACCGCTACCACCACGATCTATGACACAGGCCGGGCGGGTCACCTCAACAATCACCGCCAAAGCCGGGACCTCGATCAACAACGGGGTCACCTATGATCAGGTTCTACTTGGGCTCGATACGCCCAACTGAAACGGCCCAGGGGGTGACCTGTATCGCCGGCCACATCTCTCCAGCAAGGAGTTCAGGCCAACCGAATATGGGCTCCTACCAGCATCCTGGCACTCTCCTCTCGACCGCGATCCCCCGAGGTCTCCGTTGCTTCTCTGGACTCCATAACTGTGCCACTCAAACGGTTATAGCAGCCGACACTCGAACGCTCCGACCCTGATATCTCCCCGATCCCCGGATGGTAGTGATCACCTCCGTGGGCCGAATACTTGAATAGAACTCTCCCACGACCCCCGGGGTCATCGCGTCCCTCCGCCCACGAAAAGGCGAGTGGGACAGTCGTCGCACACGTCGCCCCAAAAGGTGCGCCGATGCTTCAGGACTCAAGCCGGTCAGGGTGCGCACCCATCCGAACAAAGGCTCGACGCAACTGATTTTCATCCAAACGTTCTCTCTGCTTTGTGCCAGTTGTCAGTTACTCGTTGCTGTTGCTGATTGTGTAGGAGTCTCGGTCGTCCCAGCATGGTGCGTCGAGGGTTGAGACCACAATGACGTCGTCGGCGGTCCAGAGCCTGTCGTTGTCGTACCCGCCCGTGGTGGTGTAGTCGGGGTCAACCGGGGTGACAAACCAGTACCGGGTGCCGGGTTCGCAGTAGCGGGTGCGTTCCTCGTCAAGCCACGAAACATTCGATCCGGGATGAAAGATCCCGACAGTCCAGGACGCCCCCGGCTCAACGGTAGTGGTCAGGTAAGGGGCCCGGGCGAAC
>QIKW01000033.1 GCA_003231975.1 Acidimicrobiia bacterium
GCGAGAGCAACCTCCGTTACGCGTTGCCGACGGCGTCGGCACGCAGTGGAACGGGCGACGCGGATGGCCCGAAGGCGGGTCTGCGAGAGCAGACCCCAAGTAAGATAGGCTGTTTGAGTGCCCGGATAGCTCAGTTGGCCAGAGCGCTGCTCTTGTAAAGCAGATGTCGTGGGTTCGAATCCCACTTCGGGCCCAATTGCCTCGGTCAGCCCCATGCGCGGCGCTTGCCCCATCTCGATGCTAAAACGGGGGAATGGTTGTGCCAAATAAACTCAGTCCACACCCTCAGGAGATCTCATGACCGCAGGTGCCCATGATGCCGGTGGCGGCTTTGGCCGATCTGCAGGAGCGAACGCGGTGCGCGGCGGTGCTGTGATCGTTGGTGCTGTCATTCTTGGTCTGATCCTGATGGCTCGCGGCATAGACGATTCCACCGCCGCCGCTACCGATCCAGATATCACAACCACAACAGTTGCACCTGCTGCCACCGACCAGAGCACACCAGATGAAGCAACAACGATCACAACGGCGCCGCCCCAAGGCGAATCCACCAGCTCAACGCTAGGCGCTCAACGACCAACGTCTGAGGTGCTCATTCTGGCTCTGAATGGCACGGTGCCTGCCAGGGGTGGTGTAGCTGGGCGGCTCCGAGACACCCTGGTGTCGAACGGATACGGATCTGTTGATCCCAAGAACGCCGACACCAGAGGGCCCTCCGTCATCCTGTTTGTTGAGGGGTACGAATCGGATGCTCTGGCAATTGCTGCCCTCATTGGTGTTGATCCGGTTGCGGTGGTGAAGCCGTTCGACCCTGCCACCTCTCCTATCGCCGACACTCAAGGCGCGCACATAGTTGTGATGGTGGGAGACGACGAAGTCATCACAAGCTGAGCCCTGGTGCCAAGACGTCGGGCAGTGGTTGCCTTCGACAAGTTTCGAGGATCGGCAACGGCACTGGAACTGGTTAGAGCTGTGGCCAACGCGGCCCGTGAACGCGGCTGGGCGGCCGATGAGGTGCCCCTCGCCGACGGCGGCGAAGGCTCCCTGGTTGCTTTGGGCGGGGCCAACAAGGTCAGCGTGGTTACCGACCCTTTGGGCGATCCTGTTGAGGCGGAATGGCGCCTCGACGGCCGTACCGCATTTATCGAGATGGCTGCCGCATCCGGGCTTGAGGTAGTTGGAGGTGCGGCAGGCAACGACCCCATCGCAGCAGATACTTTCGGAACCGGAGAACTCATCACCAACGCGATCGAGTTGGGGGCCCGAACCGTTTATGTCATGTTGGGCGGATCGGCAACCACCGACGGAGGTTTCGGTGCCATCCGCGCCATGCCCCCTGTGGCCCGCCTGAAGGGCGTCGACCTGGTGGTTGCCTGTGATGTTGGCACCCTCTTCACCTCGGCCGCATCTGTATTTGGCAGCCAAAAAGGAGCGACGCTGTCTCAGGTGAAGTTGCTAACCGGTCGGTTGGAGAGGCTGGTGCAGGTCTACTCAGATCAGTTCGGAGTGGATGTGTCAGAGGCGCCCGGGGCCGGTGCGGCCGGTGGCCTTGCCGGTGGGCTCATGGCGGTGGGAGCCCGGTTGGAGAGCGGCTTTGAGGTGTTGGCCGAACATGCCAGGCTGGATGTGCTGCTGGAAGGTGCATCTCTGGCTATCACCGGTGAAGGCTTACTTGACCAGGAGTCGTTCAACGGCAAAGTGGTTGGAGGGGTTGCCGACTGGGCCCGAGCCGAAGGCGTGCCGGTGCTCGCAATCGTGGGCGCCAGAGACCCCGGCGTTGAGGTACCGGCGAACGTAGAGGTCGTTGTGCTGTCGGATCGATTCGGAGAAGACGAGTCTTGGAACCGCACCGTTGAGTTAGCAGCAGATGTTGCCGGGGAGGCGATTGCCTCGATCAGCTAGCTCTTTTTGGAACCGAAGAGTTTGCGGGCCACGAACACGACCGCCACTATTGCCGCGATCACGAGGGCGACCTTTATCAAGGTGAAGGCGATGCCTATGAACCACCTCAACACGAGGAAGCCAACTACAACGGCAACGATTCCGCCGACCATAGCTACAGGGCTTGGCAGTCGGTTCTGACGTTTGACTGGAGAAGTCATGCCCTCATATTAGGCACTGAGCCGCTCGGGCGGAGTTCGCGCCGCTTTTTGTCGTCGGTGAGGTGGCGGCAATCAACTCGTGCAGTTCGGGGCTCCTGGCGGGTTGAGCCCCGACTGCAGAGTTCGATCAGGCCGGGATTCGAAGTTCGTATATCCGGGCGGTCTCTTCCTTCCTGTGCTTGATTTTCACCAGTGCGCTGGCAACGATCCACCAGGGATCGTCCTCCTCAACGACGTGAGACGTCGTATCAGAAACCGCCGAGACCGCTTCTGACAACGGAGTGTCAGAAAGCAGATGGACGAGTTCAGCGAGACGTCCGGTGGGCGTCTCCAACATGGGTGTAATCGGAGTCATCAATTTGTCCTCCAGTGTGCGGGTTCATCGCTTCTGCGGGTGGGAAACGGTTGAACGTTGGGTGTTCAGCAGAGACAACGGCATGTTTGGTCCCCCTACTTGAGACATTTCTGGGCTAATTGACCCACTCGTGATGGGTCGCGTGCACCACGCCGCTGGGCCAATAGACCTGGATCGCTTTGTTCAAGGGGTTTTCGGTCATAGGTCAGGAGCACTATTCCCTATCGGTCACTTCACCCAATTTTCTCATGTCAGCGCCGGATTTTCCGAAGAAAGTTACGTCAGCGTCGGTTTCCTCCCCTTACCGACGAAGACGCCTCTCGGCGGGAACCGGGAAAAGAACGGCCGGCAGCGCACAAGCTGCCGGCCGCTTCTCGTCCTCGTTTGGAGAATGGCTGCGTTGCTTCGTTTGCAGCTAGCACTCTCGTGGCTAGAGTGCCAACTTGTTGTCCCCAATGACCCTCTGAGGAGGTCTCGCCCCAATGGCGAAGCAAATCTCTTACCAAGACCCGGCAAGGCGGAAGCTCGAGGCTGGCATGAATGTGCTGGCCGACGCCGTTCGAGTCACACTCGGGCCCAAAGGTCGCAATGTGGTGCTCGACCGGAAGTGGGGGGCACCAACCATCACCAACGATGGCGTTTCGATCGCGAAAGAAATTGAACTTGAAGATCCGGTTCAGAACATCGGCGCCGAACTGGTCAAGGAAGTTGCGAAGAAAACCGACGACGTCGCCGGAGATGGCACAACCACTGCCACCGTGCTTGCCTGCGCAATGGTTACAGAAGGCCTCCGCAACGTTGCCGCCGGAGCCAACCCCATGAGCCTGAAGAAGGGCATCGAGGCTGCAACAGTGGTTGCGGTTGAGGCCATCAAGGACATGGCGGTGCCAGTCGAAGACAAAAAACAGATTGCCCAGGTTGCTGCCATATCCGCAGCCGACCAGACGATTGGCAGTCTTATCGCTGATGCCATCGACAAGGTTGGCAAAGACGGCGTTGTAACCGTTGATGAGTCAAACACGTTTGGGATGGACCTCGAATTCACCGAAGGCATGCGTTTCGACAAGGGCTACATCAGCCCGTATTTCGTTACCGACACCGACCGGATGGAGACCGAGTTTGACGATCCCCAGATCCTGCTTGTTGGTTCCAAAATCAGCAACGTGCGAGATCTGTTGCCGCTGCTTGAAAAGGTCATGGAAGGCGCCAAGCCGCTGATGATCATTGCCGAAGACGTAGATGGCGAGGCACTTTCAACGCTTGTGGTCAACAAGATCCGCGGCACTTTCAACGCGGTTGCGGTGAAGGCCCCCGGTTTTGGTGATCGACGTACAGCAACGCTTCAGGACATCGCCATTCTTACCGGGGCCCAGGTGGTCCTCGAAGAAGTTGGCCTCAGCCTGGATACCGCCAGCCTGGATGTGCTTGGATCGGCCGCGAAGGTGGTGGTAACCAAAGACGAAACCACAATCGTGGATGGCGCAGGCGACCCAGTCGAGGTGACCGGCCGAATCGCCCAGATCAGGGCTGAGATCGAAGACAGCGACTCTGACTACGATCGAGAGAAGCTTCAGGAACGGCTGGCCAAGCTGGCAGGCGGAGTTGCTGTGCTGAAAGTTGGCGCCGCCACCGAGGTTGAGCTCAAGGAAAAGAAGCATCGCATCGAAGATGCTGTGTCAACCACCAAGGCTGCCATCGAGGAAGGCATCGTGTGCGGCGGCGGGGTCACGCTGATGCGAGCCCAGGCGGCTGTTTATGCCGCGGCCGACAAGCTAAGCGGAGATGAAGCAACCGGTGCTCGCATTGTTGGCCGAGCCTTGCAGCAACCCCTCGCCCAGATTGCTGAAAATGCAGGTCTGGAGGGCGGTGTTGTTGTGCACAAGGTGAGGGGCTTGGACGGTTGGAACGGCCTCAACGCGGAAACCGGTGAGTACGAGGACCTTCAGGCCGCTGGCGTGGTCGACGCAGCCAAGGTGACCAGGTCAGGCGTTGAGAATGCCGCGTCGATCGCGGCGGTCTTCCTCACCACCGAGACCGTGATTGTTGACGCTCCTGAGCCGAAGGAGTCCAACGCCAACTGATCGCTGGTGTGGCTGCCGTAGGCTGGTGTAATGGTGCGGACTAAGAGCCACAGCGTTATCGCCCGCCGCTTTGGTGACAACGGCTCGAACCGCACCCCAGATGAGGTGCTGGTTGAAGAGCCGTTAGCCATTCATCTTGACGGCACCCAGATCAGCTCCACGATGCGCACCCCAGGAGCCGATTTTGAGCTGGCGGCCGGGTACTGCCACGCGGAAGGAGTGCTGGGCCAAGCGGTGATCACCGAGATCCGCTACTGCGGCACCGGAGCCCCAGTGGATTCTGACTTCAACGTTGTCAGTGTCGACACCGGGGGCGTGGCTCCAGAACCCACTCCACGGCTTGGGTCCACCAGCTCTTCGTGTGGGATCTGTGGCGCTGAGGCCATTGGCGAACTAACCGAGCGGCTTCGTGTGCTCCCCGCCTATGACCCCTGGGATCTTGATCTGTTGCTTGGCCTGCCCGCACTGGCGCAGAAGAAACAGGCACTGTTTGACACAACCGGAGCCAGCCACGCCGCCGCTGCCTTTGACCGAGACGGCAACATGGTTTTGATCAGGGAAGACATTGGCAGGCACAACGCGGTTGACAAAGTGGTTGGTCGTTTGCTCTTAGACAAGCAGTTGCCAGCAACCAACCTGGCTCTGTTCGTTAGCGGCCGGGCTTCGTTTGAGATGGTTCAAAAAGCGTGGGCGGCGGGGTTCACGGCGCTGGTTGCTGTGTCTGGCCCGTCCTCGTTGGCCATCGCCACTGCCAGACGCGCCGGGTTGTTGCTGGTTGGCTTCGCCCGCAACGGTAAGGGCAGCGTTTACAGCCCTGATACTGCGGTGTGAGGCCTAGGAGCCTTGCGAATAGGAAAAGGAGGCATGATCTTCGCGGGTATCTTTGTAGCGAGTTGCTTTCCAACAAGCTATCTTGTGGAAGGTTCGCTAGAGGAGAGAGCTGAAACATGATCCCGGTTGTTCGGTACAAGGCCACATGACAAGCCACGAACGTAAGGCAATCAACCCCAGCACCGTGATGCTGCCGGCTGGGGCATACAGCCAGGCGGTATTGGCCCCCACGGGCCGCACCCTGCACATCGCTGGCCAAACGGGAGTTACCGCAGACAAGAAACTGCCGGGAGATGGCGGCATAGAAGCCCAAACAGAACAGATGATGATCAATCTGAAACTTGTGCTCGAAGCCGCCGGGAGCAGCCTTTCTGACGTGGTGTCCACCACGGCATACCTCACAGACATGAACGACAAGGCAATCTTCAACGAGGTGCGAGCGAAGTATTTCGCCGCCGCGCCGCCGACGAGCACGCTGGTTGAGGTATCCCAACTCTTCGTCAAGCCGCTGCTGGTGGAGATGAGCGCGGTCGCGGTGATACCCGATGGAAAGGTTGAGTCTGGCGATGAGTGAGGCTGGCCTCGGGCCTAGGCCACAAGACGGGCTTGAATAATAGCTTGCCAGCAAGTATCTTCTGGATGGTAACTATTCTCGGAATCTATTCTCGGATGATCAAGGGAGGCCTTCATGGCTTGGGACAAGGGAGCGGTTGCAGTTCTGCAGCCAGATGACGGTCGTTCATATTGGCAGCCCGAACCAACGGGTGGCCATGTAACGATCAAGGTTGCACCTGGTGAGTTTCCGTCGAACCTTTATGCGGCGGGAGTTCAGGTGATCCCGCCGGGTGGTGAGATCCCAGTTCACGCACACAAACAGGCCGAGGAGCTACTTGTTGTGGTTTCTGGCACCGGTGTGGCAACCGTTGATGGGGTTGAGCGACCCTTGGAACCAGGTGTGATCCACTATGCGGGGCGATGGGTCAGCCATGGGTTCAGCAACGACGGCGATGTTGACCTGGTTCTATATTTCGTGATTTGGCCGCCTGGCCTGGATCGGGCGCTGGCGAACTTTGGGCGGCCCCGCGAGGTGGGAGAGGCAGTGCCCTCGCCGTTTCCCCCCAACGACGCCTTCGTTGAAGAACTCGCTCCGGCCGAGTTTGAGTTTGGTGACGTCTCCGAGAAAACGCAGCGCGGTCCGTGCGTGTTCCTGGGCCCTGACGAGGGCCAGTCGTATTGGCAGCCCGGCCCTACCGACGGCTATGCCACGGTAAAGATTTCGCCTCACAACGTGCCGTCAAACCATGTCACGGTTGTCGAACAGGTTGTGCCGCCCGGCAAGTTTCTGCCCGCACACGGCCATCCCCGAAACGAGGAACTCAAGTTTGTGACCAGCGGCACCGCTACGGCCACAGTCGACGGCGTCGCCTATGAGATTGGGCCAGGCAGTTTGTGTGTGACTGGCCGCTGGGTCGAGCACTCTTTCCTCAACACAGGAACCGACGACTTTACTATCATCGCAGTGTTCATGCCGCCCGCCCTTGAGGGTTTGCTCGCTGCTATCGGACGGCCCAGAACCGCTGGTGAGCCTGCCCCTCAGTCGTTCGGGGTTCCTGACAACATTGGCGAGATAGCGATCCTGAATGACCTTGTCTTGCCAAACCAGATCGCAGCCCATGAAACCGAATCCGCTCCAAAGTGAGGTTCTCCTGGATGCCATCCATTGTGGAGTTCACTGGCAGCCACCGTCGCTGTGATCCCATGGTGCCAAACGCCAAATGACCCAGAAAATGCGAGGCGGCACAGCGCACGCTGAAGATGGCACCGAACTTTCCTACTACTGGAAAAGCGGGGCCGTTGACCATAAACCACTAGTTCTCTTTCCTGGCCTCGGCATGGCTGGGCAGACCTGCTTTACTCTGCTGGAAGCGCTGAACCCGGATCGGCCGGTAGCTGTGATCGAGCCGCGGGGCTCGGGCCGAAGCGGCCCGATTAGCGCCCCGGTGGACGGCAACGTGTTTGCCGACGACGCCGTGATCGTGCTTGATGCACTTCGATGGGACCGTGTCCACGTTGCTGGTGTATCAATGGGTGGGATGATCGCCCAGCACATGGTGGTACAGCAACGCCCTCGCTTGCTGAGCGCATCGCTGGTGAACACATACGCCCGGGCCGACACCTGGGCAGAACTTGTGTGGCGGCTACGTGAAGCGTTGACGCTGCTCGATGACCCCTCAACGCAGAGGCTTGCCGCGGCCTTGTTTCTCACCGGCCCCGCCGCTGTTGCATCCGAGCCCGCAATGCTGGACACACTCTTTGAGCTGTGGGAGACCGCGCCGCCAGATCCCGCCAGCTACCGCGAACAGATGAGCTTTTGCGCCAACCACGACCTCTACCACAAGTTGCAAGGGATCGACATCCCAAGTCTGGTGATCAGCGCCGCAAACGACTTGCTGTGCACAGCAGGTGCGGGCGAAGAGCTCGCTGAAGCAACCCGCAGCCAGTACGTGTGCCTTGACAACGCCACCCATCTCCTCGTCGCAGCGCGCCCTGGCGAAGTGGCTAACCTCATCGAACAGCACCTGCAGGCCACAGAATCCCAACCAGCATTGTGACCTGCTCTTGGAGGAGCAACACACGATGACCAAACCAGACCCCAGCAGCGACGGCCGAACCGATCAGGTCGTCGAAGAATGGAGGAGCGCCCGGCCCGACCTGGATCCGTCGCCAATAAAGGTTTTTGCCGCCATCGCCATAACCGGGCGCCTGGTAGAGGAATTCTACGAAGTTAGTGCGGCCCGGCACGGAATCTCGGGTGCCGACTTCTTCTTGTTGTCAGAGCTGCGCCGCCGTGGGGAACCATTTGAATGCACCCCCGGCGAACTCGGAAGCGTATTGGTGCGGTCCACTGGCGGAATGACGAAGCAGCTCGACCGGATCGCAGTTGCCGGCTACATCGAGCGGGTCCCGAACCCCGAAGATCGCCGCTCGAGCCTGGTTCACTTGACCCCGCGCGGCCGCCAGCTCGTTGATGCTGCGCTGGAAGATCATTTCCACTCTGAGGCCAGCTTGCTGGACCAATTCAGTGCTGGTGAGACTGAAGATCTCGTCCGACTCTCACGAGCGCTTGGTTCTCGTCTCCGAGACTGGACTGCCAGCGGAAAGTACCTAGAGCCAACAGCCACCCACACGGGTTGAGCCAACCGAAGGATCCATCATGAACACCACCCAATCTATAAGTGCGGGAAGTCCTGAAGAACTTGCGGAGTTGTTTGCCGAGCGAGTAGCCAGCCGTGACATCGATGCCCTGGTTGCCCTGTACGAACCCGAGGCGGTGCTTCAGCCAGAGCCGGGGGTGGTTCTGGTAGGCCAAGACCAGATCCGGACGAATCTGGTCGGGCTCTTGAACCTCAAGCCGACCTTTGGCTACTCGTCGGCTCCCGATGTTGTGATGAGTGGCGACATCGCTCTGGTGTCCAACGCCTGGACGCTGCGCGGCTCTACGCCGGACGGTTCCGTTGTGGCTCATTCGGGCCTAAGCGCCGACGTTTTTCGTCGCCAGCAGGATGGCAGCTGGCGAATACTGATTGATCAACCCCGCGGCGAAGCCACCTAGCAGCTGGGAGGCTAATTGTTGGGGTCGTGACCAGAGAGCGGGAAGTGGCAAGCCACCCAGTGGTCGCCTGCCCCTGCGTGAGCCATTTGCGGCTCCTGCTCGGCGCAGACGGCCTCGGCCCTGGGGCACCGGGAACGGAACCGGCAACCACTTGGCGGATCAATGGGTGACGGTAGTTCGCCGTGGAAAGCATCGTCGTCGCTTGCGTGTTTGTTGGCAGCATCGGGCACCGCGGCCAGCAATAGCTTGGTGTAGGGATGGGCTGGCTGGTCATAAATCAGGTCGCCGTCGCCAATTTCGCACAGCTTGCCGAGATACATAACGGCCACTCGGTCCGAAACGTGTTTGACCACCGAGAGGTCGTGGCTAATGAAGAGCAGCGCTATCCCATAGCGTTCTTTCATGTCCTCCAGCATGTTGAGAATCTGCGCCTGGACCGAAACATCGAGGGCCGAGACGGGCTCGTCACAGATGACTATCTTGGGGTCGAGCACTAGTGCCCGGGCAACTGAGATGCGTTGGCACTGCCCGCCCGAGTACTCATGGGAGCGTTTTTGGCGCGCTACTTCGGGATCCAATCCGACTTCGCGAATTATCTCGGCCACGCGCCGCTGGCTAGCGGAGCGGCGCGCCTTCCCGCCCCAGATACTGAGGCCCTCGCTCACGATGTCGAACACCTTACGCCTGGGGTTCAGCGACGAGATCGGGTCCTGAAAGATCATCTGAATTTCGGGACGCATTCGCCGTAGGTTCTCGCCCTTCAGTTGCACGAGGTCGGTGCCCTTGTAGTTGATTGCCCCTGAAGTTGGCGGCGGAAGCTGCACGATGGCCCTGGCAGTTGTGGATTTGCCGCAGCCCGACTCGCCAACGAGGCCAAGCGTTTCTCCCTGGCGTAGATCAAAGCTCACATCAGAGACCGCGTGAAGCACGCGCCTGGCACCAATCGGAAAGTCAACAACCAGGTGCTCCACAGACAACAAAACGTCGGATTCTCCGGGGCGCATGTGGGCTGTGCCTGACCCGGCCATCAGGCGTCAACTTCGAAGTGCGACATTTTCAGACCTGTAGCGGTTTCCCCTGCGGCTCGGTTGCTGGCCAGCGCCTCGGCCCCTGCGTCGGTGCCCACCGGGAAGAAACACGCATAGCGATGTTCAGCACCGTCCACCGTTGGCGAGCTTTGAACGCACCTGGCTTGGGCGTATTTGCAGCGCGGCGAGAATCGACAACCCGGCGGCGGCTCAACGATGTTGGGAGGGGCGCCCGGGATGGGGGTAAGGCGAGCGTGTTTCTTGTGATCCAGCCGCGGGATCGATGCCAACAATGCTTCGGTGTACGGATGACGCGTGTGGGTGAACAGCTCCTCTGTAGGGGCATGTTCCATGACTCGGCCGCCGTACATCACCAACACCTGGTCGGTGCGACCCCGAGCGATGCCAAGGTCGTGAGTGATCAGGGTCATCGCCATCCCATGTTCTGCCTGAAGCCGATTGAGTAAATCAAGGATGTACTTCTGCACCGTTACGTCCAGTGCAGTGGTTGGCTCGTCAGCTATGAGGAACTCGGGCTCGGCGGCCAGCGCAATTGCGATCATTACGCGTTGGCGCATCCCGCCGGAAAGCTCGTGTGGGTACTGCTTGGTGCGCTGGGCCGGGGATGGGATGCCGACGTTGGTAAACAGTTCGATGGTGCGCTCAATGGCTTGGCGCTTGCTCATTCCTAGGTGCTGGCGTAGCGGTTCGGCTACCTGCTTGCCTACCTTCATGACTGGGTTCAGCGAGGTCATCGGGTCCTGGAAGATCATCCCGATTCGGTTGCCCCAGAAGTTCTGGCGGTCCTGATTGACCATCTCGCTGCCGTCGAACAGCACCGACCCGGTTTCGATCTGTCGTGAGCTGGCTATTAGACCCATTATCGAGCGGTTCAATACAGACTTGCCCGACCCGGACTCGCCAACAATGCCCAGGGTCTCACCAGCTCCGATGGTGAAGCTCACGCCGTCGACGGCCCGAGCCAGCCCGCGCTCGGTCTTAAAGCCCACGCTGTAGTTGGACACGTTCAGCAGGGGTGCGTCGGTCACAGCGAAAGTTCCTTGACATCGAAGTAATCGCGCAGCCTGTCACCCGCGTAGTTGAGCGCCATGACGGTTAGAAAGAGCGCACAGATCGGGGCAAAGGCCACCCAAGGCGCGCTCTCGAGCACGCGGGTGCCGGTGCCGTTCAAGATCAGCTTGCCCCAGGTGCTTCCCTTTTCGACCGACAAACCGAGGAACGCCAGCGCACCTTCGACAACAATTACAATTGCGACTCCGAGCAATGCGATAGCACCCATGGGAATCACCACGTTCGGAAGCAGTTCACGCAACAGGATGCGCGTGTTCTTTGCTCCAATGGTCCTTGCTGCCATCACAAAGTCACGCTCGGCGTAAACCAAAGTGGCAGCCCGCGCCAGGCGTCCCACAGGGGCAATCGACAAGATCCCGATGGTCATCGAAATGGTCTGAAGGCCGCGACTCAACAACGAGGTAATCAAGATGGCCAGCACCAGGGCCGGGAAGGAGAGCAGCACCAGAAACAAGAACGAAACAACCCGGTCGAACCAGCCCTTGAGAAAACCGGCCATCATGCCAAGGCTTCCACCAACGAGCAGCCCGAATGCAATGGCGCTGAATCCAACGACCAGAGACACCCTGGCTCCGTAGATGGTTCGGCTAAACATGTCTCGGGCGTCCTGGTCGGTTCCGAAGAAATGCTCAAGCGAGGGTGAGTAAGGCGGACGCTCACCTTGAATCAAGAAGTTCTCCTGTGGGTCCTTCAGCGGCAGATACGGTGCCAGTGCTGCTGCGCCAACGACGGTGACTATCCACCCAACTGCCAGCCAGAACCCCCAACCCAAAGTCTTCTCTTCAACGAACTCCGACGGAGCTTCTGGTGGAGCATCAACGGTGCGCCCTTCGCTTCTCATGACCTCACCCTCGGGTCGAGAATCGAATACAGGATGTCAACAACGAAGTTGAGCACCACGAAACCAGTGGCAATAATCATCACCAGAGCCAGTACGACCGGGAAGTCTTCCCGCAGGATGGCCTCCACAATTGCAGTGCCAGCACCTGGGATCCCGAAGAACGTTTCCACCACCAGTGCCCCACCAATCATTCCGCCGGCGTTAACCCCAAAGATCGTGACCACCGAGAACAGCGACGGCCGCAGGGCGTGACGGAACAGAATTTGCCGCCGTGGCACTCCCTTGGCCCGGGCCGTGAGAATGAAATCCTCCTGGAGAGTGGTGATGAGGTCGGTTCGTAAGAGCCGTTGATAAACAGCAGCACCCGGTAGAGCCAAGGTCAGTGCGGGTAACAAGAGTTGGGTCTTTCGGGTCAGAAACGATGCGCTGGCGTCGTACCGCAAGGGGAAAAGGCCCAGCTTGAGCGCGAAGATGTAATACAAGATCACAGCGAGGGCGAAGTTCGGTACCGACACGAATCCGAACGCGGCGACCGTGGATGCCTTGTTGGCCAACGAGTTGGATCGAGACGCCGACCAAACCCCCCATGGAACCGCGATTGCCAGAGCCAGCACCTGAGCCATGAACACCAGCCACAGCGATCGAGGCAGCCGCTCTTTCACCAGTTCGGTTACCGGCGGCTGGCCGGTGGCAGCGAACCGAACGCCCATGTCGCCTGTGACAAAGTCGCCGAGCCAACGCACGTAGCGTTCAGGCAAGGGCTTGTCGAGGTAGTACTGCTTCTCTGCTGCCTCGATCTTGACCAGATTCTCGGGGGTTTTGCGATCACCAGAAATTGGACCCAAGATGTTGAACAGCGGATCACCCAGCACATTCATTGAGGCGAACGTCAGCATCGACACCGCCAACATTAGGGCGAGCACCATGGTGAGTCTCTGGGTCCAGTACTTCATCTGCGTCAATTGGATCAGTACGGGTCGACGGCGGTGAGGTCTTCGTTGGTGGCGCCGATCCGCTTGGCCGCTGACTGGCCGACTGCCGATGCTCGAACATGGGTGAAGGCTGCTGCGAGCCCAAAGACCGGCATGTTTCCATACACAGATTCGAACTTCCCGGGCTGGACCATGTAGGTCTCGTGCCAGATCCCAACGTCGCCGCTGTCGCTGACGGCTGAGTTGAAGGCTCTCCAGGCCGGTAAGTGGGGATGATCCGGGCTGCGGGCGTATGCATTGAGGCTGTCGAAGTCTCGCCAGTACTGAACCGACAGGGTTGTGCGTCCAAACCAGTTTTGCATGCCAAGGCAGCCCAGCTCTGGGCGCTCGGCCAGTTCCTTTTGCATCTTTGGCATCGCCTTGGAGACCGGGAGCCAACTAGACACTTTCCAGGGTCTGTTGATCCTCATGCCAATCAGGAAGACAACAAAACCGCTGTCGTTGCTAGCTGAGAATCGACCTGGGTGGATCTTGGTCACGGGACGCTCCTGGTTCGTGGGCCACTTCTGAGCAGATTGTAGTCCGCTTGCAATATAGCTTGCCAGAAAGTACCCTTCTAGCATGCATAGGGCTGACCGTCCCAACCGAGGAGCATTCATGAGTCAATCAAAGCATCCGTACGCACTGCGCCTAATAGCGCTTGCCATACCCCTTGCCCTGTTGGCAGCGGCGTGCGCCAACGGTGACAGCGAGGCTCTAGATGAACCTGGTGAAGACGCAGGGGTTGGTGCTGAATCCGAGGCACCGGATGCAACCGAAGCACCGGCACCCGATGAGCCAGTGGCGGCGGGTGAGCCAGTGGCGGGCGGTGTGCTGCGCTATGGCATCGAAGACGATGCCGACGGGATAAACCCCACAGCCACCGCGCTAGCCGCATCCGGTCTCGTCATGGCCGAGGCCGTGTTCGATCCCCTCGCCGCCTGGGCCGAGGACGGCACTGCTGTTCCGTACTTGGCAGAGTCGTTCACCCCCAACGACGACGCAACCAGTTGGGTTGTGAAGCTCCGTCCGGGAATCAAGTTTCACGACGGTACCGATCTAACAATCGATGCTATAATCAGCAACTTCGAGACGCAGTACGCCGATCCTCTTGTTGGTCTCACGGTCAGGCCCTTCTACCCCGAAGAAGGAGCGATCGAACGCATCGACGATCTCACGGCGCGCTTCAACCTTCTCGAATCCAACCAGTACTGGCCCACGGTTCTAACCGGCCAACTCGGGTATGTTTCATCGCCGACCTGGATTGCCGCCGCACTTGAGGACCCCACGCTGGATCAGCAACCGGTTGGCACCGGTCCTTTCAAGTTCGACCTGCGCGAGGAGGATTCGGTAACTCGCTTCGTTCGCAACGACGACTACTGGGGCGGCCCCGTTTACCTCGATGCGGTCGAGTTCGTTCCCGTGCCCGACCCCGACACTCGCTCGGATCTTCTTCTCCAGGGTGAGCTGGATGCCCTTCAGACACTGGATCAGGCCAACGTAGACCTTCTCACCAACTCTGCTGGCATCACCAGCATCCTTGATGACAGCGGTGACGAGGAGTTCGCAATGATGAACTCGGCTGTGCCGCCCTTTGATGACATACGGGCCAGGCGGGCGTTGACCCTGGCCACGCCCCAAGACAACTACGAAGCTCTGATCGGTCTGGGTTTGTCTCGCCGGGCGAACAGTTTGTTCGCGCCGGGCAGCCCTTACTTCAACCCTGACGTGGTGCAAGAGGGTGACGACCCTGAGGGGGCGGTTGCCCTGGCTGTCGAATACTGCGCTGAAAAGGGTACCGAAATCAACACCACCATCGAAGGGCCAACCTGCACAGACGGCAAGATCAACATCGAACTGCAGTATTCCGGGCCTTCGGTGGTTGGGACTCGAATCGCTGAAATCCTGGACGAAGGCTGGAGCGTGGCCTTCAATGTCAGCTTTCAGGAACTCCCGCTTGACCAACACATCCTCGACACCGCATTCGGCCTGTACAACGTGAGCACTTGGGGCCAGTTCGGCGAGCCCGACCCAAGCATGGACAACGTTTGGTTGATGTGTCGCACCGTTGGTGAGGTCAGCCTCAATTGGCCCAAGTTCTGCGACGAGGAACGCGACGAGCTACTCCTGAGTGCCCAAGCCACCACCGACCCCGCAGAACGAGTAGCGCTGTACCAAGAACTGTCACAGATGCTGCGCGACGACTACATCTACATATTCTTCAATCACGCCATTTGGAACAACGCCTTTCGCGACAGCGTCAAGGGAGTGTGCGACAGAGTGTCACCAGATGGCATCCCCCTGCGATGCAGCGTCATCGGTCGGACGTTCTTCAATTCTGTCTGGCTCGATCAGTAGTCTCGGCCCTCACACATTGGCCCCGGTGCCGCTGTGTGAGGGCGGCGTACACTTCAGCCATGCCTGAACCCGCCCAGTTAAGCGAAGGTCTTGGAGTTGTTCACCTCTTCTGGAAGGTGACGCCCCTGTCAGACCGAGACTTAGTGCTTGAAGCAATAAAACAAGCAACCGCCAACGGTGATCAGGTAATCGGTGATCAGGTGATCACGGCGGCCATGCTTGGTCACAAGGCAGATTTGGCAACCATGGTTCTTGGCAAGGATTTGTGGCGGCTACGGCAGTTTCAAACGGCTCTTTCCGGGGCCGGCCTGGAACTGGTCGACAGCTACGTCTCGTTTACCGAAGTGAGCGAGTACGCGGCGGGTGTTCCCGACGAGGCGAAACAAGCCCGGCTGTATCCCGTGCTTCCGCCAGAGGGAAAGAACGCTTGGTGTTTCTATCCAATGAGCAAGCTTCGGGGCGAGGTCAACAACTGGTTCACCCTTCCATTCGATGAACGCAAGGAGCTGATGTTTGACCACGGCAAATCTGGCCGGAAATTCTCAGGCCGCCTGGTGCAGCTGATCACCGCCTCCACCGGAGTTGACGACTACGAGTGGGGGGTAACCCTTTTCGCTCAGAAGCCAGACGATTTGAAGGAAGTGGTCTACACGATGCGGTTCGATGAGGCCTCGGCTCTATATGCCGAGTTCGGCCCCTTCTACTCCGGCATGATTGCAGACCCCGAGACCACTCTTAGCGCCGTCGGGGTTGTCTAGAAGCCGCATTCCGCGTTCTTGTCTGGCCGCAGAGCCACATCGGTCCTCAGGATTGTTTAGCTTTGGGGTCATGGCCGACGTTTCCGAGCAACCTAAGGCAGAGACTCCAAAGTCGGCCGATGCCCTCCCTCGCCCCTCCCTCGCCAACGAAGGCGAGCCTGTAACCTCAGCCACGCCTGAGATCGGCGCCTCGGCGTCAGGGAGAGTTAAGGCGCCAACCCCAGTTCGCCCAGATTCAGACGTTGGCAAGATTGTTGGCGGGCTGGTTACCTCGATTTCCTCAGAAGAGCTTTGCCTGACTCTTGACGACGGCCGCCCAGCGGTGATAAACCGCGCCAATTTTGACGAGGCGAAAACCGATCCATCCACGGTCTACAACGTTGGTGACCGGGTGGAAGGCGCAGTTCTGACCAGGGAAGACCCAAAACAGCGGGTGGTGCTCTCGCGGGCGTGGGCGCTTAAGAAGGCAGGCTGGGAGGCCGTTGAGGCCGCGGTGAAAGAAGGAGCGCTGCTACGAGGCACCGTTACCTCTGCGTCAAAGCGCGGCGTGGTTGTGGATGTGGGTGTTCGAGGGTTTGTGCCAACCTCCCATCTTGAGCTTGACCCACCCAAGAACCTCGCTGAATACGTTGGCCAGACCTTCGAATTTCGGGTGTTGGAGGCCGACCTGTTGAAGGAACGGCTGGTGCTTTCCAGACGTTCTGCGCTGCTGAAGGAACAGCGCAGCCAGATTCATGACCTTCTGGCGGGCCTCACAGTTGGCGAGACCCGGGCCGCAACTATCTCGTCGCTTTCTGACTACGGAGCGTTTGTTGACCTTGGGGGAGTGAACGGGCTGATCCATCTTTCCGAACTGTGTTGGCGTCGGGTGGGCCATCCGTCTGAAGCGGTGTCGGTCGGCCAAGCGGTCGAGGTGAAGATTCTGGACGTCAAGATCAAGAAGCGACGCGTGTCGTTGTCAATTCGCCAGCTCAGCGTCGATCCGTTGGCCGCCCTGCAACAGGACTCAATCGTTGAGGGCCCGGTGGCCAGGCTGGTTGACTTCGGCGCTTTTGTCGACCTCGGCGACGGAGTTGAAGGCCTTGTTCATCTATCCGAGCTGGCCGAGTACCGCGTCTCAGCGCCAGAAGAGATCGTTACGCCGGGCGAGGTGGTTCGCACCCGAGTGCTGTCGATCGACCGGAAACGGCGTCGGGTAGAGCTGTCAATTCGCCAAGCAGTCAGCGGCGAATTCGGCTGACGTGGTTAACGAACAAACCGAAGGGCCTGCTTTCGCCGCCCCCGATGATGAGGCCAAGCTTGTGCTGCTCGCCGCCGAGTTGGCGGTCGGTATCGAAACCCATTTTGAGGTTTGGCTGCTGGCCGCTGCGGCCAGTCTGCTCCCGGCAGGTTCTGACCCCGCCGCGGCCAAGCAGGTGTTGGAAACTGTTGGCGAAGTGGCCAACCGTGTTGTTCGCGAAGTCTCGTCGCTTCTCTCAACAGACATTGATCAGCAGCGAGCCAACCCGTTGGCTGTTGTCCGGGCCTCGCTTGGCCCGGTTGGCGACGCCCTGGCGGCAGCAGGAGCACCCGCGCCGGTGCGAGACCCGTTCGACAAAAGGATTCACCCCACCGACATCTACGATCTGGGCCCCGCATCCTTTGGCGAAATTCACCCCGATCTGCACCTGCCCGGCCTCTTGTGGGGGGCGGCGAAAGCTCATGTGCATCTGGCCAGACGTGCAATGGCAGGCCAACGATGACACCAAAGAAGAGCCCGTTGCTCAGTGCCCCCGAGTTGGGGGGAACCGAGTATTGTCGGGCTCACAGCGACGCTGCCGACCGGTGGTTCGACGAGCTATTGAACTCCGCCACCGACGATTTGGATGGTGTGGCGCTTGTTGCGATAGGTGGTTACGGGCGGGCCGAACTTTGGCCATACAGCGATCTCGACGTTGCCCTCATTCACCACAAAAACCGAGACGTAACCGAACTGGCCGAAAAGCTGTGGTATCCCGTTTGGGACCGAGGCCTAAAGCTTGGGAATATGGTGGCAACCGTTGACCAAGCGGTTAAGGAAGCCCATGCGGACCTGGATCGGGCCACGGCTTTGTTGGACGCCAGGCTCATTGCTGGCGACGACGGTTTACATCACAAACTTGCAACCGGAACAGCCAAGTTGTGGCTGAAGAAATCTGATCAGCTGCTGACCGATCTGGCTGCCTCTGTGCACAACCGACACTTCCGCTTCGGAGATGTTGCCTTCAAGGGCGAGCCCGATCTCAAGAACGGCCGTGGCGGTTTGCGAGATTTGCACGCGATGCGCTGGGCCGAGCGGGCCCAACCCGGATTCGCCGAAGACATCATTGACGAACTCCTGCCCCAGGCGGCGGTACTGATTGATGCTCGGGTTGAACTTCACCGATGGGCGGGCAGGGCAACCGACGTGCTGACCCTTGACGATCAGGACGGAGTTGCCGAAGCCCTGGGGGAGGTGGACGGCCAGGAATTAATGCTGCGGTTGGCGTTGGCAGCCAGGAGGGTGGCCTGGCACAACGATGAAGTTTGGGACCGTTGGAAACGGGAACGGGCCAGGCCTCGCCGAGGGCGCCCTCTGGTCCCGCTGACCGAGCAGCTCGAACTGCGAGACGACATGATCGAGTTGAGGTCTGGCATTGCGGCCGCCTCCGATCCCCTGCTGACGTTGCGCGCCTCAGAGTTGGCAGCCAGAACTGGCACCGCGATTGGCAGGGGAACCCTGGAACGGCTCCGCCACGCTGCGCCGTCAATGCCAGTGCCCTGGCCAGAAGAGGCCAGGGAGCTGTTCGCAGGAATCTTTCTGGCCGGAAGCGCAGCAATTGACGTGGTTGAGGATCTAGACCAGTACGAGCTGATGACACGGATCCTCCCCGAGTGGGAGGCTGTCCGCTGCAAGCCCCAGCGCAATGTGCTGCACACTTTCACGGTCGACCGGCATCTGTGTGAAACGGCAGTGAACGCCAGCGCTCTTGCCGATCGGGTGATCCGCCCCGATCTGCTCGTGATTGGGTCCCTGCTCCACGACATTGGCAAAGGCTGGCCGGGCGATCACACCGAAGTTGGTATGGAGAAGATCAGCGAGATCGCTGAACGGATGGGGTATCCGCCGTATGAATCAGGCGTTCTCATAGACCTTTGCCGCCTCCATCTTCTTCTTTCTGATGTTGCTGTGCGAAGAGACATCTCTGATCCTGGCACCATCCGTGCGGTGGCCGCGGCTGCCCAATCGGTCGACTTTCTTCAGCTGCTGGCCGCTCTGACCGAGGCTGACTCGATCGCAACTGGGCCCGCGGTTTGGAATTCTTGGAAAGAGGATCTGCTGGCCGATCTTGTGCGGCGCTGCACGGTTCTGCTGGAGGGCGGAAACCTCGACGAGGTCGTTCCGGACTTTCCAACGCCCGAACTGCGAGGGATCATGGAGAGACGGGAACGCCTCGTTACCGCGGGCAGGGGCACGCTCACCGTGGTGGTGGAAGACGCCCCAGGTTTGTTCGGTCGCCTCGCCGCGGTTCTGGCAATGAGCGGGCTGGCGGTGCTGGACGCTTCTGCGTCAGCCGAGGATGGCATGGCCTGCTGCCGGTTCACCGTTGATGACAACGAGGGCCACGACATCGACTGGCCAGCGGTGGCAGAGCGGGCCGAGCAAGCAATAGAAGGAAGGCTGGCCTTGGCGGCTCGGGTTGCTGGCCGGGCCGAGCGCTATCGCCGCTACCGCCGCAGGCTGGCAGCAGAGCCCGCCCAGCGAATGGTTAGGTTCGACAATTCTATTTCAGACGTGGCAACGGTGGTTGACGTGCACGCACCAGACACCATTGGCTTGCTGTTTCGAATAACCCGTGCCCTGAACGAGTTTCGGCTGGATATTCGCAGCGCAACCGTGCAGACGCTTGGCCCCGAGGCTGTTGACAGCTTCTATCTGTGCGACTCACTTGGCAACAAAGTTGAGTCGCCAGAAGTTCTGGAAGAGTTGGAACTGGCCATTCTTGATGCCATGGGAGACGCAGAATGACAAGTAGCAGCGAAGCCGATCTGGTGCGTTGGTCTGAGGCGCTGGCCGGGATCGCCCGCACCGGTTTGGGCTTTACCGAAAGCAGCTTCGAACGGGAACGCTACGAGGAGGTCCTGGCCGTTGCGGCCGACATCAGGGCTTCGGTCGACTCACCCGGCCCCACTGAGGTGGCCTCGGAAGCACTGGTTCAGCAGTGGCTCAGCGTTGTTGGCTCGGGCATCGCGGGCTACGTCACTCCCAAGGTGGCCGTCGGGGCTGTTGTTGGCGACGACCAGGGCCGCATCCTGCTGATTCAGCGGGCCGACTCCGGGATTTGGTTGTACCCAACTGGTTGGGCCGACGTTGGCTACTCGGCTTCCGAGGTCGCTTTGAAAGAGGTTCACGAAGAAACCGGAATCCATTGTGAAGTGGTTCAGCCGCTTGCGATCTTTGACGGGTTGCGGCTCGGGTTCACAAGCGTTGCCCTCTATTCGCTGGTGTTTCATTGCCGCGCTGTCGGCGGCGAACTGGCCCCTCACCCCCAGGAGTGCCTGGATGTTGGCTGGTTCACGAAGGACAACCTTCCCTCGCCGTTGGCCAGCTCGCATCGCTGGGTAGACCTGGCCTTTGATGCAATAGCCGGCCAGCCCATTCAGACTCACTTTGACCCGCCGCGACAACCGGTTTGGCAGACCTCTACTGATCTTTGAGGAACTGTTCCAACTCTTCAACCATTGCCGCCGCTGACTCGGGCCTCATAGACGAGTCGTATTCGTGCTCCAGGCGGGCTACATATTCGCTGGTGTCGTTGTCTCCGGCAACCAGCTCGGATAGTTGGCGCTCGTAGTCGCCGGTCTCGCGTTCCAGCAGGCCCGTCTCGATCGGGACCTTCATCATTTCGCCAAGCCGCTGAACCAGCGCCAGCGCGGCCTTTGGCGAGCGGGCGTGAGGTGCGTAGCTTGGCACGGCGGCCCACAGCGACATTGACGCCAAACCTGCGTCTTGGCAGGCCTGATGAACCACACCGACAATTCCAGTTGGTCCTTCGTAGTTGGACGGCTCAAGGTCCAGCTGTTCGCACAGCGCCCGGTCGTTGCTGGTGCCGTAAACGGTGGTGGGCCGAGAGTGGGTAACGTCGGCAATTAAAGCGCCCAGGGTGATTACCAGCGCCACGTCAAACTCGGCTGCAACCGACGCAATCTCTTCGGCGAAAGTGCGCCATTTCAGCTGCGGTTCTACGCCGGTAAGAACAACGAGGTCTCGTTCTGAGCCCTCGACGGCCGTGGCGGTGAACTGGTTGGTCGGCCATTCGATCCGTCTGCCACCGGCGCCGTCAAGGCGCACCAGCGGGCGGGTTGTTGAAAAATCGTAGAACGGTTCTGAATCGATGTCGGCGAATGGCTCGGCGCCGAAGTGCTCAACAAGATGAGCGGCCGAGGCTGTGGCCGCGTCGCCAGCATCGTTCCAGCCCTCAAATGCCATCACCAGCAAGGGCCGCCGCAGGTTGGGTCGGTTGGCCATCCAACGGATCGACTGCACGGGGCCACGGTATCGGGCGGCATAATGAGGCGTGCAGATCACCGAGGTAACAGAGGTTACGCCCCATTTGGTCGACGGATTCAACCGGCTGATCCCACAACTCTCGTCTTCCAACCCCCCGCCCTCGACCCAGGATCTGGATGCCATGGTTGCCTCAGATGCATCCACTTTGCTGATCGCCCAGGAAGACGGCTACATCTACGGCAGCCTCACGTTGGTGATTTTCCGGATCCCCACGGGTGTCCGGGCATGGATAGAAGACGTGGTTGTTGATGGCGAGGCCCGGGGGAAAGGCGTAGGGCTTGCCCTCAACGAAGCGGCCCTTGAATTGGCGCGAAACGCTGGCGCAGGCACGGTTGATCTCACGTCGCGGCCCAGTCGGGAAGCAGCGAATCGCCTATACAAGAGAATTGGCTTTACCGAGCGTGACACGAACGTCTACCGCTATCTGCTGGACTAGGGCCGTCCCTCAAGACGGCAGCAACAAACCTGCCCGAAGCCGGTTTTGATGGTGAACGTCGAATCCATGTTCATCGAGCCAGCCGGCTAGGCCGCCCCATTCTTGGCTGACGGCAAGCGCGGCCACAACCCAACTTCGGTTGGTGCCGACCATCCGTTCCAACTTCTCGGGCGGTAGATCGTAGAGGAGGGGGAAGTTCGCCCTCAGGTGGTCGTCGCTTTCGGTCCTGCCGCCCGTCTGTTCGTAGTGAGAGAGCGCCACTTCGAGCGGGCACCCAAGGGTGAGATGAAGGATTGCAGTAACAAGGCCGGTGCGGTCCTTGCCGGACGTGCAGTGCACCACGGCGGGGAGGTTGGCCGGATTCGACAAGATGCGGAGGCACCTTGCAAATTCGCCACCCATCGACCGCATCAGCTGCACGTACAGCAGGGCCATTGGGTCTGGGTGATCGATGATGCTCTGCTGCTGCGGGGTTAGCGGCAGGGAGCCTGGGGGCCCGAACGGGGAGGCTAAGTGCTCCCAGCGAACTGGGTAGCGGTCGTCGGGGAAGCGTCCGTGTTGCTCGACTTCCTGGACTGAGCGAAGATCGATGACGGTGCGGATGCCCAGGTCGGCAATGGTTGAAAGGCCCTCGCCGGTGATTGACGCGAGCGACGCTGACCGAAAGACGCGACCCGTCGTCATTCGGTGGCCAGAGGTGGTCTGAACACCACCGGCGTCACGGAAGTTGAACGTGCCGTCGACGTGGTGCTGTCTGGAGACGCGCGAGGGGTGCGAAGCTTGACCAGCGATTCCAAGGACGGTAGCCGGGCTGCCAGGTAATCCGTCTTCGTCGAGCGCGAACAGTGGAAGACGGCCGCGTTGAGTGAGCAACGGCTTGGCGAGCACCGAGGTGGGCGGCGTCAGCCTTCTTGAGTCACTTCGGGTTCCAAGCGAAGGATCTGGCCGCCGGTGAGAACGAGATGTAGTTCGCCGTTCTCGTCGGTGTCAATGGACACCAGCTCCTGCTCTGGGAGTTCGAGCCGCAATGGCTGCACCAGCGGGCCGTCATCTGTCATTTCCAGCCCGAACAATTCGCCGGTGCAGTAGTCGCCAAAGACATAGACACCCTGGAGCGCCGGGAATACCTCGCCCCGATAGACCTGGCCCCCAATGATGGAGCAGCGGCCGTTGTCCAGTGCATAGACATAGACCGGAGGAGCGTGGTTTGGCGGCGCAGTGCCTCCCTCGAATCCGACTAATCCCTCTGTGAGATTCCAGCCGAGGTTGGCGCCCCGGCCAGAGCCTTCTCTTGATCTCAGGAGCGTTACCTCTTCGAATTCGTCCTGGCCAACGTCTGCCACCCAGAGGTCGCCCGTTGCGGGGTCGAACGAGAAGCGCCATGGATTGCGCACGCCATAAAGGAACACCTCGGGGGCGCCGCCACCGTCGACAAACGGGTTGCCGTCGGGAATCAAGTACGGATTTTCAGCTGTTGCGACCGGGTCGATCCGCAGAATTGAGCCAAGGAGTGTCGTTGTGTCCTGCCCGTTGCCCTCGGGGTCTCCCGCCCCGCCCCCATCGCCCAAGCCAAGGTAGAGGAACCCGTCGGCCCCTATTTCGATGTCGCCGCCGTTGTGGTTGCCAAACGGCTGCGGAACCCGAATCAGTTCAAGCCGAGAGTCTGGGTTGGCCCTGGTAGAGCGGGCAATGTCGTAGGCATCCACCACGGAGTCGCCCGCCAGGTCGGTGTAGCTGACATAGAGAGATCGCCCATCAAGGGAGAACTCGATGTCGAGCAGGCCACGCTCTTGGTTCACGCTTACCTGATCGCTGATGTCCAACACCACCCGAGTTTGGGTTGAAATGCGTTCAGACCCTCCGCTGGTGAAAGTGCGTTGAATCCGTTGAACCACCCCGTTTCTTTGGGCGACGTATAGATCGTTGGTTCCCGACCGGGAGACCATCGAAAGGGGCTCTTCGTACTCAGCTATCACGTTGCCCTCGAAGTTCAGTGACGCCCAGGCGAGGGTTGGCAGATCTTCGGGAGTTCTGGAGGTCGTTTGGCTGTCGGCGGGGTCGGTGGGGTCTGGCTCGCTCTCAGTTGTTGGCGCAGAACCTGGCTCGGCTGTGGTGCTGGCAGCTTCGGCTCGCGCCCGCCGCTCGGTCTCGGCTTCTTCGAATGAAGGGAGAGAGCACCCGGTTGCTATCACGAAGAAGCCAATGAGGCTTGTGGCAATCCTGGTCATAGCGCGCCCCCCGTCGCCGCTGGGAAATAGGAGGTCTGGCTGAGATCGTCTACCGCTGTTCGGCCCATGAAGCCACCATTGTGACCAGTCCCGAGCCGTAAAAGGGGTCTCCCCCCAAAGGTTCTTTCCACGGTGCCTGGCCGGGCAGGGATTGTGCCTGCCCGGGTGTGGCCCGGCCGGTCGGTGCCAGCCGGTAGCCTTGGTCGGTGCCTCAGGAGCAAGCCGATCTCCTCACCCGAATTTTGGGCAATAGCAGGGATCTTGCTGGCCGCTACCTGGCGGTGTCGGCGGTCAATTTTACCGGTCACCAGATCCTGCTGTTTCTGGCAAACAGCGTGTGGGGATGGGGTGGCGGCTGGGCCAATGTGTTCGCGGCCTGCACCATGGCCGTGCCCGCCTATCTTTTGAGCCGAAGGTGGGTGTGGGGAGTCGGCGGCCGTCACGATCTCCGTGGCGAAGTCCTGCCGTTCTGGGGCATCACCTTGCTCGGTCTTGCTGTGTCAACCGCACTGGCGGCAAGCGCCGACCGGATATTCGGCGCAGGCCTGCTGGTCAACCTGGCCAGCCTTGGCGGATACTTCGTTGTTTGGGTTGCCAAGTTCTTCCTGCTCGACCGGTTGTTTACGCACCAGCGGGCGGGTTGAGAGGTGAGTTTTGGGCAACAGATGCCTGCCGCGGCCAGAGAGTTCGCCGAGGCGGCAAGGGGTTTCATGCCCCCCAACGAAGGCGAAGCCCTGTGGCTCGCAGCCCGCGAGGCGCCCCCGGGCCCGGTGTTGGAGGTAGGTAGCTACTGCGGCAAGTCGGCGTGCTACATCGGGCCTGCGCTGCAACCGCGAGGCGATCTCCTCTTCTGCGTCGACCATCACCGCGGCTCAGAAGAAAATCAGCCCGGATGGGAGTGGCACGAGCCAGACCTGGTCGACCCGGCAACAGGAAAGATCGATACGTTGCCCGTCTTCCGCCGAACCGTGCACGATGCGGGCTTGGAGCCCAATGTCGTTGCCGTTGTTGGCGATGGCCCGAAGATCGCAAAGGCATGGACCACCCCTCTGTCCATGTTGTTCATAGACGGCGGCCACGGTGAGGAACCAGCCAGCCTCGACTTCCAGCTCTGGACCCCGCACGTCTCGCCAAGCGGCACCCTGGCAATCCACGACGTCTTTGCGGATCCCGCAGACGGCGGCCGCCCGCCGTATGAACAGATCTATCTTCCCGCCATACAGTCGGGCCGGTTCAAAGAGTTCGCCAGCACCGGCTCGCTCAAGCTTCTGAGAAGGGTTTAGGCGCTGTATTCCGCCAAGACAGCCATCGTGCGGTCGCGTTCGTCGAGGTTCGGGGTAGAGACAACGGCAGTGAAATCGGTGGCTCCCGCTTCGGCCAGTGCACCCAACCCGTCCCGCACTTCTTCTTCGCTGCCGATCAATGAGATGTCGGCCGGGCCCTCAACACCTTCGATGTCCAGCATCGCGCGATACGAAGGGAGTTGGCCGTAGATGGTTAGAGCGGCCGCTGTCAGCTGACGGGCAACATCGGGGTTGTCGGTAACCCAAACCGGCAGGCTGCACACAACCGCTGGTGGTGGCCTGTCGGCAGCTGCTGCTGCCTCGCTGATCTTTGGCACAATCTGGCTCTTCAGCGTCTTTGGCCCAACACACCACAGAATCGTGCCGTCGGTTCGTTTGCCAGCGATGTTCAGCATCTGGTCACCAAGTGCCGCCAGCATTACCGATGGTGGTCGCTCCACCGGTTTGGCGTGCTCGCCCGCAAAGGACCACACGTCGCCGGTGTAATCAACCTTCCCGGTTGCCAACAGATCCTCCAGAACTGCCAGGTAGTCAAGCATGTGCCGAATCGGCTTCTCCCAAACCATCCGCCAATTGCCTTCAACCGACATTTGGTGGGCCAGACCGATTCCCAGGATGGTGCGGCAGCCGGTGGCAGCCTGGGTGGTCAACGCCTGGGCGGCAAGGGCCTGAGGGTGGCGGGGCCAGGTTGGCACCACGGCAGTTCCCAGCTGAATTGTTGAGGTCTGGGCGCCGGCAACGGCAAATACGGTTAGCGCATCGACAAGGCCGGTTTGAGCCAGCCAGTACGAGGAGAACCCAGCTGCCTCGGCAGCCTGGATGTCGCTTGTGATTGCCTGAAGGTCTGGGCTGGCCAGCAAGGCCGACCCGTTGATTCC
>QIKW01000087.1 GCA_003231975.1 Acidimicrobiia bacterium
GGCGCAGTCGTTGTGCTCGTTGTTGGGCCGGCTGTGGATGGCGCGGTCGTGTTTGTGCTTGGAGCGAGAATGGTCGTTGGTGCCGTGGCCGGGTCGCCGGATTCGTCTTGGGTCAGCCACCAGATGGACACAGCTAGCGCTGTCAACACCCCAAACACCATGAAGAACGCACCAAGACGTTTGTTCTGGTCGGCTGACATGTTGGCCCAGTCTCGCGCTGTTGCCTCGCACTGGCTGGGAGGAGGCGTTCCTCGGGCCAGGATCGGGGTTCGTGTAACCCGAGCTAGCCCAGCCCGCCTTCGGCGATCATTCGCTCCAGCATCAGCTCTGGGTGATCCTTCAGAACCCTGTCCATCCAGTAACGACTCTCGAAAAGGGCCAAGTGAGTGCCGTCGTCTCGCACCAGAACATCAACGCCCTGCATGGCTCTAAGCGCCGGTGTGGATTCCTCATCGGTTTTCCTGGCGATCGTGAAACGGGTTGCCGTTAGCTCAACCGGGGCGCCAAACTCATTTTCGAGACGGTGGGTTGCCACCTCGAACTGCATCGGCCCAACGGCGGCCAGAATTGGCTGGGAGTCACCGAACGCCTCGTCTCGCAGCACCTGAATTGCGCCCTCCTCATCAAGCTGCGTAACGCCCTTGCGGAACTGCTTGAACTTTGAAGTGTCCTTAACTCGGGCCCGCCTGAAATGCTCTGGAGCGAACGCAGGCAGCGCAGGCCATTCACAGGGTTCGCCAACATACACCGCATCTCCAACCCGAAGATCGTTGGCGTTCACCAAACCAAGAATGTCGCCGGGGTAAGCGGTGTCGACCGTTGAGCGATCCTTACCAAAGAGGGTTTGGGCGTACTTGGTTGAGAACTGGCGCCCGGTGCGCCCCGCAATGGCAATCATCCCGCGGTCGAATTCACCAGAACAGACCCGAACAAACGCAATGCGGTCTCGGTGCGCCTTGTCCATCCCGGCTTGCACTTTGAACACCAGTCCCGAGAACGGAGCGTCCAACGCACGGTGGCTGCCGTCAGCCTCAACCCGAGGAGCGGGCGGGGGGACCAGATCAACAACGCCATCGAGCAGAAATCGCACGCCGAAGTTGGTGAGCGCCGAACCGAAGAACACCGGCGTGCTCTCGCCGGCAAGAAAGGTCTTCTGGTTAACGGTTCGGCCAACAGCCGACAACAGCTCGGCTTCCTCGCTCGATGCTTCCCACCACTCGCCATCTTCGGCCGCCGCCCGCTCGGGATCAACCACTTCCTCGGGGGCGATGGTTGAGCCCCTGGCGGTGCGGGTGAAGCGGGTGTAGGTGCCGGTTTCCTGATGAATCACGCCCCGGAAGTCGCCGGGAATTCCAACCGGCCAGGTAACCGGCGTTGGCTCAACAATCAGGGTTTCCTCGATCTCGTCCAACAACTCAAGTGGGGCCTTTCCTGGACGGTCCCACTTGTTGATGAATGTGAGGAACGGGATTTCCCGCTCACGACACACCTCAAAAAGCTTCAGTGTCTGAGGCTCAATACCCTTCGCCGCATCAAGCACCATGATGGCCGCGTCCGCCGCCACAAGCACCCGATAGGTGTCTTCGGAGAAATCTCGGTGACCCGGGGTGTCCAGCAGATTCATCACACAGCCACGATGCTGGAATTGCAGGGCTGCCGAAGTAATCGAGATGCCCCGCTGCTGCTCCAACTCCATCCAATCAGAAGTTGCCGCACGGCCCCCAGACCGCGCCTTGACAGCGCCCGCCTCCTTCCCAAGAGCCCCGCCATAAAGCAAGAACTTCTCGGTCAAAGTGGTCTTTCCGGCATCCGGATGAGAAATGATCGCAAATGTGCGTCGACGAGCAGCTTCAGCACTTGGATCCACAAAATCAGTGTATTAATTGGTTCGGCTGTCGCCTCACGCTGTTATTTTGGGTCGGCTGGCCGCCTTCCGGGCTTCGCCCCATCTGGGTCACACGCTCGAAGCTGGTCGCCGATGGCGACTACGCAAAAGAGCTCCCACATTGGGACCTGCTATCGCAGGTCCGGCTTCGCCCATCCGGGTCCCTTGCTCGCTGCGTGCCGACGCCGTCGGCAACGCGTGAATGGGTTGGGGCAAGTCTGGAGGCTCTAACTTGGCGGCAAGATTGGAACTGGCATGGATTAGGTGCGTTTTCGCCACTAATCCATGCCAGTTCGGCTGTTGTTTTGGGTCGGCTGGCGCCTCCCGGGCTTCGCCCATCTGGGTCGGCTTCGCCTCGCTGGTCGCCGATGGCGACTACGCGTGACAGGCGCTGTTGTTTTGGGTCGGCTGGCCGCCTTCCGGGTTTCGCCCCATCTGGGTCACACGCTCGAAGCTGGTCGCCGATGGCGACCACGCAAAAGAGAGCGAAGCAGACGCGAACGGGTAGACACGCGTGACAGGCGCGAGTTTTGGAGCGGAGCGAGAAATACTCGGGAAGAGACGAGGCCGCAGGCCGCGGAACGGCCCTCCCGGGCTTCGCCCCATCTGTCGCCGATGGCGACCATGCCTAACAGGGCGGAATTGGGGTGGTTCGGGGTTTGGTCGCTACGATCCGCCGGTGCTTTTGGACCATCCGAATCCGTACCCCGGCGCTCGTCGCCCCGACCATGCCTGGGAGGTCGACAGCCACGGGCTGTCCATCGCTGCGTATCAGTGGGGCGAAGACTCTGGCAGACCCCTTCTCCTGGCCCATGGCGGCTTCGACTTTGCCGGCACGATGGACGGCTTCGCCCCCCTACTGGCAGACGAAGGTTGGCGCGTAATCAGCTGGGATCACCGCGGCCACGGCGACAGCCAACATGCCGCCCTTTACAACTGGGAGGCAGATCAGCGCGACGGAATGGCAGTGCTCGACTCTGTCACCAAAGATGCAGTTCCTTTCGTTGGTCACTCCAAAGGGGGCGGTTTGCTGCTGGCCCTGGCCGACGTCCGGCCAGACCGCGTCACCGCAATGGCTAATTTGGATGGGCTTCCGTCCAGCCGCACCATCCCAGACGTTCCAGACAGGGAGCGTCGGCGGCTCATGGCTGTGGAACTGGCCGAACGGCTGGACTACCGCCGAACGGCCCACGAGGGCTCCAGAAAGCCGGGAACACTGGAAGCGCTCGCCGCGCGCCGCCAAAGGATGAACCCCAGGCTGTCCAGCGAGTGGCTCGAATACCTGGTCCCCATCGGTGCCGCTGAAACCCATGACGGCTGGCGTTGGAAACTTGACCCGACCATGCGATTCGGTGGCTTCGGCCCACACCGGCCCGAGTGGGGCCTGTCCCGCCTGGTTGGCGTTCGGGTCCCCCTGTTGGGAGTGCTTGGGCTGGAAGAAGACGAAATGAGCTGGGGCACCAAGCCCGAAGATGTTGAGCCTTGGCTTCCTGCCCACGCCCGGTTCGAAACGCTTGAAGGGGTTGGCCACTTCGTGCACATAGAGCAACCCCGAAAGGTGGCCGATCTGGTCTTGGAGTTCCTGTCATGAGCGCCAAAGACTTGAGCACGATAGAGATGCTTCGTCACAACAAGATTGACGTTGCCCTTCATCATCTTGGTGGCAGCGGCCAAAGCCAGCCTCTCTTGATGTTGCACGGCCTTGGCGAGTGCACCGTCCCTGTCGTCCCACCGTGGGATGCCTGGCCCGGCCCCATCTGCGGGCTGGACTTTGTTGGCCACGGAGCAAGCACCGTGCCCGCCGGAGGCGGCTACAGCGCCGAAGTCTTGATGAGCGACGTAGACGTTGCCTTGCAGCACATCGGTCCCGCCACGTTGGCCGGTCGGGGCCTCGGGGCCTACGTTGCGCTGTTGGTGGCGGGCGCCAGACCAGACCTCGTTCGCGGGGCGGTACTGGCAGACGGCCCGGGGTTGGCAGGCGGCGGCCCTGGCCCCGGTAACGCGTCCTGGTTCATGCCCGGCCCCCACGACGGGTCGGCCCCTGACCCATTCGCGTTGCACGAACTAGCTCACGACATTCGCCCTCCAGACTACGCCACCGGCTTTCTCCATCTTCTTATGGCGGCGTCGTCTCTTGCTTCGCCGCTTGTCGTTGCTGCCAAGAATCGCCCACCATGGCTGGCTGCGGTTGCCGCGGAGCCCGGAATCGCTATCGCAAGCGAAGCCGAGGCTGTGGCACTGCTGGCCCAAGAACTGTGAGCCAGGGACTCCCGCTGTACCCCTTAGCCTTGAGCTGATGACAGCCAGAAGCCTCATCATCGACACCGACACGGCCTCCGATGATGCCGTTGCCCTCTTGCTTGCGGTGATGGAGCCGTCGGTTGAGATTGCTGCGGTAACCGTGGTGGCAGGCAACGTTCCGCTTGACCTCGCGGTGCGCAACGCCATCGTGACCCTGGATATTTGTGGCGCCCCGAACGTTCCCGTTCACGTCGGCAGCAGCCGGCCTTTGCAGCGCCCCTTGGAAACGGCCCAGATGGTTCACGGTCAGGACGGAATGGGCGGCGCCTCGTTGCCAAAGCCGTCCCGGCCCGCGTCCGCTGGTGAGGCAGTTCAAGTGCTTCTTGATCTGGCGGCCGATCGGCCAGGTCACCACACGCTTGTAACACTTGGCCCGCTAACCAACATTGCCCATGCGCTGGCCGAAGACCCTTCCCTCCTCGGCAAGTTTCGGCGAACGTTTCTGATGGCGGGATCGCCAGACGGCATCGGCAACATGAACGTCGCGGGTGAATACAACGTGTGGGCCGACCCCGAGGCCGCCGCGGTGGTTCTGGCCACCACCGGGCCGAAAACCATGGTTGGCTGGAACATCTCCCGCCAGTACGCCGTGGTCTCGGCCGAGGAAGATCTACAGCTCCGAGCCCTCGGCGCTCTGGGCTGTTTCGTTTCAGACATCAACGTTGACGTCCTCAAGTTCTGCAACGAGAGCAGCGGCCTCGCCGGTTATGACCTGCCAGACCCAGTCACAATGGCAGTCGCCCTTGACGAGCAAATCATCACCGAGGCGACCGAGGAAGTGATGGTGGTTGGGCTTGACGAGCCAACCCGTGGAGCCGTGCTGCTTGACCGACGCAACGAAGCCCCACCCGCCAACTGCACCGTTGTGTGGGCGGTCGATCAGGCTGCCTTCAAGGCCCGCTTGTTCGCGGCTGTCGGCAACTGCGATCAGGTGCGACGGTAGAGGTTCCCGAAGGGGCGTTTCTGCCCATGAAATTGGGCGTTTCTGCCGCTTGGCTATGGGGAAGTAACTTAAGCCCGCCGCACTGTGGAGAATGTCGTGGACTCCCTCAAACAACCAAAGAGCAATTCGCGGTCTCGTCTTTTTCTCGCCTTCGGGCTGTCTGTACTGATCACGCTACTTCTGGTTGGGCCGTTTCTACTGAGATTGTTCTGAATACTCTCCCTCAGTCGTACCTCTCAGACAGACCCGCTCAAACCCGCTCGTCAACCTCATGGTTCAGGTCGATGATGCCAAGCCGAACCGCGCCGAGCACAGCATGGGTGAGGCTTTGGGCATCCAGCTTGCGGTAGATCGCGTTGAGGTGGTTGTGCACCGTCTTGGTTGTGATTCCCAAGTAGCGCCCGGCTTGTTTGGTGCTCATCCCATCGGCTATCGACTGGAGAATCTCGACCTGGCGGTCTGACAGTAGCTCGTCGTTGGACTTGCTCTGGGCGGCCGTTGTAAGCATGGCTCCGGCAAGCGCAGGTGACAGCACGGTGTCTCCGTCGGCAACCCGGTGCACCGTTTCCCGAACGTCTGAGAAGTTGGTTCCCTTGCTGAGGTAGGCGCTGGCTCCGGCAGCTATTGCGTCCCGAGTCTTCGAAATGTCGTCGTGCATAGTCAGCACGGCAACGCGAATCTTTGGCATTTGCTCACGGATCAGGCGCGTGGCCTCAATTCCGTCCATCACTGGCATCGAGAGGTCCATCAGAACAACATCGGGCTGAAGAACCCGCGCCATCTCAACAGCTTCCTCTCCGGTAGCGGCTTCGCCGACAACGTTGTCGCCAGCTGTCTCGAACGAGCGACGAAGCCCGTCTCTCAGCAGAGCGTGGTCGTCAGCCAACAGGATCTTGATCATAGGGAAACCTCTCGCGGGGGTTGACTGGTAAGAACGGTTATGACCGTTCCCTGGTCGGGCTCACTAGTTACCTCGAGGATCGCCCCCGCGGTAACTGCTCGCTCTCGCATCCCAACCAGTCCGTACGCTGTGCCTCGGATTCCCTTGCCGGGGTCGAAACCTCGGCCGTCGTCCTGTACTACGAGAATGCCGCGGCCGTCGTCGATCGACCAGCCAACGTGGGCGTGAGATGCCATAGAATGCTTTTCGACATTTGTCAGCGCTTCCTGAGCGATTCGCAACAGTTCATTCTCAACCACCGCGGAAAGATGCGAAACGCGGTCCTCTGGAACCGCCAGTGTCACCTCAATGTCAGAGCGTCTCCTGAACCGGTCGACCACCTCTTCCAGCAGCAGCGTCAGCGGCCGTTCTGGGGTGACCGTTGCCCGCAATTCGATCAAAGTGTCTCGTAATTCGGCAATAGCTCCCTGGGTGTCCTCATGAAGTTGCTTAAGTTCGGTGGACGGTTCGTCCTGAGAGCTGTTGATTCGTTCCAGCTCAAGGGCGATGTAGGTGAGCCACTGGCCCAATCGGTCGTGCAGGTCCCTAGCAATCCTGGTGCGTTCCTCAGCTGCCGCCAAAGAGCCAAGCTGGGCGAACTGGCGGGCGTTGGCAACCGTCAGCGCCAAAACTCCGGTCATCCCGCTCAGCAGTTCCACGTCCCCGTCGGTGTATTGACGGGGGAGGTAGGTTTCAACCGCAACCAGCCCGGCGTCAACTCCGTCAATGGTCAACCTGCCGTACAGCCCACTGCCGGTGCGGCCACAAACCGGCAGAAGGTCCTCGACGTGGATGACGCCTGAGGCCATCGATGCCTGCTGAAGTGGTTCTGGCAGCTCGGCGTCGTCCAGCGCGGGCGGCAGTTTGAAGCCATCCTGCAATTGGGGAGACCAGATTCCGTCCTCGTAAGTAAGCAACAAAATTCGGTCTGCGTTGAAAGTCTTTGTGAGTTTTTCTCTCGTCGACTGGATGATTTCTTCAAGGTCAAGTGACGAAGGAAGAGTGCGAGCCAGATCGTTGAGAACTGTAAGCAGTTGGTTGGTTTCTGTCAGCTGTGAGAGGTCGTCTCGCAGCTGAAGGCTTCGATCCTCGACATGAAGCAACCGGTACTGGGCAACACCGGGGAACACTGCGGCCGCCGCTATGGCAGCAACAGCCAGTGGGCCGGGGGCAACAAATGAGCCATCAACAACTGTGGCAACCGCGCTGGCAACAACCAGCCCGGTTAGCGCCGCCGACAGGCCATAGCGGAAGCCCCAGCCGAAGCTGACAACGGCGATTGCAACCAGCACCGTGCCGACAAACGCGCCTGCTAGGCCGTCGCTCCAGCCGATGGCGGCGGACAGGATTGCGACGTCGCTGATGGCAAAGGCAATCTGGGATTGGCTGGCATCGCCCATCCGAATGGGGCGTAGCGTGCGCCACGAAGCCAGGAAGATGGCAACCGACAAGGTGCCAACGACGGGAAGGTCACCAGATGCTGCCTGGGAGGCAGCCCAGGCCAACCCGATCATCACCGCGCCCCAACGACAAGCGGCCAGCACTGCGGTCAGGGAGCCAGCAACTACAGGCCCAAGCTCCAACGCCCGTCCGGCGTCGTCAAAGCCACCGAACCTCAGGGCGCGCAACGCGAACATGAGATCGCTGGATCCGTCTGGATCAGGGGCAGAAGGTTGCGTCGGCTTGCGACCACTGGTCACACCTCTAGGCATCGGCAGTTGAACCCCCAGGTTCAGCTGTTCGCCAAACTAGCGTTGTGCTAGTGGGTCCTGGCCGCAACGTAGTTGGCAAGCACTTCCAGAGTGTTTCGAGCCTCGGATTCAAATGGCAACGTGGCCAGCACGTTGGCCGAGGTGGCAATCAGGCTCTCGATTCGGCGCTCGATCTCGGTGACGGCCCCGGTTTCTCGGAGCACGGCAATGATCGCCTCAAGATCGGCTGGGCTGAGGTTGGGGGACCCGATGTCGGCCAGGACCTCTTGCTGCGCCTTGTTTGCGTTGGCAACCGCAACCGCAACCAACTCGGTGACCTTTCCCTCCCGCAAGTCGTCGCCCACCGGCTTTCCTACCGCGGCTGCGTCGCCAAACACCCCGAGCAGATCATCTCGCAGCTGGAACGCCTGGCCTACCGGCCTGCCAAATGCCTCGAGGTGATCGTGTAACGCGGGATCGGCCTCGGGTTTGGCGATGGCAGCCCCAAGCTGAAGTGGGCGCACGATTGTGTACAAGGCCGACTTGAAAGTTGCTACCCGTTGGGCAGTTTGGCGGTCTATCTCGCCCGCCACAGCTGACCGCATGTCCAGATACTGGCCCATGTTCAGCTCGATCCGAAGCTCGTCCCAAAGTCGGCGAACTGCTGGGGAAGCAGAACCGATCAGTTGGTCGGCATACACGTGGCTGAGGTCGCCGACCAGGATGGCAACACCCTCGCCATAGCGTCTCGGGTCGCCCCGCCACTGCTGTGCTGTTACGCGGTCTTGGTGCCGGTGATGAATGGTTTGCTCGCCGCGCCTGGTTGCTGCGTTGTCCATGATGTCGTCGTGAATCAGGGCGAACGTTTGCAGCAGCTCAAAAGCAGCACCGGCGTCGACTATTTGGCTTGTGGCATGAGCGTCTGCTGGATTTCCGCCAGCTCCCACCCATGAGTGATAACAAAAGGCGGCTCGGAGGCGCTTGCCGCCAGCGGCCATGCGGGCTAGCTCGTCAACCACGTCGACCAGACGTAAGTCGATCCCAATCCATACCCGGCGCTGTTCCTCCAGCAGCTGCGCAATGCGCTGGTTCACCAGCTTCGCAACCAGCTCAACCTCTGCTGGAACGTCAGCCATCCGCTGGGCCAGCGTCTCCCTCTAGGTCCTCCACAACTTCAGCCACGTCAGAGCGAACAACGTCAAGCCTCTGGCGGCAGTAGCGCACCAACTCTGCGGCCCGGCGGACCCGCTCGGCCAGGTGGTCGACGTCTACAGTGCTTGCCTCCAGCTCAGCCAGGATTAGCTCCAGCTCTTGAACGGCATCTCCATAGGGCAGCGGACTACCCGATCCGTCGTGTAGGTCAGAAACAGAACCAGCAGCAGAGTGATCTTGGTCGGCGGCTGGCTCAGTCATCAAGCTTGACCGTACTGCGCAGGTTGCCGTCGGCAACGGTGGTTACCAGCAAGTCGCCCGGTTCGGCTTCGTCAACCGACTTCAACACGCGGCCGTCGGCGGTGCGGGTGATAGACCAGCCTCGGGCCATGGCCACCGCCGGATCCAGCGCCCGAACTTGCACCTCGGCCTGGCTGATGCGGTTCGCCTGCCGCTCGATGCATCTGAGGCCGTCCCTGGCCGACCGGTCAGCCGCCAGCTCCAGCCGCAGCGTTTGGCGCTCAACCGCAGCTGTGGCCAGCCTGGCGATCTGAGCGCGGGCCGCGCCAAGGTCCTGGCCAGCTGTAGTGATCAACTGGCCAGCAAGAGCGCAAACCTGCGCGGCCGCCCGGTCCACTCGATCCTGAAATTGCAAAACTATGCGAACCAGTGAAACCGCGCATGCGGTTGGGGTTTTGCAGGCCAAGTGAGCCACTTCGTCTGCGATGGAACGGTCGGTCTCGTGCCCGATGCCGGTGAGCACCGGCCTGCTACAGCCGGCAATTGCCCTAGCCAGTTGCTCAGAGTCAAACGCTGCCAGGTCGGTGCGGGCTCCGCCTCCTCGTGTTATGGCAACAACGTCGATTGGCAGCCGCTCCGACGCAGCCAATGCCTTGATGAGCGACGCCACTGCTTGGTCGCCCTGCACCCTGGCGTCGATCACAGTTGTCTGAAACGGCAGACCGCTGAGCTGAAGCTCGTTCATAAAGTCTGCTGCCGCCGCGCTTCCCTGGCTTGTGATCAGGCCGATCCGCAGCGGCAAAGCGGGTAGCGAGAGCCGGCCGTTGGCTCTTAGCAGACCCTCGGCTTCCAGGTTGGCAAGAACCTTTGCCCGGTTGGCTTCCAGCTGGCCAAGGGTGAATGCA
Organism: Acidimicrobiia bacterium; assembly: GCA_003231975.1. Lineage (GTDB taxonomy): Bacteria > Actinomycetota > Acidimicrobiia > Acidimicrobiales > SZUA-35 > SZUA-35. The sequence goes on from QIKW01000087.1 coordinate 10,058, forward strand.
GGATCGATCAGACTCATGATCAGCTGGATGCGACCCTGGCGTGGATAAAAGGAAACCCGACCCCGAATCAAGATCTCGATGCCGTCTTCCATCCGCACTGCGTTAGCGGTTTTCTTGAGAATGGCGTTCACCCGGAACTTGGCGTTGGCAAACAGAGCGACGGGTAGCATGGCGCTTGGTTGGCCGTTTGCCTCGTCTGGATCGACGAGGTCGAAATACACGTGGCCTGTCTGGGATCGTGACAGCCCCGAGATGGCGCCCCGCACCCAGATCTCATCAACGAACAGCGCCTCGATGGTTTGGGAAACGGCGTGGCACAGTTCTGGCACGGTCACGCTGTCCTGCACGGGGCCAACAGTAGCGTCACCATCCACTTCAGCACTGTCCGTGGTGAGTATCGTCAGTTGGGTTCCGCCCTCCGAACCGCCCAAAGGGCGGGGACGCCTCTGGAGAAAGCACTTCGTGGTTGACAGCAGCACCCCGCTCGGGTTGAGCGGCACCCACAGCCAGCTGCCATTCGATCCACCGCTGGCAGCTCCGGCCCCGGAGCTACACGAGGTCGGCCCCGTGATCGGCATGGCGTTGGACACGTTCCCCGAGATTGGCTCAGACCACGCCATTGACGGGGTCGCCATGTCCACCTTTAACCCCATTTCGGGCCAAGCCCACCTGATGTACGTCAGCGAAAACCTCGCCAACCTTGTTGGCAGGCCACCAGCCGACCTACTTGGTCGGAGCCCCGAGCTTCTGCTGTCGCCCCGCACCCCAATGCAACAGCTGTCCGCTGTGGCAGCCGTTGTCGAGTCTGGCCAGCAGGCAATCGTGAATCTCTGGCTTCAGCACGCAGAGGGCCACGAGGTGCCAGTGCGAGCCTCGTTTCTGTTGGTGCCGTCGCTGCCACGTCAGGCCCCGCACTTTCTTGCTCTCTATCGCTGCCTCACCCCGCCCGCAGTAGAGGCTGCTCGGTTGTCTGACCAATCTGACATTCTTGATTCGCTGGCAAGAGGCAACGAGTTGGATGAGGTCATCCGCCAGGTCGCAGACCGGATTTCGGACCAGATTCCCCAGGCCGAATGCTGGGTTGGCTTGGCCGACCGCGCAGGCACTTTCGAGCTGGCCCTGGCAGGCAAACAGCCGCCTGAAACAGTTCTGAACGTGTGTCGTTATCTCACTGAGAGTGGGCCAATCTCCACTCCACGTTGTGTCAGGTTCGACGACTTTCCGTCGCCGCTATCCGACGAACTGAAACAAAGCGGCGTGCACGCCGTCTGGAGCTATCCGTTTGCTGGGTCCGACAGGGCACTAAAGGGCCTGCTAATTGTGGCCCAGGGCGAGAGGAGCGAGCCAGACCCCGACGAGAACCAAATGCTCGTTCAGCTCAGCCGGGTGGTTGCAGTTGCGGTTGATCGGAATGCGGCCGAGGCAACCTTGGCCCACCAAGCCCTTCACGATGCACTTACCCAACTGCCGAACCGAGCGCTAATCCTCGATCGTCTCGAGCAGGCCGTTGCCCGTCTGGGTCGAGACAAGTCTTGCTTGGCCGCGTTGCTGGTTGATCTCAATCGGTTCAAAGCGTTGAACGACAGCCGGGGTGCCGAGGTTGGGGATCAGGTTCTGCTCGAGGTATCGAGACGGCTGCGTGGTTCGGTTCGCCTGGGAGACACCGTTGGTCGAATCGGGGGAGACCAGTTCTTGGTGTTGTGCGTTGCTGTCAACGGCGAGGCCGACGCTGTCGCCATGGCCGAACGCATTGTGAGCGGGCTAGCCGAACCCATTGTTTTGCCAGACGGAGATCAGCTGGGAGTTACCGCCTCGGTAGGCGTGGTGCTGATCGATCGTCCGGGTCTGTCGCCATCCACCATCATCAGCAACGCCGAATCGGCGCTTGGCAAGGCGGCCGAAACTGGTGGCGGGAGCTTTGCGCTCTACGAAGAGGCCTGGCAGCAGAAAACGGTGATCCGCCACGAGGTGGAACAAGCCCTACACGTTGCGATCTCCGAAGAAGAACTGCTGCTGCACTATCAACCAATTGTGGAGATCGCCACCGGCCGGATGGTTGGCTCCGAGGCCCTGATCCGCTGGGACCGTCCTGGCCATGGGGTGTTGCCCCCCGCGGACTTCATCGAGATCGCTGAAGAGACTGGGCTAATTGTTCCCGTCGGCGATTGGGTGATCGACGAGGTTTGTCGCCAACTGGCCGCGTGGCCGGTTGGGCCAATCGGCGTTGCCCCTTTCATCAGCGTGAACCTCTCAGCTAGGCAGTTGGCGGAAGAGTCTCTGGTTTCCACGGTGCTGGCCGCAATGGACAGACACGGCACCAGAGCAAAACAGCTGGCCTTTGAGGTGACCGAGTCAATGCGGGTGGAAGATATTCAGACCGCTTCTGTTTCGCTGCGAAAGCTGGCCGCCCTTGGTTGCAAGGTTGCAATTGACGACTTCGGCATCGGCTACGCCACGCTTGACTACCTCAGGCGGTTCTCGATGGCAGACACCATCAAGATCGACCGCTCCTTTGTGAACGGCCTTGGCGCTTCGCGAGAAGACACCGCGATTGTTACCGCCTCAATCGCCCTTGCTTCATCACTTGGGCTCTCGGTTGTTGCCGAAGGAGTTGAGACCGAGGCTCAGTACGACGCCTTAGCCGAGCTTCGGTGCAAGTTCGCCCAGGGCTACGTGCTAAGTCCGCCAGTAGCGCTGGAAGAAGCTCATCATCTCTGGTTCGTCAGCCGCCTGATTCATCGATAGCAGATTCGGTTGGATCTATCTCAGTTGGGTCCGTGCCAGCGGGAGTTAGCTGAAAGTCGGTGGGGTTGATCGGCACCAGATCAGGATCGAAGGTCAGATCCTCCTCAACCACCACTGCGGTGAGCATCCCGAACAAGCCAGATTCCCGTTCAACATGGGTGAGGATGTGGCAATGCCAGACCCATGTTCCAGCGTCGTTGGCTCGGAACAGCACCGTGTAGCGCTCGCCAGGGGCGACGTTGACCGTGTCGGCCCAGTATGGCTTGTCCAGCGGGATTCCATCCTTGGCGTAGACCAGCTGGGGGAACTGGTGCAGGTGCATTGGGTGAATCTGGAGGCCCTCGTTGTAGTAGGTGACGTTTACCCAGTCGCCCTGCTTGACTACCACAGGTTCGGTGGCGGGGAAGCTCTTGCCATTGAGGCTGTAGCCGATCGTGCCGGCATCGTTTAGGACCATTGGAATATCGACTGCAACTTCTAGGTCGTCCGGCAGGGTCACGCCGCTGATTGTCACGCCTCGCGGAATGGGAAGCTCACCCACTCGAAAGACCCCCAACATGCCGTTTAGAACCTGAATCTGAGCGTGATTGTGAGAGTGGTACATACCAATTGAGTCGTCTTCCACCGTGAACTCGTACTGGAACGTCCCCCCGTTGGCGGGAATGAGTTCTTGGGTGATTGGGGCCACGCCGTCCTGACCGTTGGGGGTTCGCACGCCGTGCCAGTGAATGTCGGTGCCCATTGGCAGATTGTTCAGCACCCGCACCTTTATTTTGTCGCCCCGGTCCAGGATGAACTGCGGGGCGGGCACAACTCCGTTGTAGGTCCAGGCGTCAACGAACCGACCTGGCTCTACCTCCCAGTCAACGATCGCGACGGTTAGATCGAACACCTTCGTGCCGTCCGCCTCGATTTCAGTTGGCTCAAGGATGGGGTTGCCCCTGCCTTCGGTCTCGGCGGGGAACGCCAGCGCGGTTGCGGCCAACGCCGCATCCATTGCCGCATAGTCAGGTTCCTCTTCTTCAAATGCGCCAGCGGCAACCTCGCCCGAGCCCGTAATGGTAAGTGTGGCCACCATCCCGGCGGCCTCGTGCCCAGCGATGTCGCAGACCAGTTCGTATTCACCGGGGGAGAGGGTCCCCAACGAGAGGTCGACGGTGCCGCCGGGCCCCACGTCTTTACTTCGCAGCCCCAAGTCTCGGGCCACGACATTGTGGACAACGTTGCCCGAGTTGAAGATCTCGAGGTCGACTTCGCCCGCGGGCGCTGTCAGCTGACCGCCAATGCGGAACTCGCTCTCGTTCACGCTCAGCGTGGTCGACGCCAGAGCCTCCTGATCCGAGTTGGCGAAAGCTACGACAGCGCCGATCAGTCCGAAGAAAAGTACCGCGACGATGGCGACTGATCCCAGAATCAAGGCCGCCAGCCACTTGCCGCTCAGGTCGTCATTGGCTGCCGCCGCGGAGCCTCTGGATTCTGTCGGTGGCCTTGTGGTGGGCGTCATCGCAGGAGCACTCCTTGCTCGTTGATAGCCAACGCCAATGCGCAGACTGTGCGAGATTGTGAAACGATGCACAATCTCTTCGAGCGATGGTTACCCAACAAGTCATCTGTCGGTAGGGCCTTTGGACCCTCCGTGACGGCCGACGAAGATCCAAAGGTTGAGGCCGGGTCCTCTACTGGCCGAAGACGACCCGGTTCCCCTCAGCGAAGCTGAGTGCTACCTGTGTCTCAGCCAACCCCAGATCTTCAGTCGGCAGGGGAATACACACCGTGCCGGTGAGATTTCCACTCACGAAGATCTCGCTGAAGTTATCGAATTCATCAGGGACAAAACCACAACCAAAGACGTCGCTGATGGTCCCGGCCTCATAAGCCGCGAGGGTTGTTCCGCCGAGAAGCTCCCAGGTGAAGTTGAAGCCAGGTGACAGCGGTTCCTTGTCGGCCGAGATCAGGGTCATGTCTACCGTGAAGCCGACAAACACCACGCCGTCTGGCGGTGGGTCTGTAAACTCGTTTTCGGCCAGCACAGCCGCGGTCATGTCTCCCGGCGCACCAACAGTTATCTCCCATACCGAGCCGTCGGCGTCGCCGAAAGTCTCGAAAGTCACCAGCGTCGTAGTGTTGTATGGGTGCGGGGCTTGCCGATCGCCCGAGCCGGCGCCTGTGGCTACGGTGCTGTCTATATCCGGAGGGCCGGCGGAGCTCCCAGCGGTTCCATTTTGGCCAAAGATCACGCGGTCTGATCCGGAGAAATTCAGCGCAACCTGGGTAAGCGGATCGTCAAGATCTTGGGCAGGCAACGCGATGCACACTGTCCCTGCCAGGCTTCCGCCGACGTAGATTTCTGCGAAGTCGTTGAACTCGTCCGGCAGTCCGCCGCAGCGGAACAGGCCCTCAATCGTTGATCTGTCGTAGACAGCGGCGGTGGACCCGCCGAGCAGCTCCCAGGTGAAGTTGAAGCCAGGTGAGAGTGGCACCTTGCTGGCCTTGACCAGGGTCATGTCTACCGAGAAGCCGACAAACACCACGTCGTCTGGCGGTGGGTCAGTGAAATCGTCGGACGCGAGTATCTCTGCGGTCATGTCTCGTGGCGCGCCGATGGTGACGTCCCAAACTGACCCGTCGGCATCTCCGAACGTGTCGAAGGTTACCGATGTGGCGTTCTCGTAGGCCCACGGAGCATTCCGCGTACCGCCGTTGGGGTCGCCTGGTTGGGGTGGCTCCTCGGCCTCAGCGGTGGTGTCGGCGTTGGTGTCGGCGTTGCTGTCGTCTGCTGTTTCGTCGCGGTTCGGCTCTTCGTCCTCCTCCAAGTCCTCGTTACCGCCCTGGGCGACCACGTTGGAATTGCCAGCGTCGTCGTCGGAGATAGATCCAAAAACCGCAGCAGCCACGCCAAGGAAGATCAGGGCGCCAACACCGATGGTCAGCCACAACTTCCAGCCGCGAAAACCCCCGGGGTCAGCTGGTGCCGGGGCTGCTCCCGGCGCGTTGACGAAAGCAGCCGGTGCCGCGGGCGGCGCGGCGGGCGCCTGCATCCGGGATGGGTGGGTTTCCGGTGGATACCACTTGGCGTCGGATGCTTGCCACCAGCCTGGACCTTGGGAGTGATCGCTCATCTCGATCTCACTCGGCCTTGGCCGTCAGGGATCTGGCGTGGCGCTGGAAGAGCGTGATCTTGTCTTCGCCGATCCGCTCCCTCTTTTCTTGGTTGTCTATCCCAAGGCCAGCTTCGGGGGCTAGGCACAGAACTGCCAGCTTTCCCTCATGTTCGTTGTGGTGAACGGAGCTGGCTGCGGTGCCGACGTCTTCCAGGTCATGAACAGCTGACATGATCGGTTGAATGGCGCCGCTGTCAATTAGCCGGTTCATCGCCCACGCCTCGTTGTAGTTGGCGAAATGGCTGGAGACGATCCGCTTCAGCTTCATCCACAAATGTCGGTTGTCGTACTCGATCATGTAGCCAGAAGTGGCCGCGCAGGTCACAACCGTGCCGCCCCGGGCCACCGCAAAGATCGATGCCCCCATTGTTTGGCGACCGGGGTGTTCGAACACGATGTCTGGGTCTGTGTTGGTGAGGCTGCGGATGCGTTTGCCGAAACGCCTCCACTCGGTTTCGTCTTGGGTGTGAGGGTCGGACCAGAACTCATACGCCTCGGCCTTGCGGTCAATTACGGCCTCGCACCCCATCTGGTTCAAAAGCTCGCCTTTCTCGGGTGAGCTGACCACGCCGATTGGCACACCGCCGCCGTTCAGCACCAGCTGGGTGGCGTAGCCGCCGAGCCCTCCGGATGCGCCCCAGATCAGAACGGTGTCTCCCTGTTTCATCCGAGACGCATTGTCGCTGACCAGCATCCGATAGCTGGTACTGGCACAAAGAGCGTTCACCGCGCTCTCCTCCCATGTGAGGTGACCTGGTTTTGGCATCAGCTGATTGGCCTTCACAACGGTGAGGTCAGCCAAACCTCCGAAGTTGGTTTCAAACCCCCAAATTCTCTGGTTGGCGCCCTTCATCGAGTCGTCATGAGAAGTGGGGTCCTGGTCATCAACGTAGTTGCAGTGAATGTTTACCTTGTCCCCTGGCTTCCATTTCCGAACAGCAGACCCGGCTCGAACCACGACGCCGGAAGCGTCAGAGCCGATCACGTGGTAGTCAAGGTCGTGCCGCTTACCCCAAACGCTTTCTTTGCCCAGTTTGTTGAGAAAACCAAAGGTGGGCAGCGGCTCGAATATGGACGTCCAGACAGTGTTGAAGTTGATTGAGCTGGCCATCACCGCCACGTAGACCTCGTCGGGGGCCAGCTCTGGGGTTGCTACCTCGTCGATGTGGATGGACTTCCTGGGATCCTTGTCCCAGGAGTCAACGCCCTCAAACATGGCTGTTTCGCTGCGTTTGACGTAGGCTGCTCGGAACGCTTCAGGTATGGGAATATTGGCCAACTCGTCGCCGGAGGCGTCGGCCAGGATGGCGTCGCGTATGTGCTGCATGTGCGAAAGATAGTTGGCTTGGCGCTCGACACCCAAAGCGGACCTGCCCCAGCCATCAGTAGGCCGCTCGGCCCACTCCCTGTGTCAATCGCCTCATTCTGCCAACTTTGCCCGAAATTGACTCAGCGGGTGCTCCCATCCGCCGACTAGATATTCTGAGTACAGGAGGATCGGCCATCGTGGCTCTACGTCCGGACGAAATCGAGGGTCAGAGGTTCACCAAGAGCCTCCGTGGGTATGACACAGACGAAGTCGACGCCTTTTTGGCGCTTGTGGCAGCGTCAACACGCGAACTCGGGGCAGCTGCGCCCGAGCCGGCCGCACCTGCTCTTGAAGAGACCGCCGATGACGAATTCGCCACTGATTCCTCCGATCTTTTCACCACCCAGCAAGACAGCGACTCTGAGTATTTTGAGATGGCGATCATCGATCGCTACGGCGCTCTCGGCGACCGCATCGCCGACCTTCTTCGCAACGCAAACCAGTCTGCCAATCAGCTCCGGGATGCCGCGCAGGTCGATGCAGCCAGCATCACCGAGGAGGCCGGGGCCAAAGCTTCCCAGATGCTTGACGAAGCCCGGCTGGTTCGCAACGAGGTAGACGCATACCGCAAAGAGACCGACCTCCAGGCCGACGCCCAGTCTGCTTCGTCCAAAGAGTCAGCCGAGTCAATTCTGGCCGAGGCAACAGCTGCGGCCGAACAGATTCGCCAGGAAGCCGTTTTAGCGGCCAGCAGCCTCGAAGCCGAGGCAGCAGAATCCGCGGCCGACGTACGGGCAAAGGCCGCCGAGGAAGGCACCGCATCGCTTGCCGACAAAACTGCGGAGACTGACGAACTGCACCAACTGGCCCGCCAGGACAGAGAAACCGCCCACGGCGAACTGGCCAATGTCCGGGCCCAAGTTGCTGGGCTTCTTGAACAGGCACGAGCGCAAAGCGAGTTCATCAAACAAGAGGCCGAAGAGATCATCCGGGCGAAAGTTCGGGCCAACATGGAAAGGGCCCAAGATCGGATCGATGTTCTTCGCAACACCGAAGTTGCATCGAGAGAGCGCATTGTTTCAGCGCAGCGAGAGCTGTCTGCCGCACTTACCCGGTTGGACGCTGAAGAGCTGCCTGCCTTGGATCCGCACGCCGAGCGTGAGATCCTGGAAGAGGCTGCCCGGCGGGGCCGCGAGATTGGTATCACTGGAATGTCTGCATCGGTTGAGGCCGATCAGCTTCCCGATGAAAGCACCACCGATGATGGGCCAGCCGAGGCGGCAGTTGACGAGGGCCTCATTGAGGCCGACATTGTTGACAGCGGCTCTGTTGACGACAGCCCCGAGGATGAGAGCTTTCCTGATGACGGCGCTGCCGATGACTCAGATGACGAGTTCGAGGTCGTCGATGCCGAAGTCATTGAGCCAGGCTTGGAGGCCGCTGGCCAGGCTGCCGAGGTCACTCGTCTGCCCGCCCCAGAACCTGATCAGATCGATTCAGATCTGCCGGGCCATGAGGCCGAGATTTTGCAGATGCCATCAACGGCGAGGTCCATGTTCGGCGCTCGCACCTTCGGCGCCGATCTTCCAACCCGCAGCCAGGATCCGGTCGCCAACGACGAAGAGTTCACTCATGGGAGCCACCCTGCATTCGAGTCCTCGATTTCAGAGTCGGATGCTGCTCCTTTCATGTCCGGCGGCTATCCCGACATCGCAACTGCGGATGTGCCTGCATCAACCGATCAGGACTTGCAGGAAGAGGAAGACGCATTGGCTCGGCTCGTACGCGTTGCCATGAAAGACGCGGTAGAGGATGCCCGCAGGAGCGACTAGCCCTCTTTGTTGGCTCGTCAGCTCCGCCATTCAGGCACTACCGTGCGGTCCCATCGGCTGACCCCTGGGAGGAATCGCCATGGCTGGTTCGTACATCGTTGCCGGAGCTCGCACCCCAATTGGAAAGCTCAGCGGGGCCTTTGCCTCACTTAGCGGCACCGATCTTGGCGGCTACGCCATAAAGGCTGCCCTAGATCGGGCTGGGGTTGCCCCAGACCAGGTGGACTACGTGATTATGGGCCAGGTCCTTCAGGCTGGAACAGGCCAAATCACAGCTCGTCAGGCGGCAGTGAACGCAGGCATTCCCATGACGGTGCCCGCCACCACAATCAACAAGGTCTGCCTTTCGGGGCTGAATGCAATTCAGCTGGCCGATCAGATGATCGCCACCGGCCAGGCCGAGATTGTGGTTGCCGGGGGAATGGAATCTATGTCTGGCGCCCCCTACCTTCTGCCCGAAGCCAGAGCTGGCTACAGGGCAGGCGACAAGACCGTCGTCGACTCGATGTTCTACGACGGGCTGTTCTGCGCCTTCGATGCCTGCGCCATGGGAGCTGGAACCGAGCGTTACGCAGCAACCGCTGGCCTGGAACGGGGCCCGCAAGATGAATTCTCAGCGCTGTCCCACGAACGGGCGGCCGCAGCCCAAAAAGAAGGCCGGTTCGACGACGAGATCGTTTCGGTTTCTGTTCCGCAGCGGCGAGGCGAGCCCATCACCATCGACCGTGATGAGGGGATTCGGCCCGAAACCACCGCCGAGAGCCTGGCCGCGCTGCGCCCGGCGTTCGACTCTTCTGGCAACATCACCGCAGGCAACGCCTCGCAGATCTCCGATGGTGCCTCTGCTGTTGTTGTTGCAGGCAAGGCGGCCGTCGAGAAGCTGGGCGTAACTCCTATTGGTGAGGTTGTTGGCTATGGCCAGGTGGCGGGCCCCGACGCGTCTCTGCTCACTCAGCCGTCTCGCGCCATCCAAGATGCTCTCGACCGGGCAGGCCTGGAGCTCCCCGATCTGGATTTGTTCGAGATCAATGAGGCCTTTGCCGCGGTTGCGCTTGCCAGCATGGACGATTTGCAGATTGGCCCAGATGTTGTGAACCGCAACGGTGGCGCTATAGCCCTCGGTCATCCAATTGGGGCCTCGGGAAATCGGCTGGCGCTTACTCTCCTTGGTGAAATGAAGCGCCAGGGCGTCACCCTGGGTGCCGCGGCCCTTTGTGGCGGGGGTGGGCAAGGCGACGCGTTGTTGCTGCGCACAGTTTCGTGACGAGTGAGTCTCTTGACGAGTGAGGTTCGTGGAAAGTGACTTTCGTGACAAGTGAGTTTCGTAGTGGCACCAACTTGATGACTGCGGGTAGCAATACAACGTTGCTTCATGCTTAAATGGGCCTCGGATGCGTTGAGTGGCTGAACTCGCCGGTTCAGTCACTCGCAGTGACCAGTACATGACAAAGCAAGGACGAGAAGAAATTGCTTGTCATCTGTCCGTCATTGTTGTAACGTATCTGAAACACACGCTGCGGTGTTTCGGTGGCCGGATACCCATACCGCCCGCGCCACGGTCATCGAGGCACCGCAGAGTGGTTTACAAACGAAGAGCGAAAACAGATCAGAGTGACAAGGAGTCTCAGGCCCTCACCTGAGACTCTCTGATTTTTCCGGACATGATCTTTCCAGACTCTTCGCCAGAGGCTGTTAGGGCCTAGGTGAGTATTTGGCGACCCTCGAGGGCGCGGCCAAGAGTCAGCTCGTCTGCGTATTCCAAATCTCCGCCAACCGGCAGGCCGCTGGCCAGGCGGGTTACGCGTACCTCGAAGAGGTTCAGCACCTTCGAGGCAATGAAACTGGCAGTGGTCTCACCTTCAAGGTTCGGATTTGTGCACAAAATCACCTCTGTGATGTCCTCTCCCGCCACCCTCAGAGCCAGCTCGCGAATCTTCAGCTGCTCCGGGCCAATCCCGGCCAGCGGATCAATCACGCCCATCAGCACGTGGTAGCGGCCGGTGAACGCCCCAGTCTTTTCGATTGAGGCGATGTCCTTTGGCTCTTCAACCACACACAACACGTGCTGGTCTCGGCGTGGGTCGTCGCAGATCTGGCAGGTGTCGCCTTCGGCAACGTTGAAACACGTTTGGCAGAATGAGACCTTCTCCTTCAGTGCGACGATCGAATCGGCCAACCGTTGGGCATCAACGCGGTCTGCCTTCAGCAGGTGGAACGCAATTCGCTGAGCCGACTTTGGCCCAATTCCGGGCAGCCGACCCAACTCGTCAATGGCAACCTCAACCGGCTTGGCGTATGAACTCACGAGCCGTCCAACAGCCCGCCGAGTTCACCCAGATCCGGCACGTCAAACCCGCCCATCGACTCCTGCTGAAGCTCCATCACTTGGGCGGCTGCGTCTCGTAGCGCAGCTAGCACCAGATCCTCAAGCATCTCGACGTCGCCGGGATCAACGGCCTTTGGGTCAATCCGGATCGACCGAAACTCGCCAGCCCCGGTCATCTCAACCTTTACCATGCCGCCTCCGGCGGTGCCCTCAACTACCTGGTCGGCCTGGGCCTCCTGGGCCGCAGCCATCTGTTCCTGCATTTCCTGAGCTTGTTTTAACAACCCGCCCAGATCGAATCCACCTTGTTCGGTCATGTTCTTTCCTCATTTGTTCGGGGGCGGCACAATCTTGGCACCAGGGAACGCCTCAGTAATTCGGTCAGCGCCGGATACCGCCACGTTGTCTGCTGGCTTCAGTTCGGCGACGTCGCCAACATCTTCCACAGCATCGACTGGTTGGGAAGATGCAGGCCCGGTCGGTGGGCCTGTTGCCCGCCCGGACGGTGGGGCCGGGTTTTGATCGATCTGGATATCGATCGAGATCATTGCCCCAAGCTTCTGCTGAATGGCAGCCTCCACATCGGCGGACACTTCGCGCACTCGGTCTACGTAGTGACTATTGGGTGCGGCGAACACGGCTGTGCCATCTACCACGGAAGTGAAGCGGCCGGATTTGAATCGAGTCCGGATGCGCTGATCCAAGTCTTCCAGTAAGGATCCATCCAGAGCGTCTTGTAGTTGCGCCAGCGTGATCTTCGGTTGGTCAGGCCGTGGCCCCGACTGGGACGGTGCGGGCCCGTCGTCGGTGGCTGCCGCTGGCGGTGCTGCCTGGGTGGGTGTTGGGGCTGGAGGCGGTGGTGGAGCGGCTGGAGGCGGTGGTGGAGCGGCCACTTCGGGCTTGGCTGCTTCTGGCCGGGTCGCCGGTGGCCGGGGTTTCGGCGTGGGCGGGGCCGCTGACTCGGCTGGCGAGGGTGGCTGTGCTGGTGCTGGTGCTGGTGCCTGGGCTGGCGCGTTGGCCGACTCGGTTTGGGCCGATGCCGACCCAAGCGCCTGGACCTGGGCTTCCAGCGCTTCGATTCGTTCCAGCAGCACCGCGCTGTCGCTGCCACCACGGCGGGCCAGACGCAGCAATGCAACCTCCAGGGGCACCCGGGGATCGGGCGCCTGACGCATCTCGACAAGGGCCTGGCCAAGAGTTTCGAGCGATCGTGTGATTGCTCTGGCCCCCAGTTCTTTTGAGATTTCTGCTGCCTCGGCCTGGGCCGCCTCGCTCAGTTGATCCAGGGGCGCACCCATTGAGGCCAGGAAGCCGTTGCGCAGGGATCGCAGCGTGGCCTCGCCAATGGTGCGGGGTTCGCGGCCGGTAACTATGGCCCCCTGCACTGCCAGGATGGCGGCGTTTGGGTCCTCGGCCCCGATAGCCAGCGCCAACTCTCGGCCAATGTCAGACCCGGTTGGCACACCGCCTGCGGCCACCAGGTCAAGGGCGGAAAGTGTGTCCCTGGCCGAACCGCCTCCTTGGCGAAGCGAAAACTCGATACCGGCCTCGTCAACGTCAAGGCCTGCGTCGGCAATGACCCACCGCACATGTTTGTCGAGGTCCGTTGCTGGAAGCAGTTTGAACTCGTGGTGCTGGGTGCGGCTTCGTATGGTCTCGACAACCTTGTGGGGCTCGGTGGTTGCCAGTACGAACACAACATGCGCCGGTGGCTCCTCAAGGGTCTTTAACAGGGCGTTCTCGGCCCCCGCACTAAGCATGTGTACCTCGTCGAGGATGTAAACCTTGGTGCGGCCGGGAGACCCGAGGGCAACTTTGGCAATCAGGTCTCGAACGTCGTCGACCTTGTTGTTGCTGGCGGCGTCTAGTTCGTGAAGGTCAAATGAGGTGCCGTGTTCGATATCGACACAGCTCTTGCAGGTGCCGCACGGTTCACCGTCTTCGAGGTTTTCGCAGTTCAGTGCCTTTGCCAGAACGCGCGCCGTGCTGGTTTTTCCGGTGCCGCGCGGGCCGCTGAAAAGGTACGCATGGCCGTGGCGGTTTTGAGCTACGGCGTTGCGAAGCGCGGTGGTGATGTGAGGCTGACCGATGATCTGCGCGAAGTTCTGGGATCGGTAGCGACGGTAGAGCGACTGATGGGTCACCCTCAGATTCTAACTGTGGGCTGGGGCCCTGGCGCTGGTGGGACTCACACAGAAGGCCAGGAGTTGCCAAAAAGCTGCCGCCTGCTCTCGCAAGTGGTGGCCAGACGATCTGCGGCGCACAGAAGGATCCGCTGAGAGCTGCTGCCTTCCGGCCCTGACTCGGTTCACGAGCTTCAGTCGCACAGGGTCTGACCACCACCTGCCAGAGCAGGCGGATTCCGGTATCCTATCGACTCCGTTCGGGGCAACCTCCGAACAAGGAGGAGTGCGAGAGCGGCCGAATCGGCACGCTTGGAAAGCGTGTGAAGGGAAACCTTCCGTGGGTTCGAATCCCACCTCCTCCGCCAAAGCGAGAGCACGATCAAGGCCACTGTTGAAGCTGGCCTTCAAGATCAGTCGTTCTGCTTCGACCAACCGGCATTGGCTTAGCCGGGTAGACGACATGGCGAGATTGATGTGGTTGTCTACCCAGGAGGCGCTGGCGTTTGTAGCCCGTCTGGCCCCCAGCGGCGTGAGGCGAATCTCCCGATTCCCTCAACTCGGGCGTTTCTACCCAAAAAGTTTTGTCGCAGAAGGTGCGATCACCTTCCCATGGCAAAGATTGACCACCCCTCCAACCCATCTGTGGGTTCGCGTCTCAGGCTCGCTCTTGGCGTCGCCTGGGCCGCGATGCTGCTGCTAACCGCAACCGTGTCTCCAGTCGACGTCGACGTCGAGCAGAACCAAGAGATTCAGCTCTTGGGCGCATTGTGGGAAGACGCGTCTGTCGTCATCCAGGAGTCAGACGCGGTTGCGGCTACTGATGCCCAAGACGAAGCCGTAGCCGAAGACGTAATTGGCGCTGCAACTTTGGAGCTCAGCCAAGCAACCGACGCTCTGGACACCAAGATCGTGTGGGGCACCTTCGCCGGGCCAGCGTCCAATTACCCAATCCCAGTTGTTGTCAACGTGCCCTCTGCTGAGGATCTGGTTCTGCTCGATGCGCTCAGCGACGCCGGGACTGCGTTGGTTGCCGCCGAAGATGCCCTTTCTGCCCCCGGCAACGCGCCGGATGCCGTCGTTGAGGAAGCCAAGGATGCCCTCTCCGTAGCGTTGGCAGATGCAGATGTGGCCTTGGACGAGGCGGCCGCTGGCGCCTCGACCAGCCAGCTGGTCGAACTTGAAGAGGCCGACGATGCGCTGAATCTGGCTGTTGCCGCCATTTCCGATGTTGCCGAAGAAGACACCAGCTGGATAGCTGATCTCAACGGCTGGGTGCCGAACGTTCGTTACGCCATCGATCCCCGTGGCCCGCAGCGCCGCCTCACTGGTGCTGGCATCGACATTGCCGTGATTGACTCGGGGATCACCCCGGTTAAGGGTTTGGACGTTCCCGGCAAGATCATCAATGGGTCGGATCTCTCAAGTGAAGGCGCCGACCCAGCCCTCACCAACCTAGATGGGAATGGGCACGGCACTCACCTTGCCGGAATCATCGCAGGCAACGACGGCGGCCCCCGCATCCCGGGTGTGCCTTACTTCACCGGGATTGCGCCAGACGCACGCCTCGTGAACGTGAAGGTTGCCGACGCTTCGGGCAACACCTCGATGGAGCAGCTGGTTGCCGGAATTGAATGGGTCATTCTGAACAAGAACACCGGCGACCTTGACATTCGGGTCATCACCCTTGCCTTTGGCTACGACGGTGGAGATCGCTTTGGCGATCCACTCTCGGCTGCAATCGAGGAGGCCTGGGCCAACGGAATTGTCGTAGTCGTTGCGGGCGGTAACGCAGGCAACAACTCAAACGGCTTGAAGAACCCGGCAATCGATCCCTACATCATTGCGGTTTCCGGCAGCGATCAGGGTGTGCCAACCAACTTCCGAGACGACAGCGTGGCACCCTGGTCCAGCCAGGGGGACGGCGTCCGCAACCCAGATCTAGCTGCTCCCGGGCGCTCGATCGTCAGCCTGCGTGTTCCCGGCTCCAACGCAGACGTTGCCTACCCAGAGTCCCAAATTGGCTCTCGCTTCGCCGTTGCTTCTGGAACCTCGCAAGCCGCTGCGGTTGCGGCAGGCACAGTCGCCCTGCTGCTCGAGAGGGATCCATCGCTCACACCCGACCAGGTCAAGAATCTGCTGACCGACGGTGCCCGCAATGTTGAGCCTGGGACTGACCTGGACGGAAACGGTCGAGTTCGCCTGAACAAGTCTCTCTGGCGCCTGCGTATCGGCTTCGAGGGTCCCGCCGTCCAGCAGACATTCAGCCGAGTTCCGGTGCCGGAAGGATTCGGAACGGTCAACGGCGGCTGGTCTGGTGACAACGCAGCGGGTCCAGGGGCGCCCTCCTGCACGGTGGTTGAACAGGCCGACGGTACTTTCGGAGTCAGCTGGGCACTCGTCGCCGGCATCGACAAATACGTAATCGAACGCTCCGTCAACGACAGCCAGTACTACTGGCGGGGCGCCGAGTTCAGCCCGAGCTCCAGCTTCGACGACGCTGGGTCCTGGGGCACAACCACCATCTACAGGCTTATACGCAAGGACGCCAACAACGATCAAGTCGGCAGCCCAACACCTTGCATCAGCGATGTCGGCTTGTCTGGCAATGGCTGGTCTGGCAACGGTTGGTCTGGCAACGGCTGGTCTGGCAACGGCTGGTCGGGCGCTGGTTGGTCTGGCGCTGGTTGGTCTGGCGCTGGTTGGTCTGGCGCTGGTTGGTCTGGTAACGGCTGGTCT
>QIKW01000275.1 GCA_003231975.1 Acidimicrobiia bacterium
ATTTCAACTGGTTGGGAGCAGTGGTGGGGCGGTTGAACGGAATCAACTCTCTACCCCTCGTTCGACGCTGGCATCAGCGATCTGATGGAGGTAGGCCCCATACCCCGAGCTAGCCAGCGGTTCCGCCAGTTGCCGCAGTTGATCAACATCAATGTAGCCAAGCCGAAATGCGATCTCTTCGAGCGCGGCCACCTTCAAACCTTGGCGCTTGTCGATAACACGGACAAACTCAGCCGCCTCGACCATCGAATCGAATGTTCCTGTGTCAAGCCAGCTATGCCCCCGCCATAGCCTTGTGATCTTGAGTTCACCGGCATCGAGGTAGAGCTGGTTCAAGCTAGTGATCTCCAGTTCACCACGGGCTGACGGAGTGATCTGGCGAGCCAGCTCTGTGACTTTGGAATCATAGAAATACAGCCCAGTTACCGCCCAGAGGGATCGTGGGCTTGTTGGCTTCTCTTCGATGGCTATCGCCGCTCCTTCAGCATCAAAATCAACGACGGCATAGCGTCCCGGATCATTGACCCGCTGGGCAAAGGCTGTCGCTCCAACTTCTTGGCCTGCTGCCTCTCGCAGCAGCTTCGATAAGCCGTTGCCATAGAACAAGTTGTCGCCAAGCACTAAGGCACAGGCTTCGCCAGCGATGAAGTCCTCACCTATCAGAAAGGCCTGAGCTATGCCTTCGGGCTTCGACTGAGCCTTGTAGCTGATGGAGATGCCCCATTGCTCACCCGTTCCCAACACCCGTTTGAATGCTGCGGCATCCTCAGGCGTCGTGATCACCAGTATGTCTCGGATGCCGGCGAGCATCATTACCGAAAGTGGGTAGTAGATCATTGGCTTGTCATAGACCGGCAGGAGTTGCTTGGAAACGCCGAGGGTTATTGGATGAAGCCGACTTCCAGTCCCTCCAGCAAGAACGATACCTTTTCTCAACTTGCTGCCTTCCTTGACCCATTCGGCGTTGGGCCAAGACCAGCCCGAGCCCCATTGTCAATGCGGTCCATGAGTGGGCCCCACCAGTCCTCATGATCCAGGTACCAGTTGACCGTCGACCGAAGACCCTCATCGAAGGAGTGCTGCGGATCCCAGCCAAGTTCAGAACGGATACGACTCGAATCAATGGCATAACGAAGATCATGGCCCGGTCGATCGGTCACGAACTCGATCAACTCACGGCGGCCCGTTGTGCCGAGACGCTCGTCAACGGCATCACAGATCCCATGAACCACCTCAAGGTTGGATTGCTCGCCCCCGCCACCAATGTTGTAGCTCCGCCCATCCACGCCATCGATCGCAGCAAGAACCAAACCAACTACATGGTCATCGACCTGCAACCAGTCGCGAACATTGAGCCCTTCACCGTAGACCGGCAAGCTCTCACCCCGAGACGCCTTGATCGTGAGCAGTGGAATGAGTTTCTCGGGGAACTGATACGGCCCATAGTTGTTCGAACAATTGGTTATCACGACAGGAAGTCCGAACGTCTCACCCCAAGCACGAACCAAATGATCAGCCGAAGCCTTGCTGGCCGAATAAGGCGAGCGGGGATCATAAGCAGACTCTTCGCTGAAGCTTCCCCCCTCAAGTGTAAGTGAGCCAAAAACTTCATCGGTGGAGACATGCAAGAAGCGACGGAACCCATCGACCTGACGGGCCGCCTCCAACAGGTTGAACGTCCCCACAATATTTGACTCAAGAAACGTCCGCGGTCCATCAATCGAACGGTCCACGTGCGATTCCGCAGCAAGGTGCATGATGATCTCGGGTCGCTCTTTGGCCACCGCGTGGCTCACCGCCGCGTTGTCAGCCAGATCCACCTCCAAAAACCGGTACGCCTTCAGGCGTGAAACAGACTCCAAGGACTCAAACGACGATGAGTAGGAGACACGATCGAGGTTCGTCACCTCATGGTCAGTGGTAGTCAAGAGGTGACGAACAAGAGCTGATCCGATGAATCCGAGTCCGCCGGTAACGAGAATTCGCATGGCCCAACCGTAGCCCGGGCCATTCACGCTACTGATCATTCGCAAAAGTCTGAACCGAGATTTCGTCATTCGGTTCGTCGGCTGAGCCGATGTGTCAACTTGCCCTTCTTGTCGGCGCCGCCAACGCCTTCCCCATTCCGGGGCCACCAACAGAATTGATAACTAGTAGGGCAAGAAACGCCACAACCGCTAACCAATAGGCCATTATTGGGTCCATGTCTTACGTGCAACGAGGTCTCCGCCGCGCTTCTCAACCCGTTACTGATCGCCTGCAATCCAGAGCGGCCGTTTTGGAGCATCTGATTCATGCCGTCAAGAACGAGTTGGTTCACAAGCTGGACCAACTCGGCTCGCAAAACGAGGCGCAGAACGAGGCGCTGCACGAGTCAGTAACCGATCAGATTTCGCTGCAGGCCCGCAAACAAGCCGTGAACTCTGCCGATCTGGCAACACTGATCAGCGAGCTTGCCTCAATCCGAGACGAGGTTGGTTATGGACGCACGTCGGTGGAAGGCTTGATCGAGGCCGCCGCCCCGTCTATTCGCCTGCGTCAACTTACCGGGGCCCGGCTGGCCGAGATCGACGCGCCGGCGGCAGGCTTCTTGAACTACGCCCACTCTCATCGGGGGCCGCTGGCTGATGCGGGCCTTTGGCTGAACAACCCCGTGGTAATTGAGTGGTTGGAGGGCGAAGCCAGGATTGGTGCTGTCAACGAGCGAATCATTGAGCATCCGTTTGCGTTCACCGCCATCGGCCGGCTACCACCGGGCTCTCGAATTCTCGACATCGGCGGCGGCGAGAGCACATTCGCTTTTTCGTTGGCATCAATGGGCCACGATGTGACGGTTATCGAACCGCAGGGCTATCCCTTCAGCCATCCGAACCTCACGGTTTTCGAGGAGGCTCTCGAGAGTTTCCCTTTGGGGCAGCCTTTTGACGCGGTGGTCCTGCTCTCAACTATCGAACACTTTGGGATCGGCCACTACAGGAACAATCCGGATGCCGACTCCACCGCCGACATCGATGCCATGGCCATCGTTAGGCAACTAACGAAGCCAGACGGCATGCTTGTGCTCACAACTCCCTATGGTCCGGCCGAAGTAAATGATCTGGAACGAATCTATGACCTGGACCAGCTCGGGAAGTTGATTGCCGGCTGGACGGTTGACGAAGTGATGATTGGAAGGCGGCTGGATGACACAAGCTGGACGGTTGAGAGCCACAAGCTCGAGGCCCCCCAAGGGGCGGGAAGAGTGGTGATGCTGACGGCACGCCCATCCGCAACCCCGTGACAGTCGTATTCGATCTGCTCGGATTCCAGAATCGAGACCACGGAGAGCGGGGCATAGCCAGGTACGTCCTCAACCTGGCCTTGGCGATGGAACGGACCAACCCGCGCCTGGTTGACCGGTATCTGGTTCATCCTCACCTGCCCGTTCCGGAAGGCATCGAACCGCTTGTCGCAACGGGCAAGGTGCGACGAGCCGACGACCCAGACCAGTTGATCTCACCAACCGCGGGTGGGGTGTTCGTTGCCGGGTCTGTTGTCGAGTTGCAAGAGCCACTTGGCCGCGTGTTCCCGTCGTGGGCCCGCTCGCCCCAGTGGCGCACCGCAACCATCCTGTACGACCTGATTCCGCTTCGCTTCCGAGACTGGTATCTGACAGATCCAGCCTTGCGTTTTGGCTACGAGGCTCGGGTTAGGGCGATGGCGTCGTTTGATCATCTGCTGGCTATCTCAGAGGCTTCGGCCCGAGACGCCGTTGAGTATCTGGGAACCAACCGCGCCAATGTCTCAGTTATCTGGGCCGGAGCCGACGACCGTTTTCAGCGGCCAACCAACGGCTACCACGACGTGGCCAAAACCATGGCTGCCGCCAGCTTCACTCGGCTGCAACCAGGCTATGTGATGTTCCCGAGCGGGATTGAGCGCCGCAAGAACGTCGACCGACTGCTTGAAGCTTACGCCGCGCTGCCCCCCAAGCTGCGAGACGCCCATCAGTTGGTTCTGGTATGTCGGGTTACCGACTCTGAGCGAACGGAGCTGGCAAACCGGGCAGCTGCGTTGGGAATCTCCAACCAACTACTGGTTACCGGCTTTGTTTCTGATGAGGAACTGGTTGGTCTCTATCAGGGCGCTGAGCTTGTGGTATTCCCCTCCTTGTACGAAGGTTTCGGCCTCCCAGTTTTGGAGGCAATGCAGTGCGGGGCCCCGGTGATTTGCAGCGATTCCTCGTCGCTGTCCGAGGTGCAGCAAGACTCGCTGGCCCGCTTCGATCCAAACAACGCAGAAGCCATAACCGAGGCAATCGAAAGAGCGCTGACCGACCAGGACGAGATGGCTCGGTTGCGGTCACTTCCGCCTCCTCCCTATTCGTGGGAAAGATCGGCCGAGGCCACAGCGGCTGCCATCACCGACCTCCAGAGCAGCTCGAGGCGCCGGGCCCCGGTCAAGCCCCGCCTGGGGCTCATCACTCCCCTGCCACCACAACGATCGGGCATTGCCACCTACGCCGCCCGGCTTGTTGCCCACCTTCGCGAAACGTTCGATATCACGGTCTTCGTCGAGTGCGACCCAGCCGGAATCAATCCGATCGAGGGCGTTTACGTCGAGGCGCTAAGACAGCTCCCAGTTCATGCCAACGGCGGCTACGGCTTTGACCGCCTGCTGTACTTCATTGGCAACTCAACATTCCATGTTGACTCCCTTGCCATGTTGGCAAAACATCCTGGTGCGGTCTTGCTGCACGACTGCCGGCTGACAGGCTTGTTCGGAGAGGTACAGCGCCTCCGTCCAGACCGCCTGCCTGCCCAGTCGGTTGGCCACAAGCTCAGCGAGTTGTATCCCAACCGCTATAGACCAATGGTTACCGACAGCCCGGTGGTGATCCCCGAAACAGCGGCCCGGTTCGGGGTGCTGATGGCCGGTGTTATCACCGACACCGCAACCGAGGTCTTTGTTCACTCAGAGTATGCAGCCAACCTGATAGACCTCGACACTCGGCATCGGCCAGAGGTGCTCTTTGACATCCCGTGCCCCACCCCGGCTGCGGGCCCAAAGCCCAGGGTTCTCGCCGCTCCCGTCATCGCTACTTTCGGGATGGTTGCCCCGGTGAAGTGCCCGGAGCTTCTGATCGATGCCCTAGCCAAGCTGGCGGCCACCGTGCCTGATGCCAAGTTGGTGTTTGCGGGCGAAGTAGATCCGCCCTATCGAGATGTCCTCGAAGAACGCGCTGAGGAGCTGGGAATTGAAGACTCTGTCAGCTTCACGGGCCACGTACCAGACCAGAAGTTCAAGCAATTGCAACAAGAGGCTGCCATCGCGGTTCAACTTCGCTCGGTCACCAACGGAGAATCTTCGGCGGCTGTCAGCGAAACGTTGGCCGTTGGCCTGCCAACCGTGGTCTCAAAGATCGGATCCATGACAGAACTGCCGCCAGATGTGGTTGTTTCCTATGACCACACAACTGGTGTGGTCGGCCTTGCCGACTTACTTGGCAGCCTGCTGGCCGACCGCCAACGACTGACCAGATTGTCAGAATCCGCTTTGCAGTACGCCGCCAGAAACAGCTTCGCCGCCGCCGCCCGCATCCTCTCTACCCGCCTACTCAGCTACTAGAAGGCACCCTATTCCCGGTCAGCTTCCAGCCTGCGGATGGCCTCTTCTGTGGCCATCTGCAGCTCGTTGACCCGATCCAGAACGGGTTGAACCTGCCAGTTCGTGAAGCTCTGCACAAACCGCTTCAGCCTGCCAACCCCTCGCCGAGGTGACGACGGATCTACCGGAAGCATCGGCTGGCCCATGGCACCGATTGCCGCCGCGGCCGAGTTCGGGGCAACACGATCACCCTCGACCCCGGAGAGAGCCTCCAGTTGAGTTTGAAGCTGGCTCTGGGATTTTGGTTCCGAGGCTGCCGCAGCCGGTGGCGCGATGCCGAGGCGGGCAGCCATCGCGCCAATCAGCTCTGTGTCGTCTTCGACCAGCACAGTGTCGGCCGCAGTCTGGAACTCCAACCCACCAGTCCGGGCGGCAATGACCGGTGTCTCGTAGAGTTTCGCCCGCTCGATCACACCTGAGGACCAGATCTCCCGGTAGGGCAACACCACCGTGTCTGCTGCTACCAGCCAAAGATCAAACTCGATATCACTAACGAACCGCTCATGAAGGAACGCTCCTTCGGTGGCATCTGCCAGCGAGCCCAGAAAGTCTGCATAGCGACGCAGATCCGGGTGCTCAACCCGTATCGAGCCAACAACATGGGCCTGGGCATCCACCTGACCAAGGGCGGCGAAGGCCCGGAAGGTTCGGTCAAATCCCTTGTGGGGCTGAAGGAAGCCAACCGACAAGAAGACGTGGCAGGCGGCAGCTATTCCCAGCTCGGCTCTGGCGTCGGCCTGGCCGACGAGACAGTGTTTGACGAAGTGCCTCCCGTGATCGACCAGCGTTATGGCCGAGCTCTCCACGCCGAGGGACCGGGCCAGCTGATCTTGTTCTGGCGCGGTGTGAACCGACACCTGATTGGCCGCCCGAACAGCAGCGGCCACAGCCCGACGCTCCATGGGGTGGCTCTCGATCAAGGCGTACTCGATTTCGTGGATCCGAAGCTCGGTTGGCACTAGCCGAGCCAAACGGGCCACCGCCAGCCAGGCGGCAACCCGTTCGGGTGAGGTGCGACACCTCCCATAGACCAGCTCGGGATAGATCTGGATGATCACGCGCCCGCGGCCCGTGAGGCGGGTGGCCAATCGGGCCCAGCCAACAGCGCTGCCCAGGCCTACATGTTCGTGGGCGGCACTTGGCAGCGGCGAAACAACGCGAACCTCGTTGCCCTCGGCCAGCAGTTGCTGCACCTCCTGCACCGCGTATGCGGCTATTCCGTCTCGGCCCGGCGGGTAAGGGGTCACCATCGTTACTCGGGTCATGATGGGGCCGTCCACGAGCGAAGCGTTTGCTCAATTCGGTCAAGCACGCCTGGCCACTGATAGTTGTCGAGCACGTACTGCCTGCCGCCTGCCGCCAGACCACCGAACTGACCAGGCTCTTCCGCAATCATGCGAAGAGCCTGCACCAGCTCTTCGTTGGTTCGATAGACCAGCCCGGCGCCCGAGCGCTGAACGTGCCACGAAACCACGTCGCTGGCGCCGTTGGCAACAACTGCGGTTTCCGCCAGCCACGCCTCAAGCACGGTTCTTGAAAAACTTTCGAGGGCCGACGGCTGAACGTAAGCGGTTGCTGCGGCCATCGCATCGCTTCGATCCTGATCTGAAACGAACCCCAAATCCAGCACCCTGCTGCCAACCGCGGCAGGTAAGCCAGGCTCTCCAACTCCAGAAGTCACCAGGGTGAGCGGAGCCGAACTGGTGGTTCCAAACTCTTCGAACGCCTTCACCAACTCAAGCCAACCTTTGCCCCATTCCCGCCTACCTGCGTAGTAAATGAAGGGGCCTTCGAGCCGGTGACGGGCACGGAATCCAGCCGGGTCATAGCTTGGCGGCACGTCTATCCCGGCTCCTACAACCTCGTTGCGCCTGGGCAGCTCAAACAGTTGGCGGGCCAGCTCGGCCTCGGGGTCGCTTAGGAACCAGACGCCTCGCGAGCCCGCAAACAAAGGACCAAAGATCTCGAGCCGGGCCGTTGGCTCGTCATGAAGACAGGGCATCAGAATGGTGCGTTCAGGGGCGATCTGACCAACTGCGAAGGTGGTCCAGAACATGTATGGCGCAACCACAACGGCCCGGTACGAATGGGCATTCTGGAGAACGTGGTGCCACAGCTCGGGAACCCGAAGGCTGTCGTTGATCCACAAGAGCTGATCGGTTACCGATATTGGGCTGCCCTTGAGGATCTGATCACCCAGGTGACGGCGATGCCTACCTGGGGTGTCTATCACCGTCGGGAATCGACGGATGGTCAAGTTTCCGTCGATCTCGACCCCCGGGAGGTACTCGTTGGCCCAGGTGTAGTGATCTTTGGCGCAGGTCGTGAGAATCTCAACCTTCCAGCCCCTGTCGGCCAAACCACGCCCCAGCTCGCCAACAACGGCCTCGGCCCCGCCAACGACCTCGGCCCCATATCGAGGTGGCACCAAAACAATCGTGCCGCTCCGATCTGAATCTGAGCCTGTAGGTGCCACTGGTTCCTGCCCAGTTGATGCTTCCACCCCTAGGACTCCCAGGGAACTTTAGCTGTGGCGGTAACAGCCATGTCGAATGCCACCCGGCCTGTGACCGGGCCGCCGCTTGACACATCGAAGGCAATTTCCTGCTCGCTGCGGGCGTACTCGAACGTCTCGGTTTGATCCTGCAGTAGAAGCGTCACGAAGTAGCGGCCGTCCATAAGCGGAAGGTCATTGATGGTGAACACAATCTCTTCCTCAGAGCTTTCTGCCGACAACGCAATGTCTGACCCCCGGATATCGAGGGTTGAGATGTTGGCCAGAAGAATCCCGTCGTGGCTGTGAAGAATGAACCTGCCGCGCAAGCCCTGCACCTCTTCTGATGCCCGATAGCGAAGGCCAACCGAAACGCGGTCGCCCGGCTGGTGGGCAGAACGGCCATCGGGGGGTGGTTCAACCCAAACCCGCTGAATGGCGACTGTGTCCTTCGTAGGAACAGCCGGACCTTCGGTTTCAGCTTCAGCCGGATCGTCTGGCACTTCGATGCCCCGATTTGCCAACGAGCGCCGGTAGACCGCAACTCCTTCGCTGACGTCGCCAACGTGCAGCATCTTGCCATGGTCCAGCACAACAGACCGATCGCAGAGTTGGCGTACCAATTCGGGGGCGTGGGTCACGAGAAGGATGGTTCGACCTTCCAACTGGAAACCCCGAACCCGTTCGATGCATTTGCGCTGGAATGCTTCATCACCAACGGCCAGAACCTCGTCGACGAGGAGCACATCTGGTTCAAGATTCACCGCAACGGCGAACCCAAGGCGGGCGTACATTCCAGACGAGTAGTGCTTTACCTGTGAGTCGATGAAGTCCTCCAACTCGGCGAAGGCAACTATCTCATCAAAGATCTGGTCTATCCGCTGTTTCGTGAAGCCAAGAATCGAGCCGTTCAGATAGACGTTTTCTCGCCCGGTCAGATCGGGATGGAAGCCTGCACCCAGTTCCAACAGCGCAGATAGGCGGCCGCGTACCCGTACCACCCCCGAGGTTGGGCGGATGGTGCCAGCGATGCACTTGAGGAGTGTTGACTTGCCAGAACCGTTGTGGCCCAGGATGCCGATGGTTTCACCGACGGAGACCGAGAAGTGAACGGCATCCAGTGCCAGGAACTTTTCCGTCTTGTTGTCGCGGAACGAAAAAACCTTGTCCTTCAGTGTCTTTGTTGGCTCAGAGTGCTTCTTGTAGATCTTCGACACGTGCTCAATCTCAATTGAGTTGACCATCAGATCTCCTCGGCCAAGTTCGCTTCGAGCCTGCCGAATACAAAGAGCCCAAGCACCAGTACGACGAGGCCCGCGCCGCCAACCACCAAAAGCCTTGAGACATACCAGCCAGCGTCAAGCGGCATGAACTCAAAACTGGCGGCTCGCTCTGCCTCAGTAAGATTCCGCGGGTTGTACAACACCCGCTGAAAGGTAGTAACCACCGGCAGCATGGGATTCAGAACCAGGTATCGGTCCGCGCCTGCACCCGCCCTGGCAGTTATCTCACGAGCCACCAGATCATAGGAATACACAATTGGGGTTACCCAGAACCAGGCAAGTAGGCCTAGCTCAAGGAAGTGCTGGACGTCTCGAAAGTAGACATTCAAGGCCGAAAGCAGGAGGCCCATGCCGACGGTAAGCACCAGGGTGACAAGGAGGGCAAGGCCCAGGAGCGGCAGTTGCCGCCAGTCTGGAATCTGACCGAAGGCCAAGAGGCCAACCAGCAGAACGATCAGCTGAAACAAGAAGGTGACAAGCGAAGCGCCTATGGCGGCCAACGGCAGGATCTCACGCGGGAACCAGACCTTCTGGACCAGCGGGCCATTGGCGGTGATTGAGGTGGTAGCGGCTGTGAGCCCAATTGAGAACAGATTCCAGGTTAGAAGCCCACACAGCAGGAAAAGGCCGAAACGGGGAACGTTGGAGCGGAGGAAGACCGCAAACACGAGGCTGAACACGGCCAGGTAGAGCAGCGGGTTCAGCAGCGTCCAGACAAATCCGAGAGCGCTGTCTTTGTATTTCACCTTCAGCTCGCGCCGGACCAGGTTGGCTAGCAGTTCCCGGTAGTCCCAAATAGCTCTGAGGCGGCGCCCCAACTTCGGGGAACCGCTTGCATTCTCCACCAGTGGTGGCAGCGATTCTGATCCGTCCGTGATGGCCATTGGGACGCTAACGATACCGACCGTTGCCCGGTGGTTGGTTGATGTGCGGGCTGAGACTTGCGAGCGGGGGTTTACCCGAGCGACTGGGCCCGGTTGTAAAACTCGTCGGTAACAGCGAGCTCCGCTGCCAACTCGATGTCGTCGACCAGAAGCAGACGATCGGCATAGAAGTCTCGGGCCCCCAAGTCTGGCTGTCGGCCCAGAAGATCTGTGAACAACGAATCGATCCTGGTGCGGCGATTCTCGAGCGAGCCAACAAATCCGGCAGCAACATCGTCTAGCCCAGCCTGGCCGTGGACTAGCTGTTCGCTCCAGTAGTCGAGGCCTGCGCTATCTGGCTGGCGGCCGAGCACCTCGGTGTAAAGGGCCGTGGCGAAGGACGTCGGGGTGGCGCCAGCCTGGTTGTAGTACTCCTGGGATCCGTAGAACCAGACGTTCAAGAATTGGAGGTTGGAGGGGCCGCTCAATTGATCGAGCCAGTAGGCCCTGCCTGCCGCGTCGGCTGGGCGGCCAAGAACGTCGCGGTAGAGGCCATCTATCAGTGATCCAGCCCATTCATCGCTGAAGGCAAGTTCGGTAACAAACGCGCCTCGGTTGCCAGCGTTTACCTGGGCTATCCAGCGGGCCCGTTCTGCTGCTGTTGGCGCCCGACCAAGGAAAATCTGTGCGGCCCCGTCAACGAATTTGGAGTTCGAGCCAACAGAAACCCCGTCTCGCAGCACAGCGCCGACGCTGAACCAGTCTGACTTGAGCCCGAATGCTCTACGGAACGCATTCCCGGTGAGGGTGCGGCTGCCGTTTTCGAAACTAATCCTGACCTGTTCTACCCGGCCACCGTCGGTCCCGTTCCCGCTAAGCCCGTTCCTTTCGGTCACCTCGATTTCCTGAATCTCGCCAAGGCCAACACTGTTTTCGTAGGCCGACAAATCAACCGTGGTTGTCCATTGGCTGTTCGGGTTGGCGTCAACGGCGTCGCCCTCGTCGACAACCGCCGGGAACGGATCTATCGGGTTGGTGTAGCCGCCCGTGCTGGATGAATAGAAGGTCTCGGCCACCTGTAAGTTGTCGTTTCGCAGCCGTACCACTCCGGCCGTTGCGGAGATAGCGGCATCAGTTCGAGGGTCGAACACGATTCCGTCGGGGTTGGCCGCCGTTGCGGTCTCATACCAGCCGCCGTACACCTGACAGGCCGTGGTGTCACAACTGTCGGCGAACGTCCCCCTGTAGTTGGGATTGCCAGCCAAGACGTAGGATCGAGCGGCAACTGCTTGAGCTTCAAGGGCGGCATGACCAGGTACTGCTGGGCCTCCTACCGGGCCGCCCCAGGATGCGGGAACCTCCTTAGGCACAACGCCGCGAAGGTAATCCTCGATGGCAACGATGTTTACCGTTCGAAGCGCGCCTTGCCAGTTGACGGCCTCCAGTTGCCCCGGGTAAACGGTTTGGGCGGTGCTGGCCCGGCAGTATCGAAGCAGCCCGTCTGCCCCACCAGCGGTGCTGACAGGTTCGATCAAAATGTTCGTTTGGGCCGTGATGTCGGGCTGGGCAACGAACGGTCCGCCACAGTCGGCAGCGGTTTCAAGGGTGAAGCCGTTGCCTGAGCTGTTGATTCTAAGCCTGACGGCCCCCACGTACTGGCCGAGGTCGGGACCGATGGGGACGCCGCTAAGCTGGATCGCTCCGTTGGTGATGGCGACGGTGGTTGGCGCCCCCCGGTCGCTGCGCAGGTCGATGCGCAAAGCGGCTGGGTTGACTGGATTCCCGGCCGGAACTGAGCCTGCGGTTGTGCCGCCGTAGAAGTGGTTCAGGATCTGGGCCGACGTCCAACCGAAGTCTCTGGCGTAGCCATACGCGCCGTACTGGCCCATTCCCCAGCCATGGCCCCAGCCGCGTCCGTCTACCTGAACGGTGGGAGTGCCATCAGAACTGGCTGCGGCTGGTTGAGCCAGACCAACAAGGAGGCTGGCAACCAATGCCATGGCAACAATGGCGTTAATGAGCCGGGAACGCATGGGAAATAGATCGGCGGTTGCAGTCAAGTTCTGAGTGGGCCCTCGTAGTTGGAAACAGCTCTGAGAGACGCTAGCCGGTTGGACGGGCACCGAAGTGGCGCCAGCCACATTGGCCAGGCCAAGAAGCACTGGGGAAGAGAGGAGGCCTTAAGACCGAGAAACGGCTGTCACTCGAGAACGCCGTCTCTGAACTCAGCCGAGGCCGCCAGCTCCTGGGCCAACCCAATATCGTCGATTATCTGAAGCTGGCCGGCCCAGTAGTCATAACCCGATGGATCTGGCAGCCGATCAAGGATCTGCTGGTAGAGCCCTACCACCCGAGCTCGACGAGACTCGGGAGACTGGTAGAACCCCAAGGTAACTTCCGGAGCAGACATCCGGCCAGAGTCGAGCTGTTCGGCCCAGAACGCCAGGCCCCCATTGTCGGCAGACCGGCCAAGGAGTTCGCGGTAGAGGCGCCTGATGTAGGCCCGGGTTGTGCCGCTGTCCGCCACGTACTCAGCCGATCCGTAAAACAGCGCTCCCAGGTCCTGGGTGCGCAGCCCACCTCGAAGCTCCCCGAGCCAGAACGCTTTGCCCGATGCGTCGGGCGCCCGACCCAGAACGTCTCTGTACATTTCGTCGATGACCCCACCGGCCCAGGCGTCGGATTGCGCCAGCTCAGTGATCACCTTGCCGCGGTCGAACTCATCAAGCTGGAACCCGTACTGATCGGCAAGCGCTTTTGAGGGCTTGACGCCCAGGAACAGCTCCAACAGCGCCGCGGCATAACGCACGTCGTCTGTGCCCTCGCCGTAGTTCCAGTCAGTGAGGGCAACATCAACGATGTTGGGCGAACCAATTGTGGTGCTGATCGGGTTGGCCCTGCGCTCGTCGCCGAATCGAATCAATCTCCCCTCGGCGTCAAGCACCCAACCGCCGTACACACCACCGACCACAAGGGCTCTTGGGTTCTGAACCGCCAGCTCGGGCTGCCAGCCTGGGGCTCCACCAAACGGATAGAGCCTGCCGGTTGTGTCAAGCACCCAGCCGCTGGTGCCGTTCGGCCGGAGCGCCACGTCAACGGCGTTAACCGATGCGCCTATAGAGCGGGCAGGAACTCCGTCAACCGCAAACAAACCACCCGACCGGTCAAGGATGTACCCCTTGCCGTTCGGCGCCAGGCCCAGCGCGATTGCCTGCCCCGCGGCCGGTTTGACGGGCGCCGTGCGGTCTGGCTCGCCGCCGAAGTCATAAATCCTGCCGTCTTCTTCAAGCACCCAGCCCCGGCCACCGTTGGAACCGGACGAAACATCCACAACCTGCCTGGCTCCTGCCGGTTTGGCCGAGACGTTCGATGCGTTGCCATAGCTCACAAGTGACCCGTTGGACAACAAGAGCTGACCGCCCAAGCCCCTGCCTGCGATTGCGACTACCTGAGTGCCCGCCGGAATGGGGGGGCTGGCCTTCGGCACACCTCCAACCGCGGCCCTGAGACCCCCGGCAAGATCAACGGTCATCAGCGCTGGGCCCGGCTCGGGGTTTCTACCTGCTGGGATCTGTGGGGGCGCGGCGTTGTAGGCCGGGGCCAATGCCGCCCGCATCGGGGCAATGGAGGGAATCGTCAGATTCCCGGGGCACGCCGTTTGACCCAATTGGCGGTGAGCCACGATGGAAGGCATCGAGACGAACGTGTTGTACGGAAATTTCTGAGGTGGATGGGTTGACCGGTTCTTCAGCCAAGACTCGCCAAGAGGATCAATTCCGTGCAGGCCAAGCTTCCATCTGGCAATCGATTCAACCGCATTGATCGACGCCGCGGTTGGCCTGACTGCCGCCGGGCTGGCCCCACTTTGGAATTGGCCGAGAATGGCGACCCCAACGGTCCAGGTGTTGAAGCCTTTGGTGTGGCCACCAACAACCGGCCGATCGGCGCCGCCGCTCCTGGCTTCCCAGATTGTTCCGAAGCGATCAACAATGAAGTTGTAGCCAATGTCGCACCAACCATTCGTGTTGGCGTGCAGCCGGTAGATCCCCCTCAGGATGTCGTCCACCTGGCTCTGGCTGTAGTTGTTGGCCGTGACGGTGTGGTGCACCACAATTGACCGGACGTTCGGGGCGTAGTTTGGCCCCTCGTCACAACCCGCGTTTTCGGGCCGCCAACCAGCTGTTGCCCAAGCCGACCGGGGCATCATTGCTGGCGCTCCGGTAACGGCGTTGGCAGGTACCAAAGCAGCAGTGGCGGCCTCACGGGTGTCGGTGCTGTTGAGAGACTCGATCACAACGTCCATGGGCTCCTGGCTGGTGAGAACGATCTCCATGGCCAGCGCATCGTCGCCAAGCCAAATGGGACCGATACCTCGCACGCCTGCGGCGCCCTCCTCTCCGACCGCTCCGTCCGGCGCCTCCTCGGCTCCTGCCTCCAGGTCAAGCCAAGGGGTCCAGGAGCCATCGCCGGACTGGGTGCGCAACAAGAACGACCCGGATTGCCCCGCAGTATCGATGATCAGCATTTCGGGGGCGTTCGGCAACGGGATCGTGTCTGACGCCTGAAGCCCTGCCAGGCCCTCGCCTGTTTCGATGCCGGCGACCGCCTGAGGGGTCAACGCCAGCGGAATCGTTTCAACGTCCAGGTAGTCATCAGCCGCAATCGCCACTCCTGGCTGGACGGCTACCAGAATTGTTGCCAACAGGCCAGCTATCGACAGCAGCATCAAAGGGGATCGGCGCACGCTGGTTCGGAACGCACTGGACGGCCAAACGCCGGACGAGAAGAGAATCACAATCTCCAAACGTAGTTGGAATCTCACTTAGGGTGGTGGCAGCCCTATCGTCCCTACCCGACTCTCTCTTGACCGACAGGCTGCGAGAAAGATTGCGATGGGACAAGAACCTGGGGCTGACACAAACCATCAAGCTCAACCACCTCGACGAGTTCACGGTTCGCGTAGGTAACAGCGTTGGCCGGATCTACAGCAATCTTGTACTCACGGAACGTCATCTCAAGCGCATCAAAGGCTAGGAGGCGGCCTCGCAAACTGTCACCAAGTCCCAGAATCAACTTGATCGCCTCTAGCGCCTGGATCGATCCAACAATGCCGGGAAGGACCCCAAGCACACCGGCTTCGGCACAACTTGGCGCCAGTTCCGGAGGCGGCGGCTCTGGCAGAAGGTCTCTGTAAGTGGGGCCGTCTTTGGGATCGAACACTGTGACTTGGCCTTCGAACCGGTAGATGGAACCGTGGACCACAGGTATTCCAAGCTTCACCGAAGCGTCGTTGAGGATGTACCGGCTGGGGAAGTTGTCTGCTCCATCGATTACGACGTCGTAACCCCCCATGATCTGAAGAATGTTGTCGGCCCCAAGCCTGGTGTCATAGGTGTTGACCTGGAGGTCGGGGCTGATTGCGACAAGGGTTTCCTTAGCCGAGTCAACCTTTCGGCTACCGACTCTGTCCATGTTGTGAAGGATCTGGCGCTGCAGGTTCGACTCGTCAACCACATCCATGTCGACGATCCCAAGGGTGCCAACCCCCGCAGCCGCGAGGTAGAGCGCCGCTGGCGAGCCAAGGCCGCCTGCGCCGAGCAGCAGCACCTTTGCGTTCAACAACTTGAGCTGGCCCTCGTCTCCAACTTCAGGCAGGAGGATGTGGCGGCTGTATCGATTTCGCTGATTGCTGGTTAGAACTTCGGGCACCTCCCATTCGTTGCCCTCGTCCTTCCACCGATTGAACCCGCCTTCCATTGAGACCACGTTGGAGTAGCCAAGCTGGCAAAGCGTCTTTGCCGCGAAGGCAGATCTAACCCCTCCGGCACACATCACGATGAGGGGTGCAGCTTTGTCTGGAGCATGGTTCTCGATTTGGGCCTCGAGGTTTCCCCTAACCACTACGGTGGATCCAGGAATCACCCCCTGAGCGGTTTCGTCGGGTTCCCGAACGTCAATGATTCGTTGACCCTGAGCAACAAGGTCGGCTGCTGTGGCCACGTCGACCTCGCGAATTTCAGCCTTGGTGGCTGCCAACAGTTCCCGGAATGACGACATTTTTAATCCTCGCATTCGCACCAAGCGGCGCTTGGAAGCTAATCCCTATTGAGTTGGTCAACAATTCGGCCTTCGCAGCTATTCCAGGAAGTAACCCGGACGTTCGCATGCTCAGTTTGGCGCCGCTGCGGCCCCGCCAACCAACTGCGGAAGAATCTCGCTAATGCTGCCCCGCAGCACAAAGTCGGCAAGCCCGTCCATTTCGGTCTCGGAACCATTCAAAATGATGATCGTGGCCCCTGCCACCTTGGCAATTGGCACAACGTTGGCGATGGGATAGACCGAAAGCGTCGAGCCAACGCAGAGCATCAGATCGCACGAATCGGCCGCGGCTTGAGCTCGTTCGAGATCGGCCGCAACCAGGCCCTGCCCAAAGCTGATGGTTGCCGACTTGAGCAGGCCCCCGCAATCAGGACAATCTGGATCCTCTTCACCGGCACGCACCCGATGGAGGGCACGCACCATGGGTGCCCGATACGGACAAGACAAGCACATGACTTCTCTGACCGAACCGTGGATCTCGACCAAGAGATCCGGATTGTTTCCGGCCAAGTGATGCAATCCGTCGATGTTCTGGGTAATCAGGGTGTGCAACTTGCGTCGCTTCTCGAGCGCAACAAGGGCCTCATGCCCTCTGTTTGGTTCAGCCGACCAGACAGGAGAGTCCAAGCGATTGCGCCACGCCGTTCGGCGAACCTCTGGATCCTGCACATAGCTCTGAATGGTTGCTGACTTCTCGGCTCCCGGGTTCTTGGTCCACACACCGTTCGGGCCGCGAAAGTCTGGGATCCGGGAGTCAGTACTGATCCCGGCGCCCGCGACAACGACAATCTTCGAACTTCGATTAACCGCTGCAATTGCTTGTTCGAGACTACTCACGCACTGACAGCCTAGATGCACCTACCATCGCGACATGGACGCTGACGATAACCTTCTTCGCGACGCCATCGAAACAGTGGGCGCGGTGGCCAGGAAAGACTCTTGTCGCGGTTTGCCCCACCCCGCAACCACCAACCAGCTCTTGGCCCAACACCTCTCCAGGGTCACCGGCCATCCACTGACGCAATTCTCACCAAGTGATGGCAGCCAAAGCTCAGACTCTTCCAACCAGTTGCAGGCCCGGCTGAGGCGCAAGGCCAGGGCCCTCACAGCGCCGCCAGGCCAGCAGACGGTAAACGGCTTGTTTGTACACTCCCTCCACCAACTCGACCATCGCTCAACTCACAACCAGCGCGAGCTATTCGAACTGCGGGCGCTGGTTGAACAGCTAGCCGCTCGGGTGGGGGAGCTTGAAGGCCGTCAATGACGCTGTTGGCAATTGTCAAGCCGGACTACGGCAACCGCGGTGGGTTCGAAAGCCTGGTGACTATTCTGGCCGACCGGCTGAGAGAGCGGGGCACCGAGGTTCACATCGTTCCCGTTCCTACGGATCCGCCAGGCCGCCACGTGGTTGGCTACCCGATGGAGCCGGTGTTCAACATGTGGCACCACGAGTACTTCCACTACATGGCAATGCTCCAACGGGTCAGATCGCTGAATCTGAGCCGCTACGACGCCATTGTGGCTACCCAGCCACCTACCTTCCATGCAACCGGCGCCCCGGTGTTGGGGCTGTTTTATCATCACGGCCGCATCTTCTATGATCTGGCAGACGAATACGTTGCTGCCGGTTTCGTCTCCGAATCGGTGCACGCCCCAGCCACCGAGCAGATCAGACTGGTCGACCAGGAGGCAGTGCGCAACGTTGCGGGCTGGTTGGCACCGTCAGCAACTGTGGAAGACAGGCTGAGCCAATACTGGGGGCTGGAACGCGCCGCTGTGGATCGCTTCGCCCACCCAAACGTGGCAGATGTTCCCACCAGTCCCCCGCCCGGGCACCCGGGCACCGTGCTCTGCGTGAGCCGCCACGAGTGGCCAAAGCGCACCGAACTGGTAGTGGCCGCCGCCCCTCTGCTTTCCAACACCCACATCCACCTTGTTGGGGGTGGTTCCCGGCTTGAATACGCAAAGAGCCTCGACGCCCAGTTGGCCGGATCGCCAGAGCAGCAGAACCAACCCAGCCGGACGCTCTGGGCCAACCCCGGCCCGGCCACCCCTGGTTGGCGGCCGTCTCAACTGGCTCCCAGCGGCAAGGTCACCTTCCACGGGCGCGTTTCTGACCCCGAGCGAGACCAGCTCTACGCCAAGTCAGGAATCGTTGTGGCGCCTGCCCTGAACGAGGACTACGGCCTTACAGCGCTTGAGGCCTTTGCGTGGCAGAGACCACTGATTGTTTGCAACGACGGGGGCGGGCTTTGCGAGTTCGTGGAACACAGGGTTTCCGGGCTGGTGGTTGAGCCAACTCCGATAGCAATCGCTGAGGCGGTCTCGGAATTGCAGGCCGACCCCGCCTTGCGGGCCGCCGTGGTCGAAGGCGGGAAAGAGCGGCTGGCCGAGCTGAGCTGGGATAGTGCTCTCGCCCAATTCGATCGCAGCCTGAATATCCTCTTGCGTAGTTAATTACTTTAAACTACGTTTACCGCATCGACGGGTGGCGGCTCTAAGAACCGAGGACTTCATCATCATGAGCACCGCTACTCAGCCCAGCAACCAACCCAGCAACAAACCAACCACCACCACCACCACCACCGACCCCGACCCCGACCCCGACCCCGAATCCAGCCTGACCGTGCGCTTCTTGGCAGACACCGTGCTTGACGAGTTGGGCCACGACCCCCGAAGTGCCTATGTCGAGCAGTTCTGGGTGGCGGTTCTTGGCCCAAGCGGCGTGCTTTTGTTGCGGCGAATGGCAATGCACTTCGATGCTTTCCCCGAGGGCTTCGAGATGGAGCTTCAGCTGTGGGCCAGAGAGCTTGGTCTTGGCAGCCGGGGCGGAAAGCACAGCCCGTTGATGCGAACAATCGATCGGCTTTGCCGGTTCGGCTTAGCCAGCAGGAACGGCAGGAACCTCGCGGTTCGACGCAAGCTGGCGCCACTAACCAGACGCCAGCTTCGACGACTGCCGCCTCACCTTCAGGCCACGCACAGGCGCTGGGAAAACAAGGACCGACCCGCCAACCGGGCAGCCTGATGGTTTCCGGGGCAAGCTATCAGTAGGCGCCGTCGCTCTTCAGAACGGCCGGGATTGTCTTAACCAGAATGGCCAGGTCCACCACCAAGGACCAGTTGTCAACGTAGTAGAGGTCGAGGCGGGTGTACTCCTCGAAGCTGGTCTCGCTGCGGCCAGAAACCTGCCACATCCCGGTGATGCCTGGCTTGACCCGAAGCCTGCCGTACAAGTCGGTTTCCCAAGCAGCCATCTCGGCGGCCAGGGCTGGCCGTGGCCCCACCAGGCTCATCTCGCCCCGAACCACGTTCCAGAGTTGGGGCAGTTCGTCCAGCGAGGTCTTCCTCAGAATCGCGCCAATTCTGGTTACCCGCGGATCGTCTTTCATCTTGAACAGCGGGCCTGCTCCTTCGTTGGCTTCCTTCAGATCATCAACCAGATCCTCGGCGTTCACAACCATCGTTCGGAACTTCCAAACATCAAAGCCGATGCCGTCCTTGCCAACCCGAGACTGCCGGAAAATCACCGGCCCGTTAGACCCTTTCTTGATCAGCAAAGCCACAACAACAAACAGCGGGGTCAATACCAGACAGGCCGGGATGGCGATGGAAAGATCAAAGACCCTCTTTGCAACCGCTCGCCAACCGTGGCGGTGTCGGGGCTCAACGTAGACAACTGGGAAGCGGCCAAGCGGCCGAACGGTCAGCCTCCCGGCCGCGATATCGGTGAGGGTAGAGCTCAGCTCAACATGGAGGCCAGCGTCCATGAGATCCCGGATCAACCTGTTGCTGGCCCCGATCTCAATGGCGGTGGCGGCAACAATCACCCCAATCGCGTCGTGGGCTCTGGCCACCTGAAGAACATTCGTCACGAGTTCACGGGGGTCCGAGCTCGCTCCGGGGTCGATGCGGCCAACAACGTTGTAGCCAAGCGCCTTGTCCTCTTCGAACATCGCCTCAAGCAGATTGCTCTCGGTGTTGTTTCCGATCATCAGAACGTCTCGGCGAAGTTCGCCAGACGCTCGCCTCTTTTCGTAGTGGCGGCGCACCAGCTCTCGCTCTGCGGTCAGTCCGACTGCCGCGAATACGCTGGCAAGCAGAACCCAGAGACGCCCAAACGACAGATCGAATGCAAACCCGGCCACTGCGGTCGATGCAGCCGCTAGGGCTCCGGCGTCAACAATTCGCCGCACCTCATCTGCTCGGCGGGTGATGAAGCGAGCGGTGTAGAGGCGGGCCTTGGCCAGCCACAGTGCCCACCCCATCAAGAAGATGGCTACGCCCAGCAGCGAATCTGGCCCGGAGGCTGAAATCTCGGCCGCGACAAGGGCCGCCACAACCGCAACGGTCAGGTCCGCTGTTACCAGCAGAGCCTTCGTTCGCAGAGCCTTGTTAGAGCGGTTCCGCTCAAATTCTGCAACTGGAAGAACGGGTTGGTCGACGATTGCCACTTGGTTCAACTCCTACACGCCGAGAAGACGTGCCACTTGAACGCCATGGCCATTCATTCGGCATCGCCACACGCGGTCATAAGTTGTTTTTCAGCCAAGTGCTGGGGAATTCATCCCTGCTGACGTCACCAGTTGGCGAGGAGGTCCACCAGAAGTCGGACCCCAAAGCCGGTGCCCCCCTTGCTGACCAATCCGTTGTCGGACTCGCTGAGGGCAGACATACCGAGGTCTACATGGGCCCACGGGGTTTCGCCTACGAACTCTCTGAGGAACAAACCGGCGGTTAGAGCCCCGCCCCAGGGTCCTGAACCGATGTTCTTGAGGTCAGCCACAACTGAATCGAGCTGTTTGCGATATTCCGACGGAAGCGGTAGGTGCCAAATCTGTTCACCGGTTCGGTCAGAGGCATCTTCTAACTTGCCGACCAGAGAATCGTCGTTGCCCATCAGCC
Source organism: Acidimicrobiia bacterium (assembly GCA_003231975.1). GTDB lineage: Bacteria > Actinomycetota > Acidimicrobiia > Acidimicrobiales > SZUA-35 > SZUA-35. The sequence continues at coordinate 21,291 of QIKW01000275.1, forward strand.
CAGCAAGAGACAAACCAAGCGCGGCACTAACCGCACCGGTAAGGGTTGCGATGTCGATAATTGCGTCGGGCTTTCGCTCTGCCGCCAAGGCCAGGGCGTCGGCCATGACCAGGCGGCCTTCGGCATCTGTGTTGAGGACCTCAACCGTTGTGCCGTTCCTGGCTGTGAACACATCACCCGGGCGAGAGGCGTCGCCACCCAGCATGTTGTCGGTAAGTGGAATGTATGCGGTAACCGCGGCCTTGGCGCCGGCTGCCCCGAGGGCAGACATGGTTGCCAGTACTGCTGCCCCGCCCGCCATGTCAATCTTCATGGAAGCCATTCCCGATGCGGTCTTGATGGAGAGACCACCTGAATCAAAGGTTATTCCCTTCCCAACGAGGGCAACCGACCCGGTTGGCTTGCCGACAGGTTTGTATTGGAGCATCAGCAGCCGAGCTGGATGGGTTGAACCGCGGTTGACGAACTGGATACCGCCCAGGCGCTCCTTGGCGATTCGTTTTTCGTCCCATACCGTAATCTTCAGGCCGCTGTCCTTTGCCACCTCTCTGGCTATTTTAACAAACGCTGTTGGCACCAACGAGCCCCCGGGTTCGTTGCCAAGATCCCTGGCCAGTGTTACGGCTTCAACCACGGCCTTTCCCCGGTTAAATGCGGCGCGCGCTCCCTTGAACTTGGCAACGATGCTGATCTTGTCCAGCCCCTTGTCGGGGTCGGACTTCAGGGCCGTGTAGCGATATGAGCCAAGGCCAGCACCCTCACAAACGGCCTGGAGAGCTTCGGCCGGGTCAATGCCGGCGGCCGCATCCACCAAAGTGGTTGCCACCACCTTGTGCAACTTGGCTGCCCGCGCAAACGCAGCGGCCGCGGTGCGCAGCGCCTTGGCGTCGATTTCAGCACGCGGCCCCACCCCAACTAGCACCTCTACTGGCCGATCGTTCGCCCCTTGGATCACGAAGGACTGGCCGGGCTCTCCGGTGAACCCCTGGAGTTCGCAGACTTTCTGGAGTTTTGGATCAAGGTTGTCGAGTTCGTCAGAGGCAACCGGACGGTCAACCGCGGTTGCAGCAGCAGGTACCGACGAAGAAAGAGTGAGAGTTGGCATGCCAAGGACTCTACGCGCTGACTAGCCCAGCCTGCGTTGAAGGAACAATCATCTCAGACCTCAAGCGAGAGAATGGCCCTGCCAACAAGATCGATCCCGAAGGAAGTGAGGATCGCCAAGTACAAAAGCCCGGTTGCTGCCATGACGGCTGAGTACTCCTTCTCCCTCAGGGCCAGACGAGTAACAAACAGAAGGCCGATCGTTGTGACAACACAGGCCAACCAGAACCAGCCGAGCATCCCGTTGTAGCCGTCGGGGATTGTGCCATTCAGGGATGAGACCATTCCTGTCGGCAGCAGTAGCAAGATCACCTCGGGCAGCCACAATATTGAGGTCCACTTCACCAACTCCAGCAGGGGGGCCCGAGACATTCCCGGCTGGACCAGGTACCAGTGACCAAGCAACATTGCGTCGGTAACGGCTCCGAGAAAGAGTGCACCAACGATCAGGCGGGCCATCTGAAGCCAAACCGGATCTCCTGAGCTGAACCCGGCGCCCACCAGCCCAACCAACCCGATGACAGGTGCCACCAGATCCAAACGAGGGTTGAACTCCGGGCCGGCTACCGACTTGGACCGCTGGGCTTGATCAATCCCGGTCATGGCGGCCACCCGGCCCGTTCGCGCCTCGGCCAACTCTCGCTGCCCCTCAACTCCAACCGCTCTCCGGCGCCAAGACTGGCCAAGTGATACCAGAGTGGCAACAAGCAAGCCCGCTGATGCCAACTCTCGAACTGGTTTCAGACCAAACCGCAGGCCGATCGCCAGAGACAGAAGCGCCAACACCGCGTATGTGACGCGTAGGGTCCAGCCGTAGCCAATTCCTACCTCGCGGCGTCGGGTGGTAACCCACAGAAACGCCAGCCCACCCGTGGCCCACTGAAGCAGAACTGTTGCTCCGTCGAGTTCAAGCACTTGTTATGCCTCAACGACAGCAAGGGAATGATCGACGCGGTTGAGGGCCAGCGGGCCGTCGCCGGTGGCAACAACGATGTCTTCGATTCTGGCACCCCACTTGCCTTCGATGTAAAAACCGGGCTCAATCGAAAAAGCGTTGCCGCTGACCAAGGGAGCTTCGTTGCCCTGCACCAGGTAGGGGTCTTCGTGGGCTTCTACACCGATGCCGTGACCAAGACGGTGCAGGAACCATTGATCCAAGTTGGCGTCGGCCATGTGATTGCGAGCTGCTGCATCGACGCTCTGGGCTAGAGCACCAACAGTTGCAGCCGCCACACCCTTTGACTGGGCTGTCTGTAACACCGCGAACGCCTCGCTGAACTCGGCCGGGGGCTCGCCGGTGTACACACAGCGAGTGATGTCGCTGCAATAGCCCGGCTCACCGTGAGGTTCGATGGTGACTCCGCCAAAGTCGCAAAGCACGACCTCGCCGGGCTCGATGATCTTCTGACCCGCCTCGTGGTGGGGGCTGGCGGCGTTTACACCTGAAGCCACAATGGCGAAGTTCACCTTGGCATGTCCTTCGGCAATCACTCGCTCACCAATCTCGGCTGAGACAGCGGCCTCGGTTCGCCCAATCAGTGGGATCTCGCCCGCCTGGAGCGCCGCGGCAACAACATCTACTCCGCTAGCAGCCCTCTGTAGGGCCGCAATCTCCTTGTCGTCTTTCACCGCCCTAAGGGGCCCTACAACCGATCCGGCGTTTACCCAGGTAGGCGACGGCAAGCGTTTCTGCAGCGCAACAAGGAATGTGCTCCAAGTGTGATCGCCAATCGCCAGCGAAGAAGCTGAAGCGACCTTTCCTGCCACTCTCTCCACCGGATCGTCGGTCTCGCCCCAGCCCTCAACCTGGAACAAGTCCGGATGGGCAACCACTCTGGGAACCTCAAACGCCGGAATCACAAGCGTGGGAGTTCCCTCTGCGGGAACCACCAGCATCGTGAGGCGCTCCAGTGGCATCGCTTCATAACCAATCAGCCAAGGCAGGTCCGGCCCAACGGAGAGCAGCGCGGCATCAACACCGCTATCAACCAGAGCGGCCCGAACTCTTCCCAACCGATCACCGAACACCGCGGAAATCTCCATCCCGAGATCGTATCCAGCAAGCGCCAAATCCGAAGTTACAAAAGGAATGGGCCGCCAGACCCTCCCAATCGCGGAGTTCGGGCCGATCACTACTGCAAGCGGGAACCAAGACGTAGCGGAGCAAGGAGTGACGGTAGCCAAATTCGAAAATGTTGCTGAAACCGATCGGTACCGAGAAGCCAGGGAACGCCTGGCCGACCGGGCAGCGATCATCCGACGACGGACCGAGCAACGGCTCACCGACGTCCAAAGACAACACGATCTCACCTGGCGCCTCCTCCTTGCTTCGCAACGTAAGATCAAACGGCTCTCATCAGACTCGGCTGCGCCCACCGCAACCGAATTCTGGGAGTCAACAGCTCTGCCCCAGGCGGCGGCGCTCACAACAGCGGCCAATCTGGCCCTTGAAACCAACGTTGGCGAACTTGAAAACGCAGTCGGTCGGTTCTGTTCAAGTGTCGGCTCATTGCTGACCTACCCCGCGGCCGCCGGTTTGGCGGGCGCCGACGTTGCCGCAGTGCTTCATCCAATCGTCGCCTCGCTGGACGAGGGCAAACTTGACCACCTAGGCCGACGATGGCAGCGAAGGCTGCGGCGCCACGCCACCGCCCGATCAATCCGAAAGCGGGCAACCCTGTCCGCCGAGGAATTTGACGAGGTAGTAGAAGCAGAGGAACTGATACTGCTGAACCTGGCCCCGTGGGTTCACGGCGACCGCCTGCTCTCGGCATTCGAAATAGCGCACGCAGAAATCCGGGCGTCCCTCCGCCAACAAATCCGAGCCGCATCCCTCACCATCACCAAGCTCTAATATTGGGGTCTGCTACCGCAGACCCGCCTTCGGCCATCTGGGGCAACCGCCCGCTGCGTGCCGACGCCGTCGGCAACGCGTCACAAGATGAGGGCGAGTTTT
>QIKW01000078.1 GCA_003231975.1 Acidimicrobiia bacterium
TGAGAGCTATTTTGCGTGGTCGCCATCGGCGACCAGCGAGAACAGCGTGACCGGGATGGCCGAAGGCCGGTCTGCGACAGCGGACCCAATAAATATAGAGCTCCGGGGGTGGGGCTCGAACCCACGACAAATTGATTAACAGTCAATTGCTCTGCCAACTGAGCTACCCCGGATCGGGAAGGCGAGGATAACAAGCCTTGAGGGATTTGGCCTGCGCATAACGTGGTGATCAGTCGAGATAGTCCCTGAGCCGATCGCTTCGGAGCGGGTGGCGCAGCTTGGCGAGGGTCTTTGACTCGATTTGGCGGATTCGCTCGCGGGTTACGCCGAACTCACGACCAACCTCTTCAAGAGTCCGTGGCCTGCCGTCAACCAGGCCGAATCTCAAACGAACAACTTCGCCCTCTCTTTCTGACAGGTCGGCCAACACATCCCGGACGGCCTGTTCAAGCAGCTTTCTGGCTGCCAGGTCAAGCGGGGCCGCGCCTTTGTCAGGAATGAAGTCTGCCATCGACGTGTCGTCTTCGTCTCCGATTGGAGAGTCAAGCGACAGGGGATCTTGCTGTGAGATGCGCAGAATCTCTGCCACCTTCTCTTCGGTGAGATCCACTGCTTCGGCTAATTCTGCCAGAGTGGGCTCCCGTTCAAGCCGTTGCGCCATTGCCCGTTGCGCCCGCACCACCTTGTTGATCGATTCGACCATGTGCACTGGCACGCGGATGGTTCGGGACTGGTCGGCGATGGCGCGCGTGATGGCCTGGCGGATCCACCAGGTGGCGTAGGTTGAGAACTTGAATCCCTTTGTGTAGTCGAACTTTTCAACAGCTCGCATCAGCCCAAGGTTGCCCTCTTGGATCAGGTCGAGGATGGGCACGCTTCGGCCGACGTAGCGTTTGGCTATTGAGACAACCAGCCGCAGGTTGGCTGAAGTGAGTTCGCGTCTGGCCCGCTCACCATCTGCAACCGACCGGCGCAACTTTCGCTGCCCATCGCGGTCTAGCTTCGCCCATTCTCCTGAGGCAATGGATTGAGTTAGGCGTTCGGCTTCGGCCGCCCCGGATTCGATCCGTTGGGCCAGCGAGACTTCTTCGTCGGCAGTTAGCAGCGAGACCTTCCCGATCTCCTTCAGATACATGCGCACCGGGTCTGAGGAACCGCTGGCCCGGCTTATGGCGCCTGCCGTCAGCCGGCCGGCGTCTTTGCGTTTGGCGCTCTTGATCCGTCGGCCGGAGGGCGTGTTGTCGTCGTCTTCCAAAGAAACAGGGTCGTCGTCGAACGGAATCTCCTTCTCGATCAGAAAGTTCCGCACCTCTTCCAGTACTGCTGGGGTTAGTTCCACGCGGCGCATCACGTCGACGACGTCGTCTGGAGTGAGGGGTCGGCCGACGCGGGCCCGCAGAACAAGGCGATCGCGATGCTCGTCGGTGAAGGCGCCTTCTTGCATCGCTACTGGCTGCTCCACGTTCCGTTCACCCCGTCTCGTCCTCGGTTTTCGCAGCTGGTTCCGCCGCGCTGTTGAACCAAGCTAGCAAGCCTGCGACCGTGGCGGCTCTCGTGTTGGGCTCAAGCAGCTTTGCGACCTGTTCTTTGAACCATCCCATGCCCGTATTGAGCTCTCTGAGATCTTCGGTATCGACCACCGATCTAGCCTGCCTTCGACAGTCGTCAATTCGACTTTCGAGGTATCTCTGCCACAACCTGGCAGCAACGTCCTCGCCTTCAACCTCGGTGTCCTGGACCGAGAGTCGCTGGATCAAATCGCCAACGTCTGGCCCGCCAAACTGAATGGCCTCGTGCAAAGACTCGGTGGACTTCAGGGCATGGAACGTTGCGGCATACAACTCATCAACAAAAAGGTCGGTCACAACCAGGGGAACCACATCGTCGGGGCGGCTGACCGTTACCCGCAGAGCCTCCAGCTCTGGTGTTTCCCTTGGGGCTCGCTTCGCGACTGCGGGGCGCGACCGCCCGTTGGACGGGCGCTGTTTCGGACCCTGGGCCAGGATCTGGCGAACCAGAGATTCGTCGAGCCGGCATCTGCTGGCGATGTCGATTGCGTACTGGTCTCGCACCAGCACGTCTGGGTGTTCGGCAACCATTGCCAGCGCCGCTTCTGCTGTGCGGGCCCGCCCTTCCGCGGTGCTGAGGTTGCCTGCGGCCAATGCACGGTCAACCCTGAAAGCCAGGAAAGGTTTGGCGCCGCTGATAGCCAGACGAAGACGGTTTGGATCTGATTGGGCCAGGTCCCCCGGATCCACCCCGTCGGGCAGATCGGCGACCGCCACATCGAGGCCGTGCTTCTTTTCCCACTCGTAGAACTTGGCAGCCGCATTCTGGCCGGCCGCATCTGCATCAAATGACAGCACCACCCGTTTGGCGAACTTGCTAAGCAGCTTCACATGCTCCTCGGTCAGGGCGGTTCCACAGGTTGCAACCGCCCGTGGCAGCTCGGCCTGAAAGAAGCCAATGACGTCGGTGTAGCCCTCGCACACGATCACCTCGTCGGCTGCCACGATCGCCTTCTTGGCCCAGTTCAGACCGTACAAGGTCCGGCTCTTGGCATACACGGTTGACTCGGCCGAGTTCTTGTACTTCGCCGGGTCCTGGCTGCCGGGGAGAATTCGGCCTCCGAACCCAACCGCCCGAGCTTGAGCATCAAAGATTGGGAACATGATCCGGCCCCGGAATGCATCCTGCTGGCGATTCCTGGAGTTGATGAACCCCAGCCCAGAGTCGATCAGATCCTTGTTGGACAACTTCAATGATCGGGCTAGTTGATCCCAATTATCCGGTGCCCACCCAATCGTGAACTGACGCACCGTTTCACCGTTGTAGCCCCGGTCTCTCAAATAGCGCCGAGCCGGGCCGGCGTCAGAATCAGTCAGGAGCCTCTGGTGATACCACTGCGACGATGCCTCGATTGCGTCGTGCAACCTGGTGCGGCGCTTGCGGCTCTCTCCTTCGTTGGCGTCGGTGTAGCGCAGCACAACGCCCGCCTTGTTGGCCAACCATTCAATGCTTGCCACAAAATCGAGCTGTTCCTTTTCGCGAACAAAAGTGATGGCGTCGCCTGTGGCCTGGCACCCGAAGCAGTAGTAGAACCCGTCTTCCGCGTTGACCGAGAACGAGGCGGTCTTCTCAGTGTGAAATGGGCAAAGACCACTGAAGCGTCTCCCGACCCGCCGGAGCTGGGTGTACTGCGAAATGATCTGAACAAGGTCAGAGTTCTCTCGAACCCGCACAATGTCCTCATCAACGATGCCCACAATTGGCGAACCTATCCTCCGCCGCTAACCGATGGTGTTTCGCCGTTGACCTTGTTGGCGGTGCGGTCGCGCACGATGGCCTGGGCCACCGCCAGCCTGGCTATTGGCACCCGATACGGAGAGCAGGACACGTAGTCCAGGCCAGCGTCCCAGAAGAGTTCTATCGAGGCAGGGTCGCCGCCGTGTTCACCACAAATCCCAAGCTTCAGATCGGGTTTGGCCGCCTTCGCGTCGGCCGCGGCGCTTCGCACGAGCGCGCCGACACCCAGCCGATCGATCGTTTCGAACGGGTTCTCCCCAAGCAAACCTCGGTCGAGGTACTCCTTCATGATTCGGCGCTCAACATCGTCTCGACTGAAACCAAGCGTCATCTGGGTCAGGTCGTTGGTTCCAAACGAAAAGAAGTCGGCGGCCGAAGCAATCACTCCAGCGCACAGGGCGGCCCTTGGAGTCTCGATCATTGTGCCGATGCTGATTTCGGGCCGATCTTCTGCTGACGCCAGCACAGAGTCGATTTCTTCTTCAATCCAGCCGCGAACCAGCTCAAGTTCGAGGCGGTTGATGATCAGCGGCACCATCACTTCAACCACAGGATTGCCACCAGCAGCCTTCCGGTCGAGAGCGGCCTGAACCAGCGAGCGGGCCTGCATTCGGAATAGATCTTCTTTGAGGATTCCCAGCCGAACGCCGCGGGTTCCAAGCATCGGGTTGGTCTCGTGATGGCTCCTAGCCGCCGCTAAAAGGGAGCGCCCAGCGTCATCAAGATTGCCGGTTGCCGAGGCAATCGCCAGCTCCTCGATGTTCGGCAGAAACTCATGAAGGGGCGGGTCCAGCAGTCGAACGGTTACCGGCAGCCCATCCATTGCCTCAAGCAGCTGAACAAAGTCGGCCCGCTGCACTTCGCCCAGAACTTCCAGCGCAGCAGCTTCTTCGTCTCCTGTACCGGCCAGAATCATGCGCTGCACAATGGGCAGTCGGTCGCCAAGGAATTGGTGCTCGGTCCGACACAAGCCAATGCCTTCGGCTCCGAACTGCCTAGCTCTCTTGGCATCCTCGGGGGTGTCGGCGTTGGCTCTCACTCCCATCTTGTTGTGCCGAATCCTGTCGGCCCAGCCAAGGACCTGATCCATCTCGGGCGGCACCTCGGCTTCTGAGAGGTCGACGGCTCCTGCAAAAACTTCGCCGGTGGCGCCGTCAAGGCTGATCACGTCACCCTGGTTGACCACGATCTCACCAACGCAGAAATGATCCGACCCGATTGAAATGGCCCCGGCGCCACACACAGCCGGGGTGCCTAGGCCTCTGGCGACCACCGCGGCGTGGCTGGCCAACCCACCCCTCGATGTGAGAATGCCCTCGGCTATTGCCATCCCGTGGACGTCTTCGGGCGCGGTCTCGTCTTTGACCAGGATCACATCCTGACCCTCGTCGTAGGCACTTAGGGCGTCGTCAGCTGAGAAGTACACCTGCCCAACTGCGGCGCCCGGCGAAGCACCAAGCCCAGTGGCCATTGCCGCCCTCGCCTCGCCGGAAAGTTGCGGATGAAGCAGTTGATCGAGATGATCGCCTGTGACCCGCAGGATCGCCTGCTCCTCGGTCAGGCCCAGGTCGTCCTCGCCGGTTAGCGCAACGGCGATCCGTACAGCCGCCGCCCCGGATCGGTCGGCAACGGCCGCCTCCAGTAGCCAAAGGATGTCTCGCTCGATGGTGAATTCGGCCGACATGGCGTCGCCGTACTCACGCTCTAGTTTCGAAAACGCTTCCTGAAGCCCTTCATAAACCGCTGGAAACTCGGTGCGGACAAAGTCCAGTGATCGGGTTGGCCGTGTGCTGCCAACGTCATCGCCCTGGCCGCCAACCAAGAACTCACCATGGAGCCCTCGTTCACCGGTGCTTGGATTGCGACTGAACGCCAGGCCGGTGCCCGACCGGTCATCGCGGTTTCCGAAGACCATCTGCTGCACGCTGACCGCTATTCCCAGATGGTGCGGGATTCGCTCTCGAATCCGATAGTTCCGGGCGCTAGGAACATCCCATGATCGAAACGTTGCCACAACGGCGCCGCGCAGTTGGCTGGCCAGGTCTTGAGGGAATGGCTGGCCGGCCACGGATTCGATTATTGCCAGGTACCGCTCGATCACCAGCTTCGACACGTCGGTTGGAACCGCGGCATTGTCGCCAACCCCGGCCAGGAGCTTGGCGCCGGTTAGCCGGTTCGTGAACAATTCTTGGGGAACGCCCATCACCGCAGTGCCGTACATTTCGATGAGCCGCCGATAAGAGTCGTATGCAAAACGCTCGTCGCCGGTTGATTCGGCGAGACCCTCGACCGTCTCGGAGTTCAGCCCAACGTTCAGTACAGATCTAAGAACTCCCGGCATATTCAGAGCAGCACCAGGCCGAACGCTCAGCAGCAACGGCTGGACCGACGAGCCAGGGGTAACCAACTCAGAAAGACGTCGCAGGTGAGATCCAACTTCTGCTTCTAGCTCGGGCGTTGTATGTCCCCTTTCCCGAACCAGGCCGCAGGCTTCGGTGGTCACGGTGAAACCTTCCGGTACCGGAAGGCCAAGGACCGAGGTCATCTCGGCCAGATCAGCCCCCTTCTTGCCGAGCAGCCAGGCCAGCTGGCGCGGTGCTTCCTGGTGAGGGTGATCGAACGCAAAGACGTATGGCACTACTGCGACGTTACCGCCTACCGAGCGCGCCGGCCGGGCGACACGCGGGCCGACAGACCTACCAAGTCAGCCGCTCTGCCAGCCAATCCATCACTTCGCTGATTGGAAGGCGCACCTGTTCCATGGAGTCACGATCTCTGATGGTTACCGCCTGGTCTTCCAAAGAGTCAAAGTCAAAGGTGATGCAGTACGGCGTTCCAATCTCGTCCTGGCGGCGATACCGCTTGCCGATGGCCTGGGTTTCGTCATAGTCGACCATGTAAGTCTTGGCCACCATGTCTCGCACTTCCAACGCTGGCTCCTGAAGCTCGGGCTTTTTCGACAACGGCAGCACGGCAACCTTGTAGGGCGCAATCCGGGGATTCAGGTGCAGAACCACCCGGGTGTCGTCGTTTACCGCTTCCTCGTCGTAGGCCGCCATCAGGAAGGCCATCATGGTTCTGGTGGCCCCGGCCGCGGGCTCAATCACGTGCGGGACGTAGCGCTCACCGCTGGCCTGGTCGAAGTACTCAAGTTTGGTTCCCGAAGCCTCTGCGTGGGCCGACAGGTCAAAGTCGCCTCGGTTGGCAACGCCCTCTAGCTCGCCCCAGCCCCAGGGAAACAGGAACTCGACATCAGCGGTTGCCGCTGAATAGTGGCTTAGCTCGTCAGGATCATGGGGCCGAAGCCTTAGCTGATTCTTGGGAATGCCGAGGTCTTCGTACCAGGCAAGGCGCTCTTCGCACCAGTACTGATACCAGCGATCGGCCTCGTCAGGAGGCACGAAGTACTCCATCTCCATTTGCTCGAACTCTCTGGTGCGAAAAACGAAGTTGCCAGGGGTGATCTCGTTCCGGAAGCTCTTGCCAATCTGGGCGATACCAAAAGGGGGCTTCTTTCGGCTGGTGTTCAACACGTTCGCGAAGTTGGTGAAGATGCCCTGAGCAGTTTCTGGGCGAAGGTAGGCGTCGGCCCCGGCGCCGGCCACTGGCCCGGCCTGAGTTTTGAACATCAGGTTGAACTGACGGGGCTCTGTGAGCTGGCCGCTGACTCCACAATTTGGGCACTGATCGGGTTTGTCCAAGGTGTCCTGGCGGTGGCGAGCCCCGCAGTTCTTGCAATCGACAAGTGGGTCGGTGAAGTTCTCGAGGTGCCCGGAGGCCTCCCACACCTGTGGCGGAGACAGGATTGAGGCGTCCAAACCAACTACGTCGTTTCGGAGCTGCACCATTGACCGCCACCACGCATCCTTGACACTGCGAAGCATAAGAACCCCGACGGGGCCGTAATCGTAGGTGGAACGGAAGCCCCCGTAGATCTCGGAGGACCGGAAAACGAACCCCCTTCGTTTGCAGAGGTTTACCACCTTGTCGAACAAACCTGGATCTGCCACTGGCTCGTTGGCTGCTTCTGTTTCCTCGGAGCTAGACATTTCGCCAGACTAGCTGGACGATCCCAGCACTCGGCCCGATATTTGGGCACACTCTTGGGATGGTGGATCCGGTTCAGACCTCAGATCTCAAGCGGCGCTACCTGTCGTTCATCATCGACGGCTCCCTTGCAGTAGCCACAGGTGTTGCGGTTGCCTGGCAGCGAGCCGAGGACTTTGCGATTGCTGCTCGAAGCGAAGGCAGGCCAATCTGGGACGCCGAGACCCTGAACCGACTCCGAGAGCTTGACCAATTCGAGGTGCTCGGAGTCAAAGTGGCGCGCGCTCAAGAAGTTGGGGACACGTTGAAAATCTTCGGCCAGGACGCCATCGTTCCTGGAGTTCTGGCTGGCCTCTTGGCGGCATTCGTGCTGTTCGCTCTGGTGCCGGCGTTGCTTGGCCGAACTCTTGGAATGCTGCCAACCGGGCTCCGTATTGGCACTGTCGACGGCAAGCCGGTGGGAATCATGGCCCACGTTGTGCGCACGGTTGTCGGCCTTTTCGACGCGATCCCCCTAGTGCTACCGGGCGCTGTTGGCTTCCTTTTGGCTCGTTCAAGCAAGAAACATCAGCGGCTGGGTGATCGGGTGGCGGGCACCGTGGTTTACTCCGACAAAGCGCCACGCCGAAACCCTCACCTGCCAACAGAGCTTCAAACAACCAGAATACAACCCACCCCTGAAATGTCCGAAACGGACGCTCTGAAGGTCGCCCAGCAACCCCAAGGGCCAGTTCTAGGCCCGAAGGCTCCTCAGGCCGTCCCACCCAATGGCACCTCGCAGACAGCCACCCCAGAGACGGTGGTCCCTCAACCGGAGGACGCTGGTCCCCGCGGGTTGAAGCGTTTGCTGCGTCGTGATCCTCCGGCACCAGAAGAGATGGTTGACGTATCGGCCAGGCTGGGGGTTGAACCACCCGAGACCCAACCACAAGATACCGAAGAAGCCGCCAGCGTGGCCACCGCGGCAGATGCGGCGGTGGTGCCGACGCCCCCCGGAGTTGAGCAGCAGAAGACCACTGGGGTTGGCGGTTCTGCCGATGCCACAGCCTCAGCCACTGATCCGACCATGACCACTGAAATTGCCGGGCCTGCGCCATGGATGGATGGCCTGCCGACCGCCAAGGCGCCAGACTCAGAAGGGGACGGCCCGGTCAATCCAGCCGAGGGCTCTCCCTTCACTCCAGGCCCGCCCCCGGCCTCGGTGCAGCCAAGCCCAACCGATCCAGGCCAGGATGTCTTCACAGACGTTGCTCCGCCGGTTACAGGATCTCAGGTCAGCCAATCCCAGGTCAGCGAAGCCCAAGTTGCTGCCGAGCTTGGATTTGATGCCACGCTTCCTCCCCCGCCATCTCACCGTGCTGGCCCCGCCAAACCAACATCAGTTCCGGCAACGCCATCAACACCGGCACCAGATCCCGGCTTGTCTTCCCCAATCGAAGCCGAGGCCCGGACGCCCCGCCCTGCCGACGAGATCTCTGAGTGGGAGATGCCGGTGGCCGAACCGGCCCCGGTTTGGAGCGTCGACCAGCCAAGCACTGGGCAGTCGGAACCTGCCACAACATCCGTCGCCGGATCAACCGACGAAGCCGTCGCCGCAGGCACACCAACCTGGAGCGACAAGTGGCAGGCATGGCTCTACTGGGATCCCAAAGGACAGCGCTGGCTGCGCCACGACAAAACGATCGACACCTGGATTCCAATCTCCTAATCGGATCTGCAAGTTCGGCGGTATCAACCCCGTCACACGTGCTGCGAGAAGTCTCTGGAGTGCAACCGTCGTTCAAGGTGCTGTTCCAACAATCTGGTGCTTAGCGCCTCCAACTCGCCCGAGACCCGCCCCGAGGTGGTTTCAAGCACATGACGCACCCGGCCATCAAGAATGTGTTGCAGCGCAACCCGGGCAGGGTCAGACAGAGGCTCACCCTGGCGGCAATTGGCGCAGAGCGCACCACCCAGGTGTAAGGCAAGCGCTACCAACGGCCCCGGAGAATCACAGTTCACACACCGATCCAGGACCGGTTGCACACCTTCAAGAGCCAGTAGTTTTGCCACAAAGGCGGGAATCACCAGCGGATTTCCCTCACGGTCAAGTTCGGCCAATACCCCGGTCACCAGTTTGTACAGGGCCGCGTCGGCCTCACCAGCCTCGGTGAGGTAGTCGATGGTTTCGAGGACCAGGGATGCCCGACCGTACCGGGAGAGGTCGGCTCGAAGCTGCGGCAGATACGTGGCGGTCTCAACCTGGGTAACGATGTCGAGGTTTCGCCCTTCGTAGAACTGGGCGTGCACAATCGAGCCGGGTTCGAGGCGGGCCCCAAACTTGCTTTTGGTGCGACGAACTCCTTTGGCAACCGCCCGAATCTTTCCCCTAGACCGAGAGTAGAGAACAATAATTCGATCCGCTTCGCCCAATTTGTAGGTCCGAAGCACAACCGCGTCAGTCCGATAAAGAGCCACCTCAGTGGGCCAAACCGCCAAATCGACGGTCTCGACGCTGGTACTCTGCAACCGCTTCAGCCAGGTGCGTACGACGAAAATCCGGCCAGAACACGTCGGTAAAGACCAGCTCGGCGTATGCCGCCTGCCATATCAGGAAATTCGATATCCGATGCTCGCCCGAGGTTCGGATCCACAGATCAACCTCGGGCATCTCGGGGTCATAAAGCCGCTCGGCTATTGCCTTTTCGGTCACAGGCACAGCGTCTTCCTGCAGCGCCTTGACAGCATCAACCAGCTCGGCCCTCCCGCCGTAGTTGAACGCAATGGTGAGCGTCAGCTTCCGATTGCCCTTGGTCAGTTCGGTGCTCTCGTTCATTCTTCGGATCAGTCGTTTGGGCACCCTCCAGTCTCGACGGCCAATGAAGCGGATTCGTACATCAAGCTCGTTCAGCTCATCTCTACGGCGAATCAAGAGAGACTCGTTGAACCCCATCAAGAAGCGGACTTCTTGGGTTGGCCGTCTCCAGTTCTCGGTGGAGAAGGCATACACCGTCAACCACGAAACCCCAAGATCCAGAGCACCGTGAACGGCGTCGAGGAGGGCCTCTTCACCGGCTGAGTGACCGTCGGTTCGCTTGAGGCCTCGTTCCTCTGCCCAGCGCCCGTTGCCGTCCATCACACAGGCCACGTGGGCGGGCACCCGAAGCTGGTGGTTTGGGGTTGGATCCATTGCCGGGCACCGTACCCGAGCCCACCAGGCGCGGGTGGGCTATGCCAGGCGGGTTTATTGGGAAGGCCCCTCGCTAGCGGCCCTGGGTGCTATCGGCTGCCTCGGCCGGCGGGGGTTCAACCGGCACAGCAGGAGCCCAGGTTGGCGGCGAGAACGTGACGGGAGGAAGGGTGGCAGCAGATGTGGGCGGGGCTGTTGGCGCCGTTGTAGGCCGGGCTGTTGTTGGCCGTGCGGTTGTTGGGGGGCGACGAGCCGTGGTGGGGCTTGGAGCCGCGGTGGCAGGAGCGGCGCTACTTGGCGCTGCCGTCGTTAGCACGCTGGATGTTGGCGCCGCCGTTGTTGGCGCCGCCGTTGTTGGGGCGGCCGTTGTTGGGGCCACTGTGCTTGGCGCAATTGAGGAATCGGTGACCGGAACTGTGGCGGCAATGGCTGGAGCCGGGGAAGGTCGAGGAGCGGGCAGCGACGTTACCGTTGAGATCCGCTGGGAGTCGGGGCCACCGCGGTTGGCCAGCACAAGTGCTCCAATGACGCCAAGCAACAGCACCAAGATGCCAAGCACCAACAAGAGCCCGCGCCGATCCTGCTGGGCAGCCGCGACCGGAACGAACCTTACGGGGTTGGAATCAGCATCTGAGGGCAGCACGATTGTGAGCGCAGCTGATCGAGGGTCTGCCTCGTCTGGGCGCTGAGGACTAGGGCCCAGGCCCTGACCGTTCTTCTGCGGTACCGCAAGGCTGATGCCCTTCGCCTTTCTGGCCGTTTCCTTTGGAGACTCTGGAGATGCGTTCTGCGGCACGGTGAGCTGCATAGGAGGACCGAACCCGCGCACAAACATGTCACGCAGCTCGGCGATGAAGCTGGCGGTGAAGGCAGCATCCGGGGTGGTGGCTGTCTCGCTCTCTACCGGCCCGACATCAGCCTGATCAGGCTCACTGTCGTCGGCAGCTTCGTCGGATTCAGCATCAGCAGCGACTGGCTCTTCAGTCTCATCACTGTCGTCGGCAGCTTCGTCGGATTCAGCATCAGCAGCGACTGGCTCTTCAGTCTCATCACTGTCGTCTTCATCAGCCTCAACCAGCGCGGCAGCATCGTCACCCTGATCTGAATCTTCAGCTTCAGCTTCAGAAGTCTCAGCCTCATCTGGCGCTTCCGCCTCATCACTGGGCTCAGAAGGCTCGGCGCTAACGTCGCGCAGCTCAACCGTCTCGGCCTCGTCATCACCAACTTCATCGCCTTCGCCAACTTCGCGCAGGTCGATTGACCTGAGATCTGGCGCGTCGGTAAGCGCAAAAGCACTGAATCGGCCTGATCGACCAACGGATAAAGACATAAAAGCGGCAACCTCGATGTGAATTGTGTGGCCAGAGGGCCACGAATCAGCACGCCCCGCAACGCCCGCAGTCACCAGGATACTCCCTAAGATCCCCCTGGTGTCCAGCATCTCGACAGTTTTGGTGCAGATCACCCAGCGCCTGCCGGGCGGAGGGGAGCATCGGCCAGGGCAAATCTCAATGGCTGAAGCCGTTGCCGCGGCAATCGACTCTGGCCAACCTCTGCTGGTTGAAGCAGGCACCGGCACGGGAAAGTCGTTGGCCTACCTGACACCGACGGTGGCGGCAGGCAAGCGAGCCGTGATAGCCACAGCCACTATCGCCCTGCAAACCCAACTGGTTGACTACGACATCCCACTGGTGGCTGAGGGTCTCGAGACCGAGGTGTCGGCTGCCATCCTGAAGGGTCGTCGAAACTACCTTTGCATCCAGCGGCTGGCCGAGTTTGACCGGTCAAACCACAGCGAACAGCTGGAACTGCTGAAAGGGTCCAGCGCTGGCGACCATCTTGGGGCCATCCGCGAATGGGCGCTGACAACGATCGAAGGCGACAAAGAAGAGCTTGATCCGGCACCGCCGGCCCACGTCTGGTCAGCAGTCAGCGTTGGCGCCGATGAATGCCCGGGCAGAGTCCGCTGCCCGTTGGGCGAGAAGTGCTTTTCGGAGCGCGCCCGCGCAATCGCCATGGAAGCAGATGTAATCGTCACCAACCACCACTACTACGGGCTGCACCTGGCATCCGGCGGAGCCTTGCTGCCAGAGCACGAAGTTGTCGTCTTCGACGAGGCCCATCACATCCCCGAGGTTGTTGGCGCCACTAACGGCACCGAACTGAGCGGCGGCCGAGTGCGAACCTTCGCCCGCCGGGCCCGCCAAGTTCTAACAGACGATGAGCTTCCGAAGCTCCTCGATCGCACCGCTCTTGACCTTGATGAGTTCCTTCGGCCCGATGTTGGAAAGCAGGTCTCGATTGGTCCCGATCTGCTGGCCGTTCTTGTTTCGGGTCGTGACCGGGCCGACCGGGTTCTGTCCGCGCTGCGGAAGGCCAACCCCAAGGAGGGCACAGACGCAGCAGCTCGAGTCGAACGGGCCATTCTGGGGGCCACCGCGCTGGTGGATTCAATCGACTCCGTTATTAGCGCTGACGACGATGACGTGTTGTGGGTGGATGGCAACAGTTCCAGTCCTGTGCTGCGCCGGACCCCGCTTGATGTTGGCAGTATTCTCGAAGCCACTTTGTGGGGCAACTGCGCGGTTGTGCTTACCAGTGCCACGCTCCCCGACGGGCTGAAGGAACAGCTTGGGCTTTCACCAACCACCAAGATTCTCAGGGTGGGCTCGCCGTTTCCCTTCGAAGAACTCGGCCTGCTCTATTGCTCGCCCGACCTGCCAAACCCGAATAGCGAAATCGCTCGCGAACGGGTGCAGGCCGAGATGGCCAAGCTGATAGAGGCCGCTGGAGGCAGAACCTTGGGCCTGTTCACCAGCTCCGCGGCAATGCAGGAGGCGGCCGTCACGCTTCGAGAAGCCGTAAAGCAGCCAATCCTAGTGCAGGGCGAGAGTTCGAAGGCCGCTCTTGTCCGGCAGTTCAAGGCAGACCCCAGCACGGTTCTTCTGGCGACTCTCTCCTTCTGGCAAGGGATCGACTTGCCTGGCAATACCCTCACCCTGGTAACGATTGATAGGATTCCGTTCCAGAGACCGAACGAACCTGTCGCTCAGGCCAGGCGAGACCGCGCCGGTGCTTCTGCGTTTCGCGTTGTCGACTTGCCGCGGGCTCAGATATTGCTGGCCCAGGGGGCGGGGCGCCTCGTTCGCAGGAACGACGACCGGGGCGTAGTGGCAATCCTGGACCCTCGGCTTGCCACCCAGAGGGCCTACCGCTGGGATCTGATCAACGCCCTTCCTCCGTTCAAGCGCACACGTCATCACTCAGAAGTAGTTGACTTCCTGAGGTCGCTGAACGATTCAGCTGAAGAGAAAACGGCCGACGCAGCCTCGCCGAACTAGCCCCCGGCCACCTGGGCCCCCAAAAGGGAACTGGAATGGGTTAGGCCCGTTTTCGCCACTAATCCGAGCCAGTTCAATCGCAGCCGGCTCCAAATCAGCGGCTCAAGACCCATTTAGTAGCCCAACCGCTCAACCGAGGCCGGATCGTGCTGCCAGTCTTTGTCGACCGTTACGAAGAGCTCCAGGAAAGTTCCCTCGGGCATCTGTCGGCGGGCGCGAATGCCAACTTCCTTTAGCACCTCGCCCCCTTTCCCGATCACGATTCCCTTCTGACTTGAGCGTTCGACCAGGATCTCAACCCGCACGTGGGGCCACTCGTACTCGGTCACACGGGTGGCCACAGAATGGGGAACCTCTTCTCGCAAAACTCGAAGCAGCTGCTCTCTCACCAGCTCCCCTACCCACATCGGCTGGGGCATGTCGGCCACCTGATCCTCCGGATACCAGTGCGGACCGGGGGGCATTCTAGATTCCAGGTGCTCAACCAGTTGCGGCACGCCCTTGCCAGTTTGAGCCGATACCGGAAAGTAGGCGGATGCATCAAGCTCGCCCACTTGGCTGAGCTGAGCAGCAATTTCGCCATGCCGCATGCCGTCGATTTTGTTCAGAACAACAACTGTGTTTGGCGGGTTCAGACGCTCGGCCAGGAACTTGTCTCCCCTGCCATACCCAGAACGGCCGTCGACAACGAAACACACGACGTCAACTCCGGCCCTGGCATCAGTTGCGGTGGAGTTCAGTTTCTTGGCCAGCGCAGAGCGAGGCTTTCCAACCCCTGGGGTATCGACAAACACAATCTGGCCTGTTTTGGTAGTGCGAACCCCGCGGATCTGGTGGCGGGTTGTCTGGGCCTTGTTCGACGTGATTGTGACCTTCTCGCCAAGAATGCAGTTCAGCAGGGTTGACTTGCCAGTGTTTGGTCGGCCAAAGAGGGTGACAAAGCCGGAGCGGAAGCCTTCGTCGCCGGGGTCTGGATCTTCGCCACTCACGGCGAAGTCTGTTGGCTGGTTCGGTCCGGCCCAGCCTGAGAATGTGACAGCACGTGCACTTTGGTGATTCGCCTTGCCTGCACCCGCTCGACCCGAAGTGTGTAACCGTCGCTGTCAACCTTTTCGCCCTCATTCGGCACGCGGCCAAAACGGTCGAAGACGAAGCCGGCGACCGTGTCGAAGTCGCCCTCTGGCAACTCCAGGTCTGCGATCTGATTCAGATCTGTGATCAGAATTCGCCCATCCACTGTGAGGCTGCCGTCCGGCTGGCGCTCAACCAGGGGCTCTTCCACGTCGAACTCGTCGACGATCTCGCCAACAATCTCCTCGATGAGATCCTCTAGAGTGACAAGGCCAGCGACACCTCCGTACTCATCAACAACAACAGCCATGTGAAAACTGTGGTGTTGCATCTCCCTCAGCAACGGAGCCACCCGCTTTGTCTCTGGGACGAATCGTGAGGGGCGCAGAATCTCGGCAACGAGCCGTTGATCCTGCCCGTCCAACTCAGCCCTAATCAGATCCTTCACATACACAAGCCCCATCACGTCGTCGATGTTTTCGCCAACCACGGGCAGGCGCGAGTAGCCGGCGGCCGAGGAGATCTCTAGTGCGGTGGCAACGGATGTGGTGCGATCCAAGGTTGTCATGTCGGTCCTTGGCACCATCACTTCTCGAACAACGATGTCGCCGAACCCGATTACAGACTCGATCAGATCCCGTTCGCCTTGTTCAAGAACGTCGTCTTCCACCGCCGCGTCGGCCAGCGCAATCAGCTCTTCAGGCATGGCAAATGGGCCTGCCGACAGTCCTTTGCCCGGCACCAGCACGTTGCCAATCCCAATCAGAGCCTTGGCCAGCAAACGCACCGGCGGGGCGGCAACCAGGAAGGCGATGGGGCGGGCCAGCAGCACCGCAACTCGGTCGGCGTGGAGAACTCCAAAGGTCCGAGAACCAACGTCTGCCACAAACAGTGCGCAGACCAGCACGAACACCAGACCAGCAAGAACCAACGCACCAACAGAAGAAGCGAACGCGGCCACAACCAAGCTGACAAAGGTGAGTTGGGCAGCCAGAATCAGAAGCCGCAACGGATTCAGCACCGATTCTGGCGTCTCCAAAAGCTTCAGCAGTCGGGCAACACGGTCTGGGTGATCATCGGCCAAGGTCTCGGCCCGGACCGGGCTGGTTCGGGTGAAGGACGCCTCAATGATTGTGAGGACCACAACCACCAGAAGAAGGGGGATCAGCGAAGCCAGAGCGACAATCTGGATTTGACTCATCAATTGGGCGTCATGGTTCGGCGATGGGGTGTGCGTACCCCAGGCGTGCTAGCTGTGCGCGTTCCTTGCCCTGCATCACAGCTGCCTCTTTATCATCAAGATGATCATGGCCCAACACGTGCAGCACGCCGTGCACAACCAGCAAAGAGAGCTCGGCCTCAACTGAACCTGCGTGTTCTGGAGCCTGGGCGATGGCAACCGCAGGACAGACTACGACGTCGCCGAGAAGAGGCGGCGATTCAGAGTCTGCTGATGGGGCAACAAACTCGTCGGGATCCAGCGGGAACGCCACCACGTCGGTTGGGCCGTGCCCGCTCAGATAGTCACGGTTGAGGTCGGCTATGACCTCCCTGGTTACCAAGTGAACGTCTATCCGACCGCGCTCAATCCCTTCGCCGGCCATCACCTTCAGGGCCAACCGACACAGCGGCTCTAGTTCAACCTTGGATTCCTGAGCGTCGGTGCCGTTTACGACAAGGCCTCCAACCTTATGTAGAACATCCGGGTCGGCGTCTTCTGAAACGGCGTCGAGGTCGAGCATGTCCAGCAGTGGTGCCGGATCTGGGGTGTTTGTTGGGTCACTCATTGTTGTAGTTGCCTGATCATCAGTGTGACCGTAGGCCATCATGGCGTTCATATGCATCGACGATGTCCTGAACGATGCGATGGCGGACGACGTCCTTCGAGCGTAGGCGAACGAACGACACCCCCTCTACCCCATTCAAGATCTTCTCTGTGCCGCCAAGGCCACTGTTTCCGCCTGGCACATCTACCTGGGTTACGTCGCCGGTAACAACTACTTTGGAGCCCACACCTATGCGGGTGAGGAACATCTTCATCTGGGCGGGGGTGGTGTTCTGAGCCTCATCGAGGATGATGAAGCTGTCGTTCAAGGTGCGGCCCCGCATGAACGCCAACGGGGCGACTTCCACGGCATTTCGTTCGAACAGCTTGGCCATGGCGTCTGCGCCAACCATGTCGAGCAGTGCGTCATAGAGGGGCCGGAGATAGGGGTCAACCTTTGACATCAGGTCGCCTGGGAGGAAGCCAAGGCGTTCGCCCGCCTCAACGGCTGGCCGGGTGAGGATGATTCGCTCAACCTCTTTGTCCTGGAGGGCACGAACGCCGCAGGCAACCGCCAACCAACTTTTGCCGGTTCCGGCCGGACCGATTCCGAACGTGATCATGCTGGTGCGAATTGCGTCGATGTACCGTTTTTGGCCCGCAGTCTTCGGGCGAACGGCCCGCCCGCGAGCACTGGTGAGAATCTGATCGTTCAGAATCGCCGACGGGTCCTCATTGCTGCCAACCATGTCTATGACCCGTCGGACCACGTTCGATTCGATCGCCTGGCCCTTCTCAAGTACCTGCACCAACTCGGTGATCACCTTGGCTGCGTCCTTGGCCTGGCTGCCGCTGAGAGTAATTTCGTTGCCCCGAACGTGGACATCAACGTCGTAGGAGCTTTCAACCACTCTGAGGTACTGATCTCGTTCGCCAAGTAGACCGACCATTAGCTGGTTGCTGGGAACACTGATCTTCAACGGGTCGGTCATGGAACCCAGAAGCGTATCGGAGCTTGTTGAAGTGTCCTGAGTAGTTCCGCCCACGTCAACTGCGGGCCCTATCCCGGCGGGCCTGGTAGATTTGGTTTCTCGGGCCGGTCAGCCCTCGACGACGGAACGACCCTCGCATTCCTGTTGTCCTGCAAACTCCAAACCATCGCCTTGGCGCGATGCCAAACAGGAGACAGCTATGGCCACCAGAGTCTCGGTCACCTCCGTTCCAAACCCCGACCCGAGCGAAGCTCCAGTTCGGGTGAGCAAAGTGAAGCTTGCAAACGACCGGCCCGACAGACGGGCCGAGGCCAAGTGGCTGGACGAGGTTCGTCACTCCGGCGTGGCCAGGCTGCACGCCGTTACGGAGGAGCCCTTCACGATCATCACCGACCATGCTGGAGGATCAACTCTTCGCACTGCCCGCCTGGAACCGGCCGAGGCGGCCCTCACCCTGGCCGCAGTTGCCGACATCCTGGCCGATCTGCATGCAGCCGACCGAGCCCACGGGAAGCTAACCCTCGACCACATAGTGATCGGGTCACATGGCCCTGTTCTTTGCAGCCCGCACGGGCTGGTCAGCGAAGCCGAGGCCGACCTCACTGCCCTGGGTCGCTGCATGACAGATCTTCAGCAGCAATGGGCCGACAGAGACAGCAGCCAACCGGCGGCCGATGCCTGGTCTGACTTGGCGGCGAAGCTGGGCAGCGGAGATCAGTCGCTTTCGGCGCAACGGGCCGCCAGACAACTCAGAGCACTGTCCGAACCCGAACCCCAGGTCACGGTTGCTGCGGGCCCACCCCGATCGTTTCGGGGCCTGGCCCTGGCCGCCATAGTCGTGCTGCTTGGATTTGGGGGCGTAGCTGTGGTGGGGTCCACATCGGCTGACGCCGACGACGGGGTTCAGGTCCTCATAAACAACAAGCTCTACGAAGTAGGACGGGAAGGCAGCAGCGCGGTTGCGCTGGCCACCCCATGCGATCCGGGCTCGCCAGTGTTGGTGCTTGACCCCGAATCGTCAATAGTTTGGCGCTTCCCCGAAGTCGGCGACTCTGTCGAAGCCGTGGCCTTCGCAACCGTTCCCGGTGCCACCGACCTGCGGGTGCGCCTGGTTGCCAGCCCGAACCAGCCCGATCAAACTTGCGAGGTCGCCGTAGCCACCGGCCCAGCAGGAGCCACAGTTCTGGAGACCTGGCTTGGTAAGGCGGGCTCTTAATCAGCAGGCTCCGGGTTCAAGGCCCAGGGGGGCGGATTACACGAAAACGAACCACTCATCGACGAGTTCTGAGTTTTCTCCATTCTGGGTGTTCCTACTACGGTTTTTCGGGGGTACGGGCACCCAGAATGGGAAATTCGTGCTGCGGGGCCGCCGGAGACCCAGGTGTTAGACGAAGCTCGGGCTGGCGCTACAGATCGCAGGTGATCGTGACCGTCAACCCATCCGACACATCAGCCAGAACGGTCAGCGTCGACCCATCAGAGGATGCCTCAGCCCCGATCACCAGCAGCAGGTTTCCATCCGGTTCAACAATGGACCCGAGCACCCCCGGTTCCGAGTCGTCCTCAATGACCAGTGGCCACAGAAACAGCACCGTGACCTCACCGTCGCTTGCGTTGGCTTCGGAGCTGAACACTTCCCAAACAATCGCGGCTACGCCAGAGGCGTCAGGATTCCAGGCGCAGCCGCCAGTGGTGGTCCACGGACCAGCAACTCCTCCACTCACCTGGATGGCACTGTCGTCCACCACATCTTCAACCGGAGCTTCAGTTGTCGGTTCTTCAACCGTCGTCGGCGCAGTGTCATCTGCCGCCTGACCAGATGGTTCGGTCGTGACCGGACTCTCGTCGGGCGCCTCGACAATCTCAGCCGGCTCACTAGAGCCGCAGGCCGCCAGAACGAATACGAACCCAACCAGCCATCGTGGGGATCCCAAAAGCCGCTTACTGATCATCGAGTTTCCCTCCTCATACCGTTACGCCATCCAGAGCAACACCAACCAACCTATCTCTGCCGAAGATCTCTACTTGTTAAGAAACCCTGGCGCTGCTCTTTGCCAGCCCGAGGTCGGTCAGCCGGTTGACTGCATCATCAAAATCGACCCCGAGAATGCAGGCGACGGCTCTGAGGTCGTCTTGTCGAACCGTGAGCACACGGCCGTTGAAGTCCTGGCGTTGAACTTGGATCATCGTGAGGTAGCGGGCAAGCATCTCGCCCTCGGGGCCCGCAACATCGTCGAGCTGAGTGAGATCCAGCGTGATTCCCGCAGGCATCGAGGAGTCTGTGAGGTCAAGCACGCCCGGTGTGACACCGACTGTGGTGGCACGAGGCAGCAGCTGATCTATTGGCACGTTGTAGAACACGGCCAGCCGCTCAAGCCGGGGAACCGAGATAGCCCGCTCGCCCCGCTCATAGGCACCAAGAACCGAAGCTTTGAACTCTTGCTCCGACTGGGCCTCAACATCGCCGAGGCTCAGCCGCTTCTGCCTGCGAATGGCCCGCAGCCGTTCTCCGACGCGGCGACCGTACGCGGAGGTCCCATCTTCCAGCCCGATATTCTCATCATCTGTTCGAGCACCCATGGATCTCCTTTGATACGGCAAGACCCAACCGTAGACGTCACTGAGCGCAGCTTCAACCACTGAACGCGGTCAAGGCATGAGGAATCCTGCCACCGGGCCGCCAAACGAACTGGTCTAATCGGCCTGTTTGCCACAACTGGCGCGGTGGATCAGCAATTGTGTACCCGCAACTATGGCGGCTGTGCCGGCCCTGAGAATTCCTCCTGGAAGAGAGCAAACGGGCCACATGTTCAGCTCTGGTTCGGACCATCCGCCCTCAGGCCCAACCAAGATCGTCAGGTCCGATTGGCCAACCGGCTGACCTGCCGGATCAGCCAGAACGATGCCCGGTGTACAAACCAGGTTGCCAAGTGATGATGATCGAATTTGGCCAACTCTGGCATTTCCAGGTTTGCGACAAAGAGCAGCGGCCGGTGCCGCAGTTCTACGCCTGGACTCGGCTGCACAGTCACACCATCAGGAGAAGGCGTTCCGAATCTTTGAGATCAACTTGCCGTCTTTCGGATCCTTTACCTTCTCGCCCCTCAGCTCGGCGAACTGACGAAGGAGCGCGTCCTGCTCTTCGCTGAGATCAGTCGGCACGTCAACCACAAGCGTGATCTCAAGATTGCCCCTACCGCGACTGCGAAGCCGTGGGGCTCCCTCATCGCGGAAGGTGAATACCAGCCCCGACTGAGCGCCCGGGGCCACCGATATGTCGATCGAACCATCGATGGTTTCAAACGTAAGGTCTGTTCCGAGCGCCGCCTGGGCCATTGGAACGTGGAGATCAGCCAGAAGGCGGTCTCCGTCCCGTTCAAACACTGGGTGGGCCCGCACCCGAATCTCGACGTACAAATCGCCTGGCGGGCCACCACGAGGGCCAACCGCGCCACGACCGGTGAGCCGCAGCGTGGAGCCGTGCGAAACACCGGCAGGAATGTCAACTGTGTAGCTTCGATCCTCAACTCTTCTGCCCTCGCCGCTGCACTGCTGGCAAGGTTTGGAAACAGTGCGGCCTTCGCCCCCGCACCGATGACACACCGCAGTTGTAACCATCTGACCCAAGATCGACTGACGCACCTGGCGCAACTGGCCGGAGCCGCCGCACTCGGTACAGGCCTCCGAGGTAGATCCGGGTGCAGCCCCAGTTGCCTCACACGTATCGCAGCTCACCGCGGTGCGAACCTCAACATCCTTGGCGACGCCTCTAATGGTGTCTTCCAAGTCGAGCTGGGCCACAACCTCAAGGTCGACCCCCCGTTGGGGCCCCGTCGGACCACCCCGGCCAGCCCCACCGCTGAAGAAGGCGTCAAACAAGTCGCCAAACCCGGCGTTTCCTGCACCGCCGAATCCACCAGGGCCCGATGCCGCCCCGAACCGGTCGAAGTTCGCCCGCTTGTTGTCGTCGCTTAACACCTCGTAGGCCTCGGCAACCTCTTTGAACCGGGCCTCGGCCGCGGGATCGTTGGGGTTGGCGTCGGGATGGAGTTGGCGAGCCAACTTGCGGTATGCCTTCTTGATCTCCTCGGCGCTGGCGGATCGCTCAACGCCCAACAGGTCGTAGTAGTCAGCCATTGTTTGTCAGCCCTCGCTCAAACGGTTGCCAAGCTGACGGCTGATCACAGCTACCGCCGCCATGGCCTGGGGGTAATTCATTCGGGTTGGGCCGAGAACGGCAATGGAGCCCGCCTGCTGACCATCGATTTGGTAAGGGGATACAACCACGCTGCACTCTTCTAGCCGCTCAAGACCGGTTTCAGTTCCGATCGCCACATTCATCCCGCGATCAAGGACATCGGCGATCAAATCCACAACAACCAGTTGCTGTTCAAGAATGGTCAGAACCCGGTGGACCGAGTCGAGCGCCTCGAAACCGCCAGCAACCCGGCTTGTCCCTTCAACAAAGACGCGCTCAGACTCGTTGCTGCCCGCGCCCAAAGCCCGCATCACCCGCTGCGCCGCTTTGTCTGCGAGCTGATCCCCGGTTGGTGCGAGAGCGGCAGCTTCAGCCGGTGACTTGCCATCGACGGCGTCTCGAACTGCCGCCGCGATCCGATCCAGCCTGTCATCGTCAACAGTCTGATCGAACTCAAGAGTGTGCTTTTCGACTACGCCGTTCGAGAGCACAACAACCACCAGTACGACCGCTTCGGAAAGGGGAACCAGCTGCACCGATCGAACAACCGCCCCTTCGATGGAGTGGTCAACAATCACAGCCGCATGATCAGTGAGATCTGAAAGCAGCCCAACCGTTTCGCGGAGCAGATCTTCAATCTCGCCTCGCACATCGCTGAAGAAGTCAAGCACCTGTCGGCTCTCGGGCCGGGCCAAGCGAGTGGTTCCGACAGAGTCGACGAAGTACCGATATCCCCTCTCGGTGGGAACGCGCCCGGCGCTGGTGTGAGGCTGCTGGAGATACCCGTCGGACTCAAGGCTTGCCAGCTCGTTGCGAACCGTTGCCGAAGACACGCTGACCCCAGTTGCGCGAGTGACTGAGGACGAACCAACCGGCAGCGCGGTTTCGATGTATTCCTCAACGACCGCCTTCAGAATGGCAGCCTTCCGCTCGTCAAGCACCTGAGTCACCTCGCATGGTGCAAACATCCTAGGTGTTGACCACGCTGGCGCGAAGTTGGGGCCACACAGGCTCAGTCATCCAGGCGAAGGGCGCGGATGAAGGTGTCTGGCGGGATGTCGACCCGGCCGATGCTCTTCATTTTGCGTTTGCCCTCTTTCTGCTTCTTCAGCAGCTTGTTCTTCCTGGTGACGTCTCCACCGTAGAGCTTGGCCGTTACGTCCTTTCGGTAGGCCTTAACGGTTTCCCTGGCAATGATCCGACCGCCGATTGCAGCCTGGATCGGCACATCAAACTGCTGGCGCGGAATTATCTCCTTGAGTTTCTCGGCCATTCGCTTGCCGTACTCATAAGAACTGTCGCGGTGCACGATCGTGGAAAAGGCGTCGACCTGTTCACCGTTGAACAAGATGTCTACCCGTACCAGGTCTCCAGCGTCATAACCCGCAGCCTCGTAGTCGAGGCTGGCATAGCCCTGCGTGCGGCTCTTAAGCTGATCAAAGAAGTCAATGACGACCTCGGCCAGCGGCAGGCGGTAGACCAACTCGAGGCGCTCGGGAGACAAATACTCCATTCGCTCCATCTGACCTCGCCGGGCCTGGCACAACTCCATCAGGGTCCCCGTGTACTCAGACGGAGTGATCATCGAGGCCTTGAGGTAGGGCTCGTCGATCCGAGACCAATCTCCTGAAGCTGGCAGCGATGCAGGGTTGTCGATGGCCATCTCGGTGCCGTCGTTCATCGTTACGCGGTAGTTCACAGAGGGCGAGGTTGCTATCAGATTCAGGTCGAACTCTCGCTGAAGCCGTTCCCTAACGATCTCCATGTGCAGCAGGCCAAGAAACCCGCATCGGAACCCAAAGCCCAGGGCGCTGGAGGTTTCTGGTTCGAAGGAAAAGCTGCTGTCGTCAAGCCGCAATTTGTCGAGGGCGTCACGAAAGTCTTCATAGTCGTCTCCGTCAACCGGGTACAGACCGCAGAACACCATTTGCTGGGGCTCTCTGTAACCCTCAAGGGTTTGCTCGGCTCCGTTCGACTCGGTCGTGATCGTTTCACCCGACCGGGCCTCACGCACATCCTTGATGCCTGCGATGAGATAGCCGACCTCGCCGGGGGTAAGTTCATTGACCGGCTTGCTGGATGGAGTGCGAACACCGATCTCGTCGGCGGTGTGGGTGGCCCCCGCTTGCATGAAACGCAGTTTCTCGCCCGTTGTGATCGTGCCGTTCATGACCCGAACGCTGGATACAACGCCGCGGTAGGTGTCGAAGTGGCTGTCGAAAATCAGGGCCTGCAGGGGCAAGTTCGCATCGCCATCCGGCGCCGGGATTCGCTTGATGATTGTGTCTAGCAACTCCTCAACACCGTCTCCGGTTTTAGCCGAAATGCGAAGGGTGTCTTCGGCTGGCAAGCCAAGCACCTGCTCCAACTCGGCCGCGCACTTGTCGGGATCAGCCGCTGGCAAATCGAGCTTGTTGAGGACCGGAATAACCTCAAGGTCGTTCTCCATCGCCAAATACATGTTGGCCAACGTCTGGGCCTCAATGCCCTGAGCAGCATCAACCACCAGAACCACGCCTTCGCAGGCGGCAAGAGACCGACTTACCTCATAACCAAAGTCAACGTGGCCGGGGGTGTCGATCAAGTTGATCACATAGCCCTTCCACTCCAGTCGCACACTCTGCAACTTGATGGTGATGCCGCGCTCTCGCTCAATGTCCATCGAGTCGAGGTACTGGGCCCGCATGTCACGGGCCTCAACAGCCCCGCACAACTCAAGCATCCTGTCGGCAAGCGTTGACTTGCCGTGATCGATATGGGCGATGACAGATAGATTCCGGATCTTCGAACGGTCCATGACCGACAAAACCGTATTGCCTGGCTCGGCCACTCCCACATTGGGGTCTGCTCTCGCAGACCCGGCTCCGCCCATCCGAGTCACCACCTCGCTGCGTGCCGACGCCGTCGGCAACGCGAAACCACTCCCACACTGGGGTCTGCTCCGACAGACCCGGCTCCGCCCATCCGAGTCACCACCTCCACCGCTGGTCGCCGACGGCGACCACGCAAAACCACGACCATATTGGGGTCTGCTCCCGCAGACCCGGCTCCGCCCATCCGAGTCACCACCTCCACCGCTGGTCGCCGACGGCGACCACGCAAAACCACGACCATATTGGGGTCTGCTCCGAGTCACCACCAACCCAGATGAGTGCAACTGGCTCGGAATAGTGGCGAAAACGCACCTAATCCATTCCAGTTCCGGTTTGGGGCCAGGTCAGGGGGCCCAAAAGCTGGCTCAAGTCTTTCTTGCGTAGTCGCCATCGGCGACCAGCAGCAAGCAGTTGAGTCGGATGGCCCGAAGGCGGACCTGCAAAAGCAGGTCCCAACACAATTGTCACGCGTAGTCGCCATCGGCGACCAGCAGCAAGCAGCTCACCTCGGGTCCCTTGCACCCCCCTGGGACCAGTTCGAATCACCAAGGATATTTGTGGCAAACATCAAGAGCCAAATGAAGCGGAATCGCCAGAACGAAAAGCGTCGTGTCCGCAATCGCGCCGTGCGCTCTGAGCTTCTCACCAGACAGAAATCGGCTCTGGCTGCTGCCGGCGGCGAAGATGAAGAGGAAACGCTGCAGCTGGCAATAAAGAAGATCGACAAGGCCGCGGCCAAAGGCGTGCTCCACAAGAACACCGCCGCCAGGAAGAAGAGCAGGCTGATCGCCCAAGTCCGAGGAAGTTCAGCCGAGCAGTAGCGCCAGCTGGCGGCCTCGGGGCAAACCTTGCCTAGGCAGACATTCGGGCCAGGCGAGCCACCAAGACTTCTAGCAGCGCATCTGCTGGGGTCGCGCTTGCGCCCCTCACCTCAATATCGGCCTTGGCCACAAGCCTGATTGCCTCGGCAGTTCGGACCGAACCCAACCTTCGAGACAGTGACAGCGCCTTCTTGGCGGGGAACGTCGACCCCTTCATCCCTAAGTGGGCTGCCGCCTCCCGCTCGTTGGCCAGGGCCAACCCATCGAGGGCCAGGACGCGCTGATAGTGACCGTGGAGCGTGGCCAGAACCTGGAGGGCGTGGCGGTCTCCCCCAACAGTCATCCGCTTCAGTTTGTTCAGTGCCACACCAATTTCGGCGCTGTCTATGGCGTCTGTCAGCTCCCAAGGAGGCACGTCGCCTGCCTCGCCCAGGAATGGCTCGACCTCGGCGGCGGTGAGTTGAGCGCCTTCGCCGAAAGCGCTGATCAGTGACTCAACGATGGCTTGCACCCTTCCTGCCTTGTCGCCGAGATGATCAGCAATGGCTCTCTTGGCCGACGGATCCAGCCGCAAAGCGGCATCGGCCAGCAACTTGTCGAGGAGGACTTTCCTGCCCCGGCCCGAAGGAGCGGCATCGATCTCTCGGCCACCGGCGGACTTGATCGCTTCTTTCAAGGCCTTCGGCAGTGCCCCGAGGCGCACAGAATCAGAGCCCTTCTCCCAAACAAGAATGAGATCAGTGGATTCCAGGGGCGACTCGATCCAACCAACCAAGCCCTTCACCTGCTCGCCCCGCGTGAAGAGAGCGAGATTTCGGCCAACTACAACCCTTCGTTCTGTGAGGAAAGGAGGGGTATGAGCAGCATTGACGAGCGGAGTGATTTCGGGCTGGCCGCCATCGGCCGGCACGTAGTTGGCTTCGGTGACCTCCTCAACCATGAGGCTTCGGTCTCCGTCGCCAACCAGCTCTTTCACAACAGCCTGAACAGACTGCGCCACCAACGTGGGGTCATCGCCTTTGATTACTGTCAGCGACATCGCTCAACCTCCCACTGGGACAGAGCGGCTGGCCAGCACCCGGGCCATTAGATCAGCCAACCGGCGGGCGCTGCGCACGTCGTGAGCTCGCAGGATCCGACAGCCCTTCATGATCCCAATCGTGTGGGCGGCCATGGTTCCAGCCTCGATGTCGTGCCGATCCGTTTCCAACAACTCAAAAAGGAACCGTTTGCTTGAAGCCGAGAGGAGAAGCGGATAGCCCAACTGTGCCAACTGGTCGGACGCATGAAGCAGCTGCCACGACATTTCGCCGTTCTTCCCCAGATCCAGGCCTGCGTCGATCACAATCCGGTTGGCCGGAATGCCAGCCGTCAGCGCCTGCTGAGCTCTTTCAAGAAGGAAGGCTTTGACTTCTTCGATCAGGTCTTCATAAACAGGTTCGGGATCCGGAACTCTTGGTGCCAAGCGAATATGGGTGGCAACCACCGAAGCTCCGCCAGCAGCCGCTACTGCCAGGTAGTCGGGGTCGGCGAACCCGCTGATGTCGTTGGCAACGCTGGCCCCGGCGTCAACGGCCCGGCGAAGCACCTTTGCGTTCCAGGTGTCGACCGAAATGGGCACATCGAATCGCTGCCGCAACGCCTCGACTGCTGGCACGACTCGATCCAGCTCCATCTCAACCGTCACCTCGTCTCCGGGGCCCGCCTTGACACCGCCGACATCTAGCAAGTCGGCCCCGTCATTGATCAGAGACTGGGCCTTGGAGAGAAACTGGTCGAAGCTCCAGTACTCACCGGCGTCGAAGAAGGAGTCTGGCGTGCGGTTCAGAATCCCCATTACCAAAGCCCGGTGGGCAATGTCGTATTGGTGCGAGCCCAACTCCAGAATCACGCTGGGAACCTATCCCGTTGTCGGGCCGTCTGCCTGTGATTCGTCCCTAATCGAGACCTCCAGACGTTCCGCCGTTGGCGACACAACCAGTTGGCTGCCGTCGGCCAACACAATCACCATTGGCGTCAGGAGCCTGCGGGCGCCAACGACTCTATGCAGGGGTGGAGCAACGATCTCGCCAAGCCCGGCTACGTCTCGAAGGTTGGCAACCAGGCGAGACACAGAGCGGCCGCCACCCTCAAGGATCACGATGTCGATGGCGCCGGCACGCAGTTCGAGGAGGGCTTCGATCAACCGCCTGTCAGCGCCAGCCTCAACGACCAGAACCGACGGCGTCTGAGCGCTACCCGGCCACCAGCGGCCGCCTCCCGTAAGCTCAACCGTCCCCTGAGGTGCGGCTGGAATAGCCAGAGCAAGGACAAGACCGAGCGGCAGGAACGCCGCCAATCTCAGCGACCTCTTCCCAGCGCGAATTCGCCACGCAAACACAGCCGCTGCGGCCAGCAGCAGGGCTACCCGCCCATCCACCATTGGCGCTGGAACCCGCGCCGCCCAGGCGGCAACCGCGTCAATCCACCACACGAGTACGCGAACGGGAAGCTGGGCGACCCAAGCAATCGGTGCAGGCAGGAAACCAGCGACGACTCCAACGCTCAACCCAAGGGTCATCACCGCGCCTGCGGCCCATCCTGCCAACAGATTCGCAACCAGGGTGATCGAAGAAACGGGACCGAAAACAGTGAGGAGAATTGGCCCAACCCCCACCTGAGCCGAAACGGTTATCGCCAGCGGACTGACCAGCCAGAGTGGGCCCGGCAGGCGGCTCCGCAATGAAGGCCCGATCAGCAGAATTCCAAGAGACGCACCCACCGAGAGCTGGAACCCCACCGAGCGAGTCAGGAGCGGATCTATCAACAGCAGAACTGTGACTGCAAGGCCAAGGGCCCTTGTTCCGGAGGTTCTGTTTCCGGAGGCAACGGCCGCCGCCGAGATGCCTGCTGTCATGGTTGCCCTGACGACCGAGGGCTCCAAGCGAGTCGCCATAGCGAACACGAGGAGAACCAAAACTGTGGCCGCCAAACGAGGGCCGGTTCGGAGCCGAGCCAGGCCAGGGCCGACCACCGCCAACGCGAAAGCCACGTTCTGGCCACTTACGGCCAGCAGGTGGGTGAGGCCAGCTGTTCGAAAGCGGGCCTGCTGAGCGTCGGACTGGAAGCGGTCGTCTCCAATCACCAGGCCGAGGTAGAGAGGTTGAAGGTTGCGCGGCAGCCGGTCTCCACCGGCAGCAACCGAGCCCCGCAACAGCTCTGATGGCTGCTGCCACAGCGGCGGGCCCGCCTCGAAAGCAGCCACCTCCACGTTTAGGAATCCGACAATGTGGCGAGCAACCAACCATGGTTCGTTCCCGGCAGGAGCCAGCCTTCCTGAAACCGCCCACCTCTCCCCCGCTCCAGCCCTGGACAGCGCTGCCCCAGAAGATCCTGCTGCACTGAGGCGAACTCGTTCCCCATCCCGCAGGCGGGCTTCGGCTCGCCACCCGAAGTTCGCTGGTTCCGGATCGGTCAGCAACGTGATTGTGCCGTCGTACTGGGCCCGTTGGAGAGGCACATGGTTGGCCTCGGCACGCGCTCCAAGCGTTGATGCAAGTAGGCCAACCGCAACAATGCCCAGGACCTCTCGGCGGGCAAGCACGGCCAACAGCAGGGCTGCAACCACAGCCGGGGCCCACAGCGGAACCGCAGCCACCGCCCCGAACCAACAGAGCGCGGCCAACGCCAGAATTCGTGGCTCGCTCACCGGACGATCACCAGCTCAGAGAGGCCGGCCAGCTTCGACGGGCCGATTCCAGGCACGTCCAGTAGATCTTCCACCGTTCGAAATGGCCCGTTCTTCTCTCGAAATCCAACGATCGCGGCCGCAGTCGCCGGGCCAACCCCGGGCAAGGCTTCCAGCTGGGATGTATCGGCTCGGTTCAAGTCGACCGGTCCCGAGACCTCCTGGCCGGGGGTTTCGAGGGGAGGCAGCTGCTCTCCCTGAAGCGGCACCCGAACCTGCATCCCGTCTGCAACCAGCGCGGCCAGGTTCAGTTGATGCAAATCGGCATCGGGCAGAGCGCCACCAGCCGCGTTCACCGCGTCGACCACCCGCGCTGTTTCCGCCAGCACATAAACCCCAGGCGTTCTGACAGCACCGCTTACGTGCACTACCAACTCGGCCGGAGCCGTCGCGGCGGGCAGCGTGGTTTGCAACGTCACCTGCGGAATTAGGTCTTCAACCGGCCTAGGCGTACCCGGTCGCCCCAGCAGCCAGGCGCCAACGATCAAGCCAACAACCACAACCACAGCAGCAACGGCCACCACGGGCCGACCCCTGATGTCCTCCAGCCGATCAAACGCGTGATCGATCCGCTCGGCCAGACCGAGCGATTCGTGGTCAGGGCGCTCACTTGGCGCATCCTGTGGCACCGCATTCACGGTTGTCCCCCTACGGGTCTAAATACTTTTGCAGGGGGAAGAGACAGACCAGGAGGTCCTCAATGCAGACCCGGAGGCCTTTAGAAAAGCGTAGCGGTAAGTTTCTTACGCCAACCGGCGGTGTTTGGATGACCGGGGCCCAGGATCTCTAGAAGGTCGACAAACTGCTGGCGCGCCTCGTCGTCGGCTTTCACCTTTGGGAGGAGGTCTTCTAGCTGGCGCTCGGCCTCGATGTTCTGGCTGCCTCCCGCCAGATTGCTTCTGGCCAGGGCCGCCATGGGCAGAGTTTCTTC
>QIKW01000058.1 GCA_003231975.1 Acidimicrobiia bacterium
CAACGCGTGACGATCATATTGGGGTCTGCTCTCGCAGACCCGGCTTCGCCCATCCAACTCACCAGGGTGCTGCGTGCCGACGCCGTCGGCACCGCGTGACGATCATATTGGGGTCTGCTCTCGCAGACCTGGCTTCGCCCATCCAACTCACCAGGGTGCTGCGTGCCGACGCCGTCGGCAACGCGTGACGGTGCTCGGCTAGCCGAGGGTGGCCTGGATCGTGATGGTTTGGCCGGCTCGAACTACTTCGAGGTCGATGCTGTCACCGCCGAATTTGCTTTGCACAAGCCCAACTACTTCAGCGAAGTTGGTAACTGGGGCGCCGTTGATCGTTAGCAGGCGATCTCCGCTGCGCAACCCTGCGACTGCTGCGGCGCCGCCCTCGACGATCTCGCCGATCACGACCCCTACCTCGTTGTCTGGCGTGGTAGCGCTTTGAATGCCAAGCACGCCAACCTCCATTGACTCACCGTTGCGCACTCGGTCTGCAACATTCAAAGCGGTCTCGATTGGAACGGCGAAGCCGATGCCAACATTTGAGTTGCTGGATCCGTCGGTTCTGATAGAGGTGTTGATACCAATCACCTCGCCGCTGCGGTTCGCCAGCGCTCCTCCGGAATTGCCGGGGTTGATTGGCGCATCGGTCTGGATCATTGCGGTGAACCCGCCAGAGTTGTTGCGAACCGGGCGGTTGAGCGCAGAAACGATTCCCGAGGTTACCGTCTGCTGAAGCTGGAACGGGCTGCCGATTGCCACCGCGATCTGGCCAACCTGGGGGCTGTCGGTGGCGAGGGCGGCAACCGGCAGGCCGGCTTCGGCGCCGATGTCCAGAACTGCTATGTCGTTGCGAGGGTCGGTGCCAAGAACGGTTGCGTCGAAGGTTCGGCCGTCGGACGTGCGAACCGAAATCCGGGTGGCTCCGTCGATCACATGATTGTTGGTGAGGATCAAGCCCTCATCAAACACAACACCAGAGCCAAGGCCGGCATTGGTCTCAACCTGCACCACGGACGGGCCAAGCACGGATGCCACAAACGCAGCCGGGTCGGTGGCTGTGGGCACTGGCGCCACTGGAAGCGTGGGGTCGGGTTGACTGGGGGCAAGCGTGCTTGGAGCCGCAACCGACGCCACCGTGACTGGGGAAGAAGCAGGCTCGGTGTCTCGACCGAGAGTTCCCAGCCCGAAGCTGCCTGCGCTGATGGCTGCTCCGGCCGCGAAGGCAAGAGCAACCCGCAACCCGCTTCCCGACTTGCGAACAGTCTCGGTTTGAGAATGGCTTTCTACCTGACTGGGTTCGGCCGGGCGATCCAGGACCGCAACGGGTCCCACGTTTGCACCACTTGGCGGTTCCACCCTTGGCGGCATGGCTGGCCGTTGCCACAGTTCGTTCGGTTCGTTTGATTCGTTCATTGCTGATCCTCCGGGGCTTTGCAATAAACGTAAAGCCACCGGCCAAAAGACCCGGTAAAGAAAGAGGGCCTAAAGAAAGGAGCAATAGGGGAGGTGCGGCGTCAAGCGGTGGGCACGAGTCTTTGTTTGCGACGATGAGCTCTGGTGGCCATCACCACACCCAGAAGCATCCAGCCGCCTATCAGCGAGAAGCCTGCAATTGCGCCCGAAGTTCTGCCGGTGGCCACGCGGGACAGAGCCTGGTCTTCAGCCGTGAGGCCCGCATCAGCCTGGCTGCTCTGCTGCTCTGTTGCCACCTGTTCACCGGCAGGCGAAACGCCTGACCACGCCGAGTAAGCAGCCGCGGCTATGAACGCCACAAGGATGAATCCAACTATCGGGATCACCACCTTGGTGCTCTTGAGGGGGGCCCATCTGTCGATGCGGGTGTCTTGCACCGCATCAGTATCGCAGCTGTTCGCGCCGTTCGGGCTCGCGGGCTGGCTATTCATTATCGCCTGCTTTGTAGTTCAACAACAGCAGGGCGTTGGCCACAACAACCAGGGTGCTGCCCTCATGGGCAATCACCGCAACGCTGATCCCTACGCCAAGGATTGTCATTGGAATCAGGGCGGCAACAACGGCCAGGCTGAAATAGAGGTTCTGCTTGATAACTCGGCTGGCCCGGCGAGACAGCCCAACAGCAACCGGTAGCCGCTCGATTCGGTCTGCCATCAGCGCGATGTCTGCTGTTTCCAACGCAACATCGCTACCAGCGGCGCCCATAGCGATGCCGACATTTGCCGTTGCCAGGGCGGGGGCATCGTTGACGCCGTCGCCAACCATTGCCACACCTCCCGAGGCTGCCAATTCGTTGATGGCGTCTACCTTGTCGGCTGGCATCAACGAGCCGCGGGCATCAGCAATCCCGACGTGTTGACCAACGGCGGTGGCCACACGCTGGTTGTCTCCAGACAGCATGATGACCGTGTCGATCCCGAGTTCTCGGAGTTCCTCGACCGCCGCCTTGGCTTCGGGCCGTGGGGTGTCCATCACTCCCAGCACGCCAAGGAACCGCTGGCCGTGGCGGACCACCATTGTGGTTCTGCCCTTGCTCTCAAGCTCTTCCTGCGCAGCTTGGAGGTCTGGCGGTAGGCCAACCTCGGCGAACATTGCCGCGTTGCCGATCATCACCGGCGTGCCGTCGATGTCTCCCGTTACTCCTCTTCCGTTCACCGCAGTGACGTTGGCCGCCTCGGCCGGAGCGGGCCCCTTGAGACGAGGCCCTACGCCAACTGTGATTGCTCTGGCAATCGGGTGGTCGCTTGCTTGTTCTACAGCCAGGGTTACCTGCAACAACTCTTCGACGTCGATGCCCTTGTAGGGAACAACGTCGGTTAGTTCAGGCTTGCCTTCGGTAAGCGTGCCGGTTTTGTCAAAGGCAATGGCAGACACGGTGCCAAGCGCCTCAAGCGGGCCTCCGCCCTTAACCAGAATTCCGGCCCGCGCGGCGCGGGCAATGGCTGCCAGCACTGCACTTGGGGTGGCAATTGCCAGGGCGCATGGGCTGGCGGCAACCAGCACGGCCATGGCCCGAAGGAAGGATTCAGAGAACGGTTCGCCCAGTAGCGGGGGAACGATCAGCAAGCCAGCAACCAACACCAGCACTGAGGGAACAAAGACTCGCACGATCCGCTTGGTTAGGCGCTGGGTCGGCGAAATCTGGGTTTCTGCCTCGGCCACCAGTTGCACAACCCGGGCCAAAGTTGAGTCCGCTGCTACTCGCAGAACCATCACGTCGATAGCGCTTGGTCCGTTGAGGGTGCCTGCGAACACTCTGTGCTCGGCGGGGACCGTGTCAATTCCGGCCAAGGAGGCCGAAGGGTCTGGCATGGGAGCTTTGTCGACCGGAACGCTTTCGCCCGTGACCGCAGACTCATCTATCGAGGTCTCACCCTTCACGATCACACCGTCGGCCGGCAGTCGCTCGTTCGGCCGGACGATGACAATGTCGCCAACCATCAACTCCTCAACCGGAACCTCGGTGTTTGGATCCTCGCGCCGCCTCGCGGTTGCGGGGGCCAACTCGCCTAGCGCCTCGATTGCGTTCCTGGCGCGATTCATGGCGTAGCCCTCAAGCGCATGGCCGAGAGAGAACAGAACGAGCAGCAGCGCCGAGTCAGACCAGTGGCCAATGATGGCAGCACCAACCGCGGCAATCAGCATCAGCTGATCTATGTCGAACACCCTGGCTCGCACCGACAGCCAGGCGTCTCTTGCCACGAACACTCCGGTCAGCACGGCGGCTGCGATGTACATCCAGATTACCGGTTGGTCGATGTCGGTGAACCAGTCAAGTGACCGGGCAACTAGATAGATGACAAGGGAAACAAGGGCGGCGGCAAGCTCTATTGGGCTTGAACCGTGACCATGGTCGTGACCATCTCCTGGGCCGTGGCCGCCTTCCTCGTGGTCAGAGCCAGAAGCAGTTGCACCTGCCCCTCGCGCTTCAATTCCGGAAGCTGCCAGCTTGATTCCGACCGTTGGAAGCTTCTTCAGAAGCTCACCTTCGGTGGTTGTTCCAAGCTCGTATTCGACCCGGACAACGCCCTCGATCGAAACGGCGCCGTCAACAACACCGTCAAGACCCCGCAGCCGTTCTGTTAGGGCGGTAGCCCGGTTGGCATGTCCGGCAGGAACTGCCTCAACCAGCAGGTGGCCGTACTTCGACTCGATGCCAGCGCCGGTGGCCTTGACCGTGCTCTCAAGACGAGAGATGGCAACGGAGCCAGCCTGTAAGTGCAGACACACCTGAGAGGAGCCGTTTTCCTCGGGGTCGATCACGTGGACAGACTCCACACCGTCAAGCCTGCAGAGCGCGGTTACTAGGTCGTCAACGCAGCGGTCTCGGCCGCTGTGAGCGTGGGGCAGAACTACATCGAGGTCGAGCTGAAGCGTGTCCATCAGGCGGGTCCCTCGTCTGCACCATGAGCTAGATGCTGGCGAGAGAGATCTAGGAGCAGGCGAACGTGCGAATCGTGGATTCGGTAGTAGACGTTTCGACCGTCTCGCCTGTTGCGCACAGCGCCAGCGGTTCGCAGAATCCGCATTGCCTGGCTCACCTTGGTTTCGGTTGCGCCAACAACAGCGGCCACGTCGCACACGCACAGTTCACCTGCCTCTAGCAGCGTGAAGAGAATGCGCACTCGTGTCGGATCGCCAAGCAGGCGGAACATCTCGGCCAAGTCGGTGGCCTCGTCTACGTTTATCAGCGACTCTGAAACGGCGTCTACCTTTGCTGCGTCCACCGCGGGATGGGCGCAACTGACCAAACTTGTTACCTTCGATACCTGCATAGCTGTGAAGGTATACCAGAATGCAGGTAATGGAAACCCAGCAGTTGAGTAGACAACGGCATTTCTGGTCGCGAATCACTATCATCGCCCGATGGCAGTTACCGATGAGCTCCCGCGGTGGAGTGTGGCCGACATCCACAAATCACTTGAGGCCCGCTCGTTCACTGATGCAATGGAGCTGCTTGGTGCCGACGTTGGCAGGCTGGAATCGCTTTTTGATGAGCGGGGCATCCGCGCTGTCGACCCTCGTGAGGTAACCACCGACGACGGCGAGGCGGCCGACCTGGTGATCGAGTCCTACAACCGGGCGTTGCAGGCTTCAGAAGTGCTGGAAGCAACCGTGTACGCAACGGTCTCAACCAACTCACGCGATGAGCTTGCGCAGTCGCTCTTCAGCCAGATGCTGGATACCGAGTCTCGCCTCCAACCGCTGTTGGCCCGCTTGGCCGACTGGGTGTCTTCCCTTGGAGTAGATCAGCTGGCTGCGGTGAGCCAACAGGTGGCCCAGCACGGAGGCCCGCTAACTCGCTTGGCCAGTCGCGCCGACCATCAGATGCTGGAAATGGAAGAGGGCTTGTACGCAGAGCTTGCCACCAATGGCTCCAGCGCCTGGGGGCGGCTACAAGCCGACGTTACCTCGCAATTGATGGCCGAGGTCAGCTACCCCGACGGCCACGTTGAGACCCTGCCGATGCCCGCAGTTCGTGGCCTTGCCGCCGAGCCGGATGTGTTGGTCAGGAAGGCGGCCTACGAAGCCGAGATGGAGGCATGGCCCACGGTCTCAACTCCGGTCGCCGCCGCCATGAACGCAATCAAGGGCGAGGCGAACACGGTAAATCGAAGGCGACACTGGGAGTCTCCCCTTGATGCGTCGTTGTTCGCCAACAGTGTCAGCCGCCCAACCTTTGAAGCAATGCAAGAGGCGGTTTCCTCGGTCCTGCCAGACTTCAGGCATTGGATGCGAACAAAGGCGAAGATCCACAAGGATGAGGGAAGCCTTCCGTGGTGGAACCTGATGGCCCCGCTGCCGCTGGCCGAAGACTCAATCAGTTGGGACGCAGGAATCGACGTTGTGCGGTCTGCGTTCAGCGAGTTCAGCCCTCAACTTGGGGGTTTGGTTGACCGGGCCCTCGCCGAGTCGTGGATCGACGCTCCGCCCACCGACGGCAAGGTTGGCGGAGCCTTCTGCATGCCGTTTGTGAACGATCGCTCCCTTGTCCTTCTGAATTGGACGGGTTCTGCTGACTCGGTCCAAACCGCAGCTCATGAGCTGGGCCACGCCTACCACAACGTCACCCTCGCCGAACGCACCCAGCTCCAGCGAAGGCTGCCAATGGCGCTAGCCGAGACGGCCAGCATCTTCTGCGAAACTCTGGTGGTTGAGGCTGGCCTCGCCACCCTCGAGGGAGCCGAGAGACTTGCCCTGCTAGATGTTGACCTGGTGGGATCCAACCAGGTGATCGTCGACATCCGATCGCGCGTCTTGTTCGAGACCGAGGTGTTCGCCCGCCGCCAACAGCGAACGATCGGGGTTGGTGAGCTTAATGAGATGATGAACGAGGCCCAGAACGCCGCATACGGCGATGGGCTGAACCAAGAAACCGCGCACCCATATATGTGGTTGCTGAAACCTCACTACTACGGATCTCACTTCTACAACTGGCCATACACCTATGGGCTGCTGTTCGGCCTCGGTCTGTTCGCTCGCTACAAACAGCAGCCAGACCGGTTCCGGTCCGGCTATGACAACCTGTTGTCCAGAGCAGGCATGGACACAGCCGAACAACTGGGAGAAGCGTTCGACCTCGACGTGACCGACATTGGGTTCTGGCAGTCAAGCGTTGAGGTTCTGCGAAAGCGGATCACCGAATATGAGTCTTTGGCCAAGGATCTGGGCCTCCTGGGCTGAGTCTGACCGGGCGCGCTCAGCAGTGCGGACCGCGAGACGGGCGGTCTGGAATGGATGGATCCACCACCTCGATCTGCACGTGAGGCCAGGATGGGTCACCGGTTAGTTTGTCTATCTGGGAAGTGAGAGGCAGCGTGGTGGCTCGCGGCGCCAGCACTGTTTCGCCAGCGATCACCCTGTCTCCGGCTTTCACTTGCACGCCGGTGATGTGAAGCATCTTCACTTCCC
This sequence comes from Acidimicrobiia bacterium, assembly GCA_003231975.1. Classification (GTDB taxonomy): domain Bacteria; phylum Actinomycetota; class Acidimicrobiia; order Acidimicrobiales; family SZUA-35; genus SZUA-35. Next base: position 6,883 of record QIKW01000058.1, read on the forward strand.
AGCCGGGCCGGCTGTCTGGTTCGATAACAACGAAGTCGTCCTGATAGCGGCAGTAGAGGATGTAGCCCCCTGCCCGCACAACGGTGCCAGTAACCGGAGACCGAATCTCAACCAACGGATGCACCGCAACGTCGGCTGATCCCCTGGCATTGGTGTCTCGATTGCGCGAACTCATTGTTGTGATTGGCGTTTGCCCATCAAGCTGGGTGAGCGCCAGGGCACCATCGTTGTTGGATTCATGAAAGCCGACCAGTTCAACCGCGGTTGAAGGAAGCCGCAGAGTCACAGGCCCAACCGTCGCGAAGTTCTCCCAGCTTTGGAGCCCGTAGGAGCGGGCGCCGATGCCCGCAGAGTTTGTGGTGCGACAACCCCGGCCGGGAACCCCGTCGGAGGGCAGCGGGTGGTTGCCGGTGAATTCAACAGAAACCGAGAAGATCAGCATCAGCTCGGTTCGGTCAATCGTGCCCCGGTTCAGCAGGCCCAACCAGTAGGCCTCGCCAGCAGCGTCGGGGCTGCGGTCAAGCGTGTTCTGGTAGACCCGCTGCACAAACTGTGAGGCTGTGAGATCCCCATAGGTGGCACGGAATTCAGGACCACCAGCGAAAACATTCGCAATCGATCTGATCGATTGGCAGTTCTCGAACTGATCGATCCAGTACAGCGCACCTTCGGGATCTGGAACCCGATCAAAGAAGGCCCAGTACAAACGGAGCACCCCGGCATGCTCTGAGGTCAATTCGTCTATCTCGGCCACGTCCTGAAAGGTCATCGGCCGGCGTTCGGTGCCAGCCTCGGCCCCCGCAATGGATGCTCCCGAGACTGCCATTGCCAACACTACGAACAGAGCGGTCGGCGCCACGAATCTACGCATCGGCCAACTCTAATTCGCCCGATCGGATTTGCCAGCCCGCAGTCGGGGGCCTCCTGGCTATGTCAGGTTGGCAAACCGCTGGGCGTCTGCCACCGAACCGGCAACAACAAGAAGGTCGCCCTTTTCGATTCTGGTTTCGGCATTCGCAAACTGGAACTCTCCGCCTCGACGTTTCACGCTGACAACATTGACATTGTGCCTGCGCCGCAATTCGGCCTCGCCGAGGCTGAGGCCGATCAGTGAGGCATGGGGCAGCACCTCGGCTATCACAAAGTTGTCGTCGAGTTGGAAGTAGTCGACCATTTGTCCTGAGACTGAATGGGCAACGCGAACGCCCATCTGCTTCTCGGGGTAGACCACGTGGTTGGCGCCCACCCGATCGAGGATTCGCCCGTGTTCATCGCTGAGGGCCTTCGCCCAAATCTGGGAGATGCCGACATCGGCCAACGCTGCGGTGGCAAGAATGCTGGCCTCGAGGTCGGTGCCGATTGCCACCACTGCGGCATCGAAGTCTCCGGCTGAGATCTGGCGCAGGGCCTCGGCGTTGCTGGCGTCAGCCTCGCGAACATCGGTGAGATGCGGGGCCCAGCGCTGCACCAGCTCGGGGTCTTTGTCGATCGCCATCACATCCAGCCCAAGCTCAACCAAGGTTTCGGCTAAAGCCGACCCGAACCGGCCAAGGCCAACAACCAGAACGTTCTTGGCCGCTCCGCCCGCGTGAGGTTCGGCCAATGAGAAGAGCCAGCGAAGTGGATTGGTGGGCATCTGGTTGGTGGGTATTCGGTAGGTGGAGGTTGGGGTATCAGTATGACTTGAGTTGCCCGCTTAACCGATGAGGAGCTCTTCCTCGGGATAGCGGAACTGATGACGGCGGCTGCGCAGAAGAATGGCCGACCCAAACGTGATCGGACCAATACGACCAACAAACATCAGAACAATTATCACGAACTTGGCTGCTGTGTTCAGCTGGGCGGTAACTCCTGTCGACATCCCAACGGTTCCAAAGGCTGACGCCGCCTCGAAGAGCAGATCGTTCAGGCTGAGCTCTGGCAGCAGGACCGAAAGCAGGAACGTTGCAGTGCCGACTGTGCCGAGCGCCGCAACTACCAGAGAAAAAGCTTTGCGTTGCAGCCGGGGGGCGATTCGACGACCGAAAAGTGTTGCCTCCTCGTCGCCCCGCAGTTCGGCCATGGCGCTGCGCACCACCACCATGAATGTGGAGGTCTTGATCCCTCCGCCGGTCGATGCGCTGCTGGCGCCGATCACCATCAATAGGATTAACACCAGCAGGCTGGCGTCTCGAAGCGACCCGATGGGGACCGTGCTGAACCCGGCGGTTCTGGCCGTTGCGGATTGGAAGAAGGCCACCAGCAGCTTGTTGCCAGCTCCGAGGGGGCCGAGGGTTTTGGGGTTGGTCCACTCAACTACCAACAGCAAAATGGTGCCGATGGCAAGCAGCCCCAGGCTCATGCTTACTGTGAGCTTGGAGTGCAGCGACCAGGTTCGGGGGTTTCGCCAACGGCTCCAGAGTTCCATTGCGACCGGGAAACCAAGGCCGCCTGCGATAACGGCGCCGGCAACTACGAGGCTGAGAAACCAGTCGGTTGCGTAGGGCTCAAGACCGCCGGCCAGAACCGAGAACCCTGCATTGTTGAACGCAGAGACCGAGTGGAACACCCCGAGGTAGACCGATCCTCCCAACCCGTGGCCGCCCTCAGCCAGAAAGCGGAATGTCAGAAGGACCGCCACCAGCAGTTCTGTGCCAAAGGTGTAACGAACGAGGGTGGCGAACAAGGGCTTCAGCTCGCTGATTCCGGAGAGCCCGATCTCTGCGCTGACAAGTCTTCCCTGTTTGAGCCCAAGCCGTCTGTTCAGGAACACGCTTGCCACCCCGGCCAAGGTCATGATGCCAAGCCCGCCAATCTGGATCATCACCAAGATTGTGACTTGGCCGAAGCGTGACCACGTTTCACCAGTGTCTGCAACCACCAGGCCGGTGACGGTTACCGCCGACGATGCAGTGAAGAAGGCATCCACGAGCGACATCTTTGACTGACCCTGCTGGCGACTTACCGGAAGCCACAGCAGCAGTGTTCCGACAACGATGAAAGCGGCGAAGGCGCCAATCACAAGTCGGCCAGGATGGTTCGTCTGCCACTTCTTTCTGGCCACCGGTGGAGCGTAGACCCTGGGCTCGACAGCGGGGCAGGAGCGCGAGAACATAGCGTCATGCCAACAACAAGTATTGGACCAGATCTTCTCACCGCGGCTTCTGACCTCGACCCGGGCACGATCGAATTGCGACGTGAGATTCACAAAGACCCAGAGCTCGGTCTGCAACTCCCGAACACCCAAAGGCGTGTTCTTGACGCCCTCACAGGGTTAGATCTCGACATCACTCTTGGAGAGTCGACAACTTCAGTTGTTGCCGACCTAGACACGGGCAAGCCGGGCCCAACGGTTCTGTTGAGGGGAGACATGGATGCGCTGCCCCTGCAAGAAGACTACGACACGCCGTTCCAGTCTAAGAACGAGGGGAAGATGCATGCCTGTGGACATGACTCCCATGTGGCGATGCTGGCCAGCGCGGCCAGGCTGCTTAGCGAGAACCGAAGCGAGTTCAACGGCAAGATTCGCTTCATGTTCCAACCAGGGGAAGAGGGCTGCCACGGCGCGAAGTACATGATCGAAGAGGGTGTCCTCGACGGAGTTGACCGCGCCTTCGCCATTCATGTGTTCACAAACTTCGCCGACGGTGTGATCACCACTCGCGGCGGCTCCCTGATGGCAAGCGCCGACCGGTTTGAAATCACCGTCGAAGGCCGGGGAGGCCATGCGTCTGCGCCCCACCATTGCGTGGATCCCATTCCGGCCGCGGCCGCAACCATTACTGGCCTTCACACCATGGTCAGCCGCTCTCTGGATCCAGCGAAATCTGGGCTGGTAACCGTGGCCCACATCGAGGCCGGAACCACCAACAACGTGATTCCGCCAAGTGCCTTTCTTGAAGGAACGATCAGGGCGCTTGACGAGGAAACCAGGGCCACGCTTCACAACGATCTAGTTCGCGTGGCAGAGGGAACAGCGGCAGCTCACGGCTGCTCTTGCAACGCGTCGATCATTCCTGGCTACCCGGTCACAAAGAACAACGCAGAGCAGGCCGACTTGGTGCTGAAGGTTGCGGCCGGAGTGCTTGGCGAAGCCAACTCTGTTGCCATGCCCCGCCCGCTGCTAGGGGCCGAAGACTTCAGCTACGTGCTTCAGGAAGTGCCAGGGGCAATGGCCTTCATGGGTGTCTGCCCAGAGGGTCTCACACCAGAAACCGCGGCCCCCAACCACTCCAACCTGATGCGAATCAGTGAAGAGAAACTGGCGAACGGCGTGGCCCTGTACGCCGCAATGGCAATGCAGCGTTAACAACCCCCGGCCACGGTGGTCGAGGCAGTCTGATACTCACAGGACCCGATGTTTCACGGGTAGTGTTCGGCTCATGGAACTCGAGACGATCAGTTACCGCGTTGAAAACCACATTGCCCACATTCGGTTCAACCGGCCCGAGGGTGCAAACGCGGTGAGTGTTCAGTTCTCAAAGGACCTCAGGGCCGCATCGCTGGCGGCGCACTTCGACAAAGATGTTCGAGTGGTTCTGGTTGGCGCCGAGGGAAAGGTGTTCTGCGCCGGAGGCGATCTGAAAGAGTTCAACGCGGCAGGCGAGAACCTGCCAAGCGTTGCCGCCGACATGCTCACCGACTTCCACGGCGCCATCTACCGGATGCACCGAATGCCAAAGCCCGTGGTTGCCGCGGTTGGGGGAGCCGCAGGCGGCGCAGGCATGTCGATCATGTGCGCTTTCGACCTTGTGGTCGCCTCCGAGAACGCCAAGTTCACGATGGCCTACACCAGGGCAGGCGTTACCCCAGACGGCACGTCCACCTACTTCCTGGCCCGCCATGTTGGCCTGCGGCGAGCCCTGGATCTCACTCTTACCAATCGGGTGCTCAGCGCCACCGAGGCAGAGCAGTGGGGGCTGGTGAACCGTGTTGTCCCAAAGGGCGAAGCCGACGCTGCCGCCCTTCAAATGGCCGATGAACTGGCGTCTGGCCCGGCGTGGGCCGTCGGACATGCCAAGCGACTGATCTATGAAGGGTTCGATTCCTCGCTGGAGGAAGCAGGCGAGAGGGAAGGCCACGCCATTACCCACGCTATGGGTCTGCACGATGGCCAAGAAGGCATCGCCGCGTTCGTCGAGAAGCGGGCAGCCAACTTCAACCTGTCATGACACGGGAATTCTCATCGGTTACCCAGCGGGTTGCGGGCCGTGGCCCCGACGGCTGGGCCGTTCACCGCGCGGCGTGGGCGGCCAAAGCGCGGGGCGAAAGCGTGATTGTTCTCAGTATTGGAGATCCCGAGTTCAACACACCAGCGCCCATCATCCAAACAGCAACCGCGGCTATGGAGGGTGGAGACACTCACTACACCGATATCCGGGGAAGGGCTTCTTTGCGGGAGGCGATCGCTGAGTATGTGAACCGGATCTCCGGCACGTCCTTTGGGTCGGCCAACGTGATCGTTGGGGCCGGTACTCAGAATGCGCTGTTTAACGCATCTCTTTGCCTCCTGGCGGGCGGAGACGAGGTGATAATCCCAGATCCTGGGTATCTCACCTACGAGGCAACCCTTGGTGTTGGGGGCGCCGCCCTGGTATCGGTGCCTCAACCCGCGGCCTCTGGCTTCCGGCTTGACCCAGCCGCGATTGAGGCCGCCGTCACCTCCAGAACAAAGGCAATCATGGTGAACTCGCCATCCAACCCAAGCGGGGTGGTAGCCACAAAGTCTGAGATCCGCGCTTTGGCCAAGATCGCGGTTGATCACGATCTCTGGGTGCTGAGCGACGAGGTCTATGCCCAGCTGGTGTTCAACGGCACGCATCATTCAGTTGCAGCCGTTCCGGAAATGGCCGGTCGCACGGTGATAGTTGGTGGGGTCTCGAAATCTCACGCCATGACAGGCTGGCGCATCGGTTGGGCGGTTGGACCCGAGGATCTGATTGATCACATGGAAAACGTGGCCCTGGCCATGAACTACGGCATCCCCGGGTTCATCCAAGAAGCAGCTCAGGTGGCCGTCAGTAATCACGACTCAGACGTTGACGAGATGCGGGCCATCTACCAGCGACGCTGCGATCTGGTTCTCAACCATCTGGCGAACGTTCCAGGCCTCTCGGTTCTGGCACCGGCGGCAGGAATGTTTGTGCTGCTTGATGTTCGCGCCACAGGCCTCTCCAGCCGAGACTTTGCCTGGGACCTGTTCAATGCCACCGGCGTAGCCGTTCTGGACGCCGCCAATTTCGGGCCAGCCGCCGACGGCTGGGTGCGGATCTCGTTCGCAATTGGAGACGACGACCTGGCAGAGGGATGCAGGCGAATATTCAAGTTCTGTCATTCCCTGGCCTAGGTCTCGGCTACCTGAATGTGATGCCAGACCGGGTGAGGGGGGCAAGCGACCAGGCCGGTCTTAACCGGTGACGGCGCTGAACCCGGCGGCTTCGATTCCTGCAACCGCAGCTATCTCGTCGTTGTCTGAATTGTCGCCCGATACGCCAACGGCGCCCAGATGGTTGCCTTCTCCGTCTACCACTAGCACCCCGCCTGCAACTGGAACCAACGCTCCGTCTACTGCTCCGTTCACCGCAGCAATGAAGTAGGGCCGGGCCAGGGCCATTGCTTCAACAGTGCGCGATCCGACGCCAAGCCCGATTGCACCGTACGCCTTGCCGTGTGCAACCTTGAACCTCAGCATCGATGCGCCATCCTGGCGTTCGAATGCTTTCAAGTGGCCGCCCGAATCAAGCACCACAATTGAAAGCGGCATCATGGCGTTTTCCGATGCCTTGGCCTTTGCTGACTCGATGATGACCTTTGCTTGTTCCAGGGTGATCACTTGGCTGCTCCTTGGGTGGATTGTGATGCCGCCTTCTTGTTAAGCCTGCCTGCATGCAGGATTGGTTCGGTGTAACCAGACGGCTGTGTGGCGCCATCGAGAATCAGGTTGCAGGCCGCGGTGAAGGCCAAGCCGTCGAATAGGGGCCCCATGGCTTCGTAGCTGGGATCGGCGCTGTTCTGGCGGTCAACCTTCGCTGCCATCTTGCGCATGGTGTCCATCACCAGTTCTTGGTTGACCACGCCGTTGAGCAGCCAGTTGGCGATGTGCTGGGAAGAGATGCGGCAAGTTGCGCGGTCTTCCATCAGGGCGATGTCGTGAATGTCGGGCACCTTCGAGCAGCCAACGCCCTGATCAACCCATCGAACCACGTAGCCAAGGATTCCCTGGGCGTTGTTATCCAACTCGGCCTGGATTTCGGCATCGGTCCACTTTGACGCAGACGCAACCGGGATCTGCAGCAGGTCATCAACCGTGGCCCGGGGGCCTCCGGCCAGCAACTCGTTTTGGCGGGCGAACACATCAACCTGGTGATAGTGCGTGGCGTGCAAGGTGGCCGCGGTTGGCGACGGCACCCAGGCGCAGTTGGCGCCAGAGCTGGGATGGCCGATCTTCTCCTCAAGCATTTTGGCCATGAGGTCTGGGGCGGCCCACATGCCCTTGCCGATCTGGCCTCGGCCTTGGAGGCCGACCGCCAGGCCAACGTCTACGTTCCAGTCTTCATAGGCCAGGATCCAGCGCTGAGCTTTCATGTCAGCCTTGCGCACCATCGGGCCGGCCGCCATTGAGGTGTGAATTTCGTCGCCGGTGCGATCAAGGAAGCCGGTGTTTATGAACGCAATCCGATCCTTGGCGGCTCGGATGCATTCCATCAGGTTCAGTGTTGTGCGCCGTTCCTCATCCATAACCCCGATCTTCACCGTGTTTGGGTCCAAACCCAGGATGTTCTCAACCTGGTTGAAAATCTCATTGGTGAATGCAACCTCGTCTGGCCCGTGCATCTTTGGCTTCACCACATAAACAGAACCGGACCTGGAGTTCCTGGAGCCGTCGGCTTTCTGAAGGTCGCTGAGGGCGGCCGCCACTGTGACCAGCGAATCAAGCAGTCCTTCGGGGATCTCGGTGCCCTCGGCGTCAAGAACGGCAGGAGTTGTCATCAGATGCCCAACGTTGCGCACAAGCATCAGCGAACGGCCGGGAAGTCCCAGCGGTTGGCCGTCTGCCCCAGTGAAGACGCGATCGGCAGCCAGAGTGCGAGTGAAGGTTGCCCCGTTTTTGGTTACCTCTTCGCTGAGGTCTCCCCGCATTAGGCCCAACCAGTTGCGGTAACAGAGAACCTTGTCGGCGGCGTCAACTGCTGCCACCGAGTCTTCGCAGTCCATGATTGCGGTAACTGCCGCCTCCAAAGCGATGTCTGCCACTCCGGCGGTGTCGGCCATCCCGACCGGGTGAGACGAGTCGATCACGATCTCGATGTGAAGATGATTGTTGCGAAGCAACACCGACTCTGGCGTTGCCTCGCGACCCAGGTAGCCGCGGAACTGTGCGGGGTCTGCCAGCCCAGCGGTTGGTCCCGCAGCGGTCGTGGCCAGCAGTTGCCCTCGGGAGGCCGCATAGCCGGTGACCTGGGCGTGGGAAGCTCCTTGCAGGGGAACTGCCTGGTCAAGGAACTTCTTGCCCCACTGAATCACGGTGGCGCCCCGAGCCGGATTGTACGGGCCGGCGGCGGGCGGGTTGCCAATGGCGTCTGTGCCGTAGAGAGCGTCGTACAGAGAACCCCAGCGGGCGTTGGCCGCATTGAGGGAGTAGCGGGCGTTGCTGAGGGGAACTACCAGTTGGGCACCTGGAATGCTGGCTATTTCTTCGTCGACGTTCTGAGTGCCTACCGCGAAGGGTTCCCCGGCTGGCACCAGGTAGCCCAGCTGCTCCAGAAAGGCCCGATACTCAGCCGGGTTGTGGGGCGTGCCAGCCCGCTCTTTGTGCCAACGGTTGATCTCAAGCTGCATGTTGCTTCGGGTTTCAAGCAGGGCCTGGTTGGTTGGCCCAAGCGTGGACACCATGGCTGACAGACCGGCCCAGAAGGTTTCTGGGCTCACACCTGTGCCCGCCAGTAGCTCACCGTCTACAAAGGCCGCGAGATCTGGCGAGACCTGGAGGTCGTTGATGGTTACTCGTTTTGAGTTACTCATTTGGCAGGCAGGGGGGTGTTATTGATAGCAGCATCTATTAGCTCCATGGGGTGGATTGTTGGGACGCCGGAACTGGCGAGGTGAAGGGCGCATCCTGGGTTGGCGCTGGCCACGTAGTCTGGATCGACGCGCTCGATCGAGGTGAGTTTGCGGGCCCTGATGTCTTGGGCCAGTTCTGGTTCGAGAACCGAGAAGGCCCCGCCCGCACCGCAACACAAACCTTCGTCGTCAAGTTCCAACAACTCAGAAACGAAGGGCGCCAGGGCCTCGCGGGTGGCTAGGTGGACTTGCTGAACGTGGCGGAGATGGCAGGGGTCTTGAATTGCCACTCTTACATCGAGCGGTTCAGAAACGGGCAGCCGCGCCAGGTTTGGCGCCAGCCACTCCTGGATGTCGAATACCCGAGCGCTGAACGCTGCTGCCTCAGGCGTGCCAAGGAGGTGGCCGTAGTCTTTCATTGCGGCCCCACAGCCGGCCGAGTCAACCAGGATGGGGCGGTCCGGCAGCGATGCGATCATCGCCCTCGCGAACTTGCGGGTGGTCTTGGCCAGGCCAGCGTGCATGTGCAGGGCCCCACAACATGGGGCCAGAGCACCGGTTGGTTCCACTCCGTAGCCGGCAGCTTCAACCACTCGTTGAGCCGCAGCGTGAATGCTTCGCTGCCAGGCGTCCATTACACAACCGGTGAACAGGTAGACGTCGTGACCTGAGGTTTTCAGGGGGGCCTGACGCACCGGCATGTTGGCCGGGAGGCCCAGCCGAGCGGGCACCAGCCCAAACTTGTTGGCAATCGCCAGGGCAGCCGAGCCTGCCCTGAGCATGCGGGGCCGGTTCAGGGCCATCAGCGCGGCCCGCTGCCACCTTGGCGTTACCTTGCCCTTTGCGGCAAGGGTCTCCCGGGTTGCCTCCATTAGATGGCCGTACTGAACACCACTGGGGCAGGCTGTTTCACAGCCCCGACACTGCACACACGTGTCGAATGAGCGCAACACTTCCTTGGTTAGGGGTGCGCCTGCGTCTTGCACCTCGCGCATCAGCTTTATGCGCCCACGGGGCGACATTGCCTCGTCTCCGGTAACCCGAAACGTTGGGCAGTGGGGGAGACACAGCCCACATTGCACGCAGGCATTCAGTTCCTCTGGGTCTATCTTCAGGTCCATATCAGGGGTTCATTTCGGAGAGTTCGGGATTAGGGGGTGCGTCCGGGGTTGAGACGCCCGGTTGGATCGAAGTTCGTTTTCAGCCTGCGGCTCAGTTCGACAACCACCGGGTCTTGGGCGGTTGGCGGCGCAGGGCGTTGGCCCCAAAGCCTGCCAACGCCAACCGAGGCCACAAACTCTCCGGTTGGGAGCGGGCCAACAGTGCTGAGAGCTGCGGGGGGCATGGCCCAACGGTGCTGGGGCAGGGGAGGCGGCGCTTCAACCTCCACGCCCGCCCATTGCTTGATTAACAGAGTGTTCTGGGCTTCGACATCGGGTAGATAGCCCTCGAGCAGCACCCACGTTGACGTGCCGTTCCACAACACGGCTCCTGGGCGGTGGGCCAAGTCGAAGACGGCGAAAGGGTCGGCATCAGCGAACTGAAGCCACCTCGAGACCCCAGGCACGGGGTTCGTTCGGAGCACAAACTCAGAGAGGCAGCCAAGAACTCCAAGCGAGCCAACCATAAGCTTTGGCAAATTGAAACCGCTGACGTTCTTCACAACCGGGCCGCCACCGGTGACAGTAACGCCGTCGGCTGAAACGTAGCGAACCTGCAAAACCGAGTCCCGAACTGGGCCCCGGCCAAGAACGCCGAGATGGTCTTCACCAACCGCGACAGCCCCGCCAACTGTGCCGCCGCGGTTTGGCAGGGCGCAACGCTGGCCCGCCGCGGCGAGTTCGGCATCAAGATCGCTTACCGAGGTGCCGGCCCGAACCTTCACAGTCATCTCTTCGGGTTTGTACTCAACCACTCCAGCGGGCGCGCCAAGCTGGCGGACACCCTTGGCCGGTTGGCCGCCAACATCCCACCGGGTTTGGGCACCGACAACCGCAACCTTGCCGGAAGCGCCAACTTCGGCCGCGAACTCAAGCAGCACCGGGTCGGTAACCTTAAGTGTGCTGGTCGTTGGTGTCGTGGTCATCCCCAAACGCCCGCAGGGACCGAGCGAAGGGCCTGAATGTCGGCACAGGAATGAGCCATAGGCAGAACCTTTCCAGGGTTGGTGCGACAAGACGGGTCAAAGGCGTTCCGCAGGCGGTTCTGATGATCCAGGTCGTCGCTGGTGAAGAGACGATCCATGTAGTCCTGCTTTTCAATGCCAATTCCGTGCTCTCCGGAAAGAACTCCGCCCGCCGCCAGCGAGGCCTCCACGATTTCGGCCCCCGCGGCGTGAACCCGATCAAGCTCGCCCTCGATCCTGCGGTCGAACAAAAGAAGCGGGTGAAGGTTGCCGTCGCCAGCATGAAAGACGTTCATCACGATCAGCTGGTGACGGTCGGCAATCTTGTAGATCTCTTCAAGCACGTCGGCTAGGGCAGATCGAGGCACGACGGTGTCGTGAAGGTAATAGTCGGGCTTGATCTGGGCCACAGCCCCGAAAGCCGTTTTGCGGCCCTTCCAAAGGAGCTCGCGTTCGGCTTCGGATTGGGCCAGCCGCACTTCGGTTGCACCATTCTGGGTGCCGATGGCCGAAATCTGCTCGGCTTCGATCTTGACGCCGTCTGCCAAGCCCTCAACTTCGGCCAACAGCACCGCCGCTGCATCTACCGGGTAGCCAGCCTTAACGAAGTTCTCAACTGCGATTGTGATCCGCTGATCCATAACCTCCATGGCTGCCGGAACGATGCCAGCGGCAATTACAGCGCTGACGGTGTTGGCGGCAGCGCGAACCGAGGCGAACGAAAGTAGCAGCGTCTTGACCGCAGGGGGGTTCTTCGTAAGCCGCACAGCCACCTTGGTTGCCACCCCAAGGGTGCCCTCGCTGCCAATGAAAGCGCCACGTAGGTCAAGTCCTTCGTCTTGGGGCCCAATCGAGCCGAGCATGGCCTTTTCGCCAGAAGCCAGCACAATTTCCACGGCCAGAACGTGAGCGTCGGTGACACCGTAGGCAAGGCAGTGAGGGCCGCCCGAGTTGGTGGCAACGTTGCCACCGATAGTGCAAACCTGCTGGCTTGAGGGGTCTGGAGCAAAGTGGAACCCGATCCGTTTGAGGTGTTTGGTGAGGTCCAGGTTGACAACCCCGGGCTCAACCCAAGCCACCCGGTTCTCTACATCAACTTCAAGTATGCGATTCATTCTGGTTAACGAGATCACAACGGGGGCCCCAAATGGAATGGCCCCACCGGCCAAGCCAGTTCCCGCCCCCCTTGGCACAATGGCGCGGTTGTGGCGCAGGGCAACAGTTACTACTGCCTGTACTTCTTCGCCAGTGGTTGGAAAGCAAACCGGGCCAGCAACACCACCATCGAACAGTGACGCATCGTGGCTGAGAAGGGCCCGTTGGGCTCCGTCAGCCCTTACTTGACCAGGGGAAAGCGCAGCCTCAAGATCGGCAACGAGGGCATCGGTGGGCTTGCGAAACTTCGATCCGCCGTAGCGGGAGGCAATTGGGGCCGCGGCCCTGATGCGGTCAAGGAACGAGGTCAAGTGGTGCGCCTTTCACTTGCTTGACTATAGGGCTCCAGACGGGCCTACCCTGCCAGCGATGCGTCATCGGGTTCTGCTTGCTTCTGTTCAGAAGAGGTTACGGGAGGGAGAGACGGTGCAGTACGCCGCCTTCATGTGGCGTCGCCATCGCTGGGCCGAGATCTACTCGCTTTTGGCCTTTGCGGTGCTTGTTCTGGTGGCCGCCTTGGCCGGGTTCGACACCTGGCTTACTCGGGTTGCGGTTGGCGTCGCCGGGGGTGCCATTGCCGGATCGGCCGCAACCGACTACCGGGTCCTGGCCAAAACCAGCGACGGTTTGGTGTTGTTTCGGGCTAGCAAAGTAAGGCAGTACGCCGTGGAACTACAGGAGCGGCTTGACGCCAAAACCTCCTTGCAGCGGGTTGGCGGCACGATGCTGGCAGCCGAATGGCAGGTAGGCCAGCGGAGCTTCTCGGTTGCCAAGAGTTCCGAGGGATCAATGGCCGCCATAGCTTCTGACTGACCAGCTAAGCGCCCGGTAAAAACACCACCAGCGGCGGCGTGGGAGTGCCACACCACCGCTGTGGGTTGTGAAACGTACTAGGCAGTTTGCTGGTTCAGGAACGAGCGTTCGGCCAGGCCGTGCCACTCAGATACTGCATCGCGGTAGGTGCGCCATGGCTCAAGAATGGCGGCAAACCGTGGATCGTCGGCGGCGAACCCGTCGAGGACGTTTTCGGTTTCCTCCTTGAACGCAGACATCAGCTCGGGGGAGAACTCACGAATCTCGGCGAACCCCTTGACGATCTGGAGGTCACGAGGGTTGAGCACGTCGTACTTGGCAATCGTGCGCATGTTGGCAGTGTTGGCAGCGCTCTCGATGGCTGCTTGATACTGCTCGGGAAGTTCATTCCAAAGCGTAAGCGGCATCTGCACTTCGAGAGCTGTACCTGGCTCCCACCAACCTGGGTGATAGTAGAACAGCTGGGTTCCCAGCTGATCAAGGCCAAGGATGAGGTCGTCGGTTGGGCCGACGAACTCGGCTGCATCTATGGCACCCGTTTCGATTGAGGTGAGAATTTCGCCACCGGCAACGGTGACTTGCTCTCCACCGAGATTGGAAAGCACTTGGCCGCCCATCCCAGGAATGCGCATCTTCAAGCCTTGGAGATCGGCAACGGTTTCGATCTCTTTGGTGAACCAGCCGCCCATCTGACAGCCAGTGCCGCCAGCGACGAAGGAGATGGTGCCGTGCTCTTCGGCGTAGAACTCGTTGAGTAGCTCAGAACCTCCACCCTCAGACAGCCAAGCGTTCTGCTGGCGTTGGGTTAGGCCGAAGGGCACCGCGGTGCCGAACTGCTGCACCGGGCTGAGCCCGACGTAGTAGTACGAAGCGGTGTGGCCCATCTGCATGCCACCATCGCGAACCGTTGGAAGCACGTCGAGGCCACCGACGATTTCGCCTGCTGGCCTAGCGTTGATCTTGAATCTTCCTCCCGTAAGCCTGCCAACCTCGGACGCAAACAGCTGAGCAGCACCAAAGATGGTGATCAGAGCAGTTGGCCAGCTGGTTCCCATCTCCCATTCGATCTCTGGCAACTCCTGACTGAGTTCGACCAATTCTGCGTCGGTAGTTTCGGAGGTGTCTTCCCCTCCGGCGGCGGTGGTGTCTGTGTCACCACCCTCGGTTGTTGGCGTTGCGCCATCTTCTTCGTCGTTGGCACAAGCTGCCAGCAACGTGGCCGAGGCAGCAAAACCGGCGACGCCGATCCCAGCTTTGCCAAGGAAAGAGCGGCGGTCGAGATCTGATCCGGTTGATTCTTCTTCAACAGTCATTGTTTGGTTTCCCCTTTTTGTTTATTCATTTGTAATGTTGCTGATCTGGACTGACTGATCTGAATTGACTAGAAAATGGCTAATTCAGGCTGAAAGTGTTGAACGAGAATTCTGTTATAGCAGGCACCAGGCCCAGGATCACCAGAGCAATGCCCTGAAGCACCATAAACGGAATGGCCCCTTTGTGGATGTCGGAGGTTTTCACCTCAGGCGGGGCAACGCTTTGGAGGTAGAACAGCGAGAACCCGACAGGTGGAGAGATGAATGCCATATTCAGGTTCACTGCCATCAGAACGGCAAACCAAACCTTGTCGAAAGTGCTGAACTCCAGCAGCTGCATGGCTGGAACGAATATGGGGACCACGATGAAAGTGATCTCGAGGAATTCGAGGTTGATGCCAAGAATGAATACCGCGACCATGGCGATGAGAACAAAGCCAGCTTTGCCGCCGCCGATGCTTTTCAACCACTCTGAGGTCTGATCAGAGCCGCCAAGCTCTCTGAACATCAAGCTGAAAAAGGTTGAGGCGAACAGCAGGGTCATCACCAGAATGGTGATGTTGGCTGTTGAGCGGCCTGCTTCGCCCATTGCCTTGCCAGTGAGGCGCCAGTCTGGCTGAATGTGGGTGGCGCCCTCGCTGACTAACAGGCGATCGAAGCCGTAGTTGAGAACAGCGAGAATCAGCGCTCCAAAGACACCAACGGCCCCCGATTCAGAGGGTGTTGCCACCCCTTGAAAGATCGAAATCAGCACGCCCATGATCAGCACGATTACCGGTACGACCGATACCAACACCTCGGTAGCGAGCATCTTGCCGAAGTAGACAATCAGGAACGACACTGCGAAAGTGGCGGCAAATCCTATTGGTACTATCGACGGGCTGATCAGCAAAAGAACCAGGCCAACAATGGCGCCAAGAGCGATGCCGACGAACAAGGCCGCCTTGGCACCAGGGTTGCCGCTTAACTGGCGCTCTTCTTTTGGCATGATCGGGCCCACCTCGGGCCGGAAGTGGGAGAGCACCAGGGCGTAGATGATGTAAAGCCCCGAGAGAAGCAACCCCGGAATCAAGGCTCCGGCAAAGAGCCCAAGGATTCCAACGCCAAGTTCGGACGCGAGCAGAATGAGCACGATCGACGGCGGCAGCAGCTGGGCCAGCGTTCCGGATGCGATGATTGCCCCGGTTGCCAGCTTGTGGTCATACCCCAAGCGAAGCATGGCCGGGAGCGAGAGAAGCCCCATCACGATTACGGTGGCTGCCACAACGCCCGTGGCGGCGGCCAAGAGAGTGCCCACCACGATCACAGCAGCGGCAACCCCGCCCCGCACGGGCCCCATTAAGAGTCCGAACGCGTTCAATAATCGCTCGGCCAACCCGGATCTCTCCAGGATGGCCCCCATCAGCACAAACAGAGGAACGGCCAACAGATCTGGGCTTTCAAGGGCCCTGGCCCAGTTCTGGGGGAGGATCGCCAGGCTCTCCACCCGAAAGGTGTCGGTGAGGTCGCCTATGAAAGCGAAAAAGATTGCAGTTGCGGCGAACGAAAAGGCGACGTTGTAGCCCGTGAGAATCATGGCCATGAAGACCACGAACATCACTAAAGAGAGAAAGACTCCAAGATCCATGATTCTTTACTCCACCCTCAGCGGCGCGTCGGACTCTTCAACGTCTGCCAGATCGGCGCGTCCCATCATTACAAACCCGTTCTTGATCACCTCGGCCAAAATTTGCAGACCCCACAAGCAGAAACCAACGAAGATGAACGCCTGGATGGGGCCAACCGGAAGCTGGTCGGCGTCGGTTGCCTGCTCCCAGGTTTCCCAAACCCGCCACCCCTCGGGCCAGCTGCCGTCACGTCTCTGGCCAAGCGACACCCCCGCATAGCGGATCAGCAGGCGGGCACCCATAAACAGGAATGGCAGGAAGAGGAGGCAGTGAAGAACGAAGTCGAGCCAGGCCTTGGTCTGTGGTTTGAACTCGGCCCACCAGAAGTCGATTCTTGGGTTCACTCCAGCTTTCACGCCGTAGTTGACACCAAGCAGAAACAGCAAGGAGAAGGTCATCCAGGCAAGGCTGGTTGACTGCCCGAAGAGGATGTCTCGTTCGAACCAGTTGTTGGTGTACCTGGTCACAACGTTGAAAAGCTGAATGAAGAACACCATCCAGGCCAGCCGCCAAGCAATGGCACCTGTGAAGTCTGGGATGCGTTCGAGGAAACGACGAATAACGTCCATCGCGGCTGTGCTGGTTGAAAGCAACACAGTGCCAACAAGCACCAGCCAGTGCCACCAGAGGAGGTTCCCAATCAGGAAGTCAGTGCCGACCAACGAGCCAAGAACGGCGCCAACCAGAACGGCCAGCGCCACCCAACCCAAGGGGTGAAGCCGAGTCGAGAAACCGCCTGAGTTTCTGTGTTGGTCGTCCGCACCGGATTTGACTCCACCGGATTCTTTGGACTGGTCGACGCCGTCGCCCGTGCGTGCTTCCACCTCACCAGAACTCATCGTGGCGACAGTACCTCCCCTGGACTGCTGTCCTTGACATGGTTTGAGAACAATTGACGAACAATTGACAATTTAGGCGCTCGGCCGCACCCAATCCGGCAGAATCTCAACCGGGCCGTACCTCAGCCAGCGGCGACTGTAGTCGACGAGCGCGTGGCT